>CANRPZ010000036.1 GCA_947632625.1 uncultured Bacilli bacterium | reverse complement strand
AAAAATACAAAACAAAAGAAAATTTTAATTGGAGCAATTTTATTATTTCTATTAATTATCGGCGGTATAAAACTATACCGAACTTTTGCATTGTATAAGGAAGAAAAGTCTTTTAATGTATTAAAAGGAATAGTACCAGATTTTGTTGGTGGAGATATAATACTCGCCTTTACAGTAAATGATAAAGAAACAAATCATTTATCTTTCCCAAATAAAGGAGAAGGATATAAAGTAGATAAAGTAACTTGTGAGAATGATGTAGAAGCAGATTGGAACAATAGCTCATGGAGTTTAGAAATAAAGGATAGTAACAAACAAAGAAAAATAAAATGTACAATCAATTTTAATAAGTATCAAGAAAGTATATTAAATGAAGCAGATCCAGTATTAAAAGAAGGATTAGTAGCAGTAAAAGTTGATAAAGACACAGGTGCAGTAACCAAAGCAGATACAACAAAACAATGGTATAGCTATGATAATCAAGAGTGGGCAAATGCGGTAATACTAACGAATGGTAAAACCGCAGAAAGTTACCAAGATGATCAAGAAATACCAGAAAGTGATATTGAAAGTTATTTTGTATGGATACCAAAATACAGATATCAAATATTCAATATGGGAGAGTATAACCAAAGAGAAACAATACCATATGAGGAAAAGTCAAAACCAATTGAAATACAATTTGGTTTAGAGGATACAACAAATAATGATACTGAATGCGTAGCACCAGCAAGTGGCGAAAAAGGAAGCTGTGCTGTAAATAAATGGATGACGCATCCAGCGTTTACAGCATTTGGAACAAATGGTATCTGGGTAGGAAAGTTTGAAACGGGATACAAAGGAGCCACAAGTACAGTAGAAGCGCAACAAGATGGAGATGTATCTAAAATTATCATAAAACCAAATGAATATAGTTGGAGAAATATAAGTGTAGGCAAAATGTATAATTATAGTTTAGATTATAAAAAAGAATACCAAAGTCATATGTTAAAGAATACAGAATGGGGAGCAATTGCTTATTTAACTAATTCTATTTATGGAAGATGTGATAAGGATACAAAAGAATGTAGCGATATCCGTATTAATAATAATTCAAGCCGATTAACAGGATATGCTGCGAAAACAGAGCCAACAACAGGATATACAGGAACAAATGAATCTTGTACGGATTATCCCAATGCTTGTAATGAATATGAATGGACAGACAAAGGAAAAGATGGGAATGTAAATTATCAATATTTTAGTCCAGAAAGTGTTATGGCAAGTACTACTAATAACTACACTGGTATTTATGATATGAGTGGAGGTTCATGGGAATACGTAATGGATGTAGTGCTAGATGAAAATGATAATTCAAAAAGTGGATTAAGTGCAGATGATTTAAAAGACGAGAGATATTATGATGTTTATAAATATAGTGTTAAAGATTATCAGTATTCAAATAGAATACTCGGTGATGCTATTGGTGAAATTGGACCATTTATACTTGAAAAATATACTGGAACAACAAATGGAGCCCAAACACAAACTAGAATAATTAGCGGATGGTATCACGATGAAGGTTGGTGTAACTATACTTGGTTCTCTCGTGGTGGCAATTACATTAGCGGTTTTGAGAGCGGTGTTTTCACTTTTGAGTGTCGCACAGGGGAGGCGCACACGGATCATGCTTTTCGCCTTGCTCTAGCATTTTAATAAATAAAAACTTTACTTTAAATTTAGAAATTTGTATAATAAATATTGGAAAAGAGGTAATAGAAATGGAATTAAAAGGTAGTAAGACCGAAGCTAATTTAATGGCTGCGTTTGCTGGGGAAAGCCAAGCAAGAAATAAATATACGTATTACGCATCAAAAGCTAGAAAAGATGGTTATGAACAAATTGCTGCTATTTTTGAAGAAACAGCAAACAATGAAAAGGAACATGCCAAATTATGGTTTAAACAATTACATGATGGTGATATTCCAGATACTTTAACGAATTTAAAAGATGCTGCAAGTGGTGAAAATTACGAATGGACAGAAATGTATAAAGAATTTGCTGCCACTGCTCGTGAAGAAGGATTTAACGATATTGCTACTCTTTTTGAAATGGTTGGAGAAATAGAGAAACATCATGAAGAAAGATACATGAAACTTGTTGGAAATATTGAAGATAATTTAGTATTCCAAAAAGGAGAAGAAAAAGTTTGGATTTGCCGTAATTGTGGTCATATTACAGTTGGTAATAAAGCTCCAGTTGTTTGCCCAGTTTGTAAGCATCCGCAAAGTTTTATGGAATTAAAAGCTGAAAACTACTAAAAAAGACACTCTTTGATTAAAAAAAGTGTTTTTTTTTACATTTTGTGTTATAATAACGGGCATGAAAGAGGGGATTTTTATGTCTAAAGAAGAAAACTCTAAAAATCATGAAGAAAATATCAAAAAAGATGTTCTCGAAAATGTTAAGAGCAAAGTTTTAGAAGAGGTAGAAAAAGAGGTTAAAAATACTATTGTTGCATGTACAAAAGAATATAAAGAAGAAATAAAAAACGAATTATTAGAAGACGTAAACAACGAATTTATGGATCGTGTTGATAATGAAGAACAACAAATATTAAGAAGCAAAAATTCAGCAATTTTTAAAAGAAATGTACTTATAATTGCCTTATTTGCTGCTCTTGTTTATTTTGGTTATTGTTTATTTGACGCTCGTTATTTCGATTTTATGAAATCAGAATGTGAACGAAATGGTAATTGTGAAACAAATCCTGTTACAAAGGATGAACAATCCGAAAATTCAAGCGAAATACAAGAGCCTGTAAAAGATAAAAAATGGTATATTGAAAATTATGGTTATTTATTAGATAGTGTCAAACTATCATTAAACGCAGATAATGTAAGTGCTTACTACTTATATAGCGGTGATAAAGAAATAAGTGAAATGAAATCTAGTGTTCTACTGAATTTAGCTTACCATCAAGTAAGTAGTAAAAATATTAAAACCAATTCGGTAAGTATTTCCGTTGAAGGTAGTGTTTTAAAAGAAGCTTTTGAAAAATTATTTGGTTCTGTTACTTACTACAATCCTACTAATTTTACTTATAATTGTTTAAACTTTAAGTACAATAAAGAAAAGGATCGATTTACGGCAGACAATAACAAATGTCCTTCTATAACCAATAAAATTTTAGAAGAAATTGACGATATGTATGAAGATGGAAATGTTTTGTATATGATTACCAATGCTACAATTTATAACGCGAGCGATGGGGCTTTCTATACTTTTGATAACCTATATGAACCAATATTAACAAACGTTAGTGAGAATGATTTAAGTGTAAACGCTCGTAAACTAAATCGCTATCAATATCAATTTAAAAAAGTAGAAGACACCTATTATTTAAATTCAATTATAAAATTAAAATAATTGAAATAATATTATTAATGTATTTTTAAAATATTGACAATGTCTTGAAATATAAATTTCTTTCCCAAATTTATAGGATTAATGCTATAATAAAATTAGAAAAAGTATAGAATTTTACAGTTCTAATTGAAAGGAAAGAAATATGAAAAGTGAAGAAACCCAATACAAAGAAAAATTAAAATTTCCTTTAGTAGTTTGGCTAATTTTATTACTATTAAATGTTTTATTTATTGTGGGTCTTATCTATGGCATAATAAAAGTGTATAAAACACCTTTAACTGAAACTGGCTTTTTTCAAACAAACTCAATCAAAGCTTTAGTTTTGTTTATATTAATTTTTATTTTATTTTTATACATATCAGCAATGATAGGAAGCGCATTAGGAAAAATAAAAGGTAAAAGTTTTATTCATAAAGAAAATAAAGCAATTAAAAAAGCTAATCCTTATATTTATTATAGAGAACTACCAAATAATTATGGTATTGGTGTAACCTCACTTTTATTTGATTCTAAAATTGAAAATGAAAAAGATATCATAGCTGTTGTACTTGATTTATGTGCTAAAAAGTATCTTTCACTAAATAAAGAAATGGATAAATACTTTATTAAAATATTAAAACCAGTAGATGAACATTTACTTGATAACGAAAAATATATTTTGAATTTAGTGCAAACAAACGATTTAAAAAATATTAACTATAATGAATGGTTTAAGTATTGTTTGGAAGATGGTAGAAAGCTAAATCTTTATTATCATCAAGATGAAGAAAAAAAGAAAAATAATTTTAATAATATGGCGGAATTCAAGAAAATGAGAAAAGCTCATTTAATAACTAGTATTACTATTTCCATCTTACTTGGATTTATATCTGGCTTTTTAAGTATCATACCAATTTTTATATTATCCTATGTTTTATTATTCATACCTTTTTATGTATTGTATATAATTAAGAGTGTTATTGGAATTGGAAAAGATGTAAAAAATAGTTCTTACTATGAAGCTTTAAATAACCATTTATTAAGAACAAATAAAGGAGTAGAAGAATTACAAAAATTAATTTCATTCAAAAACTTTCTTTCGGATTTTGGTAATTTTGTAGATAAAAATCCTGAAGAGGTAATTCTATGGGATAGATATTTATCCTTTGCTCAAGTATTTGGTCTAGCTGACGAAATTATGAAAAGTGGATATAACCAACTTGTAAAGAACGCTTCTTTTCAAATAGATAATTTTAACAATATTAATTTAAATAATATAGAAATAGCACAAAAAGATTGTACGTAAATGAAATTTATGTGCTATAATAAACTCAATAAAATGTTTGAGAGCAATTTTAAGTAGGTTTATTCTATCTTCAAACAGAGATTAGATTTAGGGCTGAGAGATCTAAAGATAAAGAATAAATGCGAAATTCACTTGCTTTAATTTTATCGTAAAGATGCGTTAAATCTAAAATAAGTGCTAGAGTTTTTCTAGAATTTGGGTGGTACCGCGGAAAAAAGTTTTTCGTCCCTTACAATTTGTAAGGGATTTTTTATTTAGTTTAAAGGAGGAAGAAAAAATGAAAGAAAAATTAGAAGCTTTAGAACAAGAAATAAAAGAAAAGATTGCCAAAGCTAAAGATTTAAAAGAAATCAATGAGTTAAAAATTACCTATTTAGGTAAAAAAGGGCCTATAAATGAATTTACAATGCATTTAAAAGAGTTACAAAATGAAGAAAAAAAAGAATTTGGTAAAGTTTTAAATGATCTAAAGACATCCATTACAAATGAAATAGAAGAAAAAATGAAATACTATGAGGAATTAGAAATTAAAGAAAAACTAGAAAAGGAAAAAATAGATATTACTTTGCCAGGGGTAAAAATTAAAACCGGTTCACCAAATATTTTGGAACACATCATTGAAGAGGTGGAAACAATTTGTATGTCCATGGGATATGATGTCGTCGATGGCCCTGAAATAGAGGAAGATCGCTTTAATTTTGAACTTTTAAATATTCCAAAAGGCCATCCAGCAAGAGATGCTCAAGATACTTTTTATATAAAAGAGGAAGAAATTCTTTTGCGTAGTCAAACCTCTCCTGTTCAAGCTAGAACTATGTTGAGTGCTGGAGGAAATAAACCCATTCGAATGATTTGTCCGGGAAAAACATACCGTAGAGATGATGATGATGCAACCCATTCTCATCAATTCATGCAAATTGAAGGATTATTGGTAGATAAGAATATTAGTCTTTCGGATTTAAAAGGAACGTTCGATGTTATCTTTAAAGAGCTATTTGGACCAGATTGTGAGGTTCGTTTTAGACCAAGCTATTACCAATTCACAGAACCATCTGTTGAAACAGATATCTCTTGCTTTAATTGTAAAGGAAAAGGTTGTTCGCTATGTAAAAATACTGGTTGGATTACAGTAAGTGGTGCTGGAATTGTTCATCCAAATGTTTTAAAAAATTGTGGATATGATCCTAAAATATGGAGTGGATTTGCTTTTGGCTTTGGAGCAGAACGTCTTGCTATGCTAAAGTATGGTATTAATGACATTCGGACATTTTATCAAACCGATTTAAGAGAAATTAAAAACTTTGATAGAAGGGAGAAAAACGATGATTAGTTTAGAGTGGGTAAGTGACTATGTTGATATAAAAGAAGAAGACCCTAAAGAATTAGCTGTTAAAATTACCAAGGCTGGAATTAACGTAGAAAATGTTATAACAAATCATATAGAAAATTTAACAATCGGTGAAATTTTAGAATGCGTTCCTCATCCCAATAGTGATCACTTACATGTATGCCAAGTAAAAGTAAATGAAAATGATATATACCAAATTGTATGTGGTGCTCCTAATGTTCGAAAATCCTTGAAAGTAATTGTTGCACTACCAGGAGCTATTTTACCAGGCAATTTTGAAATTAAAAAAAGTGAAATTCGTGGGGTTGAATCAAATGGAATGCTTTGTGCATTATTCGAACTAGGTCTTGAAGAAAAAACCGAAGAAACATACAACAAAGGAATTTATGAGGTTGATAGTAGCGCTCCAATAGGAATAGATGCTTTAAAATATTTAGGATACACAGATACAAAATATGAACTTGATATCCATAAACATCGTAATAATGATTGCTTTTATCATATAGGTTTTGCTTATGAAATAGCATCTATTTTAAATAAAAAAGTAACGCTACCACCCCTTTCCTATAAAGAGGATAGTGATTCTGTAATCAATCATTTTAAATTAGAGGTAAAAACTGAAAAATGTCCTTATTATTTAGCAAAAATGGTTACGAATGTCGAAATAAAAGAAAGTCCTGAATTTATTAAAAAAAGATTAATAAGTGCAGGAATGCGTCCAATAAATAATGTTGTAGACATTTCAAACTATGTTATGCTTGAGTTTGGCCAACCTTTGCATTTCTTTGATAAAGATAAATTAAAAGATTACGTCCTTGTTCGTGATGCTAAAGAAAATGAAAAAATAACCACTTTGGATGGTAAAGAACGAATATTAAAATCAAGTGATATAGTAATTACAGACGGAGAAAAACCTGTATGTATTGCAGGCGTTATGGGTGGAGAAAATACCGAGGTTGATGAAAATACCAAAACGATTTTAATCGAAAGTGCTATTTTTGATCCCGTAAGTATTCGTAACACGGCAAGCCATTTAAATTTAAAAAGTGAAGCATCTATAAGATATGGAAAAGGCTTAAGCTATGAATATACGAATATGGCTATCGATCGAGCTTGCCATTTACTTGAAAAATATGCCCATGCTACTATTTTAAAAGACACTGTAAAACATGATAAAGTAGACAAAACCCCAAAAATAGTAACCTTTAAAAAGGATGATGTAAATACTATGCTTGGAATTCAAATTGATACCAAAGATATGGAAAAAGAACTAGATCGTTTAGGCTTCTTATATACTTTAAAAGATGATACCTTTACCGTAACGATTCCAAGTAGAAGATTAGATATTGACCCTAATGTAAATGACATTGCTGAAGAAATAGGTCGACTTTATGGTTATCAAAATCTTGTTTCTACCTTACCTAAAGTAAGCACTAGACAAGGAAAATACGTTGGGGATGTTAAAATACGTAAAGAAATATCAAAACGTTTAAGAACTCTTGGTTTAGATGAGGTAAAAACCTATACACTAACGAGTCCTAGTATGGCAAAACTATTTTGCTATGAAAACAAAGAAGCTATTACATTACCCAATGCTATGAGTATTGATAAAAGTATAATTCGTACTACAATCCTACCTTCTTTGTTAAATACATATGAATATAATAAAAAAAGAAATGTAAAAGATGTTTGCATTTACGAAATTGCTAAAACGTATGATAATGAATTTAACGAAACAACTAAAGTAGCAATTCTAATGAAAGGAAATTACTTAATTAATGAATGGCAACAAATATTTGTAAAAGTTGATTTTTACTTATTAAAAGGAATTGTTGAAAATTTATTAGACTATTTAGGATTTAAAAATAGAATTACGTTTAAAAGTGAAGAAATTGATAGTTTGCATCCTGGTATAAGTGCTCGTATTTATTTAGATAAAGAACCAATAGGTATTATCGGTAGAATTCATCCAAGCATTAAAAAAGAAGAAATCTATGTTTGTGAATTAAATATGAAATTACTATATAATGCTTTAATAAAGCCAATTAAGTTTAAAGAAGCTAATAAATATCCAGAAATTATAAAGGATGTAGCATTTATAGTTGAAAATACAATTGATAGTGAAATGATTAAAAAAGAAATCATTCGTTCTGGAAAAAGAATTCTTTCTAGCTGTGATGTATTCGATTTATATCCTGAAATTGAAAAAGGTAAAAAATCCATTGCTTACAAACTAACATTTAAAGATCCTACAAGAACTTTACAAGAAGAAGAGGTTATGGAAATATTTAATACAATAATTAAAAATGTGGAACATGCCTTTAATGCTCAATTAAGAGATAATAGTATTTAAGTTATTTTGCTTTTGGTAAAATAACTTTTTTACATTTACACTTATTTTATGATATGATAATAATAATTAAAGTAGAAGGAGGAAAAAAAGTGACGCAAAAATTAGCTCGTTTTTTCGTTTCCATCTTTGGTGGTATAACAGCAACACTTTTTGGTAAATACTTACTTGTTTTTTTAATAAGTATGTTTCCAATATTAGAATTAAGAGGAGGCTTAATCGCAGCAAGTTTACTCGATTTACCTATGTGGCAAAGTTTTTTAGTTTGCTTTATTGGTAATATTATTCCTATTCCATTTATTCTTTGGTTAATTAATCCAATATTTCGTTCTATGAGAAAGTTAAAACATTTAGGACGTGTCGTTACTTGGTGTGAAGAAAAAGCTCATTCGAAACAAGAAAAAATTGAAAATTTAAAATATTTAGGATTATTCTTATTTGTTGGAATTCCCCTTCCTGGAACTGGAGCATGGATGGGATGTTTAATTTCGGCTTTACTAAATATGGATAAGAAAAAATCTCTACTTGCGGCCTTTTTAGGTGTTGTTATGGCAGGTGTTATTATGCTGGTTGTATCTTATGGTGTAATTGGGAGGTTATTTTAATGAAACATTTATATTTTGTAAGCAATAACTTAATGACAAAATTAAGAGTGGTTTATCCAAAACATACAACGTTTAAACAATTAAGAGAACAAACAGTTTTAAGCGTTGAAGGGGAAGAAAAAGCTAAATCCTTAACTCATATAAAGGATTTAGAAAATATCCAAATGGTTTATTCATCAAGTTACTTTAGTGCGATTAATACTGGAAAATATATGGCAGAAGAGAAAAATTTAGATGTAATTGTAGATGAAAGACTAAACGAACGCGTAGTTGGAGATCTGGGTAGCAATGAATTTCGTTATTTAAAAGGAATGCAAGAACACGATTTTAATTATAAATTAGAAAATGGCGAATCAATTTATGAGGTGCAAAAAAGAATGGAAGATTTTCTACTCGATATTCTTTTGTCGCCAGAAAAAGATATTTTAATTGTAACGCATAATATTGCATTGTTAAGTTTAATGGCTAAATATTGTAATAAAGGCTACAACTTATACGACCGTTTAATTCTTGATTATCAAGAAGAGGTTATATTTGATGGTACTTTCCATCCTATAGATATAATTGAATTTGTATTTGATGAAAATAAATGCGTTGGAATTAGAAGGGTGATGTAAGTTTGAAAATTAAAGTTTGGCAAGCTATCCTTATTAGTTTCTTATCCGTATTATTTGTGGTTGAGACAATTATAATGCTTTTTGGAGGATGCAAATGAATAAGGAAATATCTCTAAAAAAGTTTAGTATCTTTTTAAGCTTTGCACTTATTATAATCGCCTTTGCCAGTTTTTTAGTCGTTATAAATACAACCCCATTGTGTAAGGTAAACAATAAGGAATGCAAAAAGGCAACTTGTACAAATTGTCAAAAAGAAAACAACCAAACAATTTGTGATGACTGTAATATATTTGATGAAGATAAAAATCGTATTTGGACTGGTAATTGTATATTCAATTAGCAGTTTTTTATGTGTAAAAAAAGGAAATTCCTAATTTGCGTTGTATATATAAAGTAGAGGGTATTATCCCAAGAATAGGAGAAGCTTTAAATGATAGAGGCTTTCGTATTGTTTTAGTTTATTAATTAAAAAAATACTTTATATTTCTTAAAGTATTTTTTCAAAGTCATAATAACTACTTTTTCCTCCATCTGGATTTGAGGAAGCATCTTCATTATTTACATTATCTGCGCGACTTGGTACAAATGGTAAGGCTTGATCTCGAACACATTGAGCAAGAAACATATTAAGCGCAACACTTGTATTCAAACCAAGTTCTTTAAAAAGCTTATCTGCCTTTTGTTTTAATTCTTTATCTACTCGAAAACTCATATTGATAGGCTCATTTATTTTTGCCATATTTTAAACCTACTTTCTAATATAAGTATAGGGTATTTATCTAATAAAGTCAATATTATAATAATATAAAATCAATATATTAATAATATATAAGTATAATAAAAAAATGCGAAATTAAATAAAGTAAAACTAGTTACAGAATTTCAAAATAAATCATAAAAGAGACCTAAAAAGTCTCTTTTAACATTCTTTTTCATCAGGATCGATACATTTCCAATTCACAGTTCCACAAGTGGTACAAATATAAGGAACTAATGTTTTTTTACCATGTGGTTTTTCATACTTTTCTAAAATTTCAACACAGAGTAAACCTGTTTCTTGGTCAATATATGCTTTTCCTTGTTTTGAATCTTTGCAGTCGCCACAATTTTGATTTTTCATCGATTGCCTCCTTTCTATTTAATATGGTCAAAAAATATGATAAAATACGAATAGTAATTTTAAAAAGAGATTTTATAAAATAATGAAGGTGAAATAAATGAAAAAAGTAAAAGTAGAAATAAGTAATCGCCATGTACATTTAACGGAGGAAATGTATAAAAAAATTTATTCTACTCCTTTAACCAAACGAAATGATTTATCTCAAATTGGAGAATTTGCTTGTAATGAAACGGTTACAATAAAAAAAGGAGAAAGTACCATAGAAAATGTTCGTATTGTAGGACCTTTTAGAAAGTATAATCAAGTTGAACTTGCTTATAGCGATGCTCGAAAACTTGGTATAAATCCTCCAGTACGTAAAAGTGGAAATTTAAGTGAAAGTGAATCCTTAACCATTATCGGTGAAAAAGGAAGCATCACATTAGATAACTCTTGTATAATCGCGCAAAGACATATTCATATGAATGAGCAAGTCGCAAAAGAATGGAATGTTGTGAATGATCAAATTGTCCAAGTAAAAGTTTCCGGAGCAAAATCTTGTCTTTTAGATGCTCATATTAAAATAAGTGAAAATGGAACTCTTGCTTTTCATATTGATATTGATGATGCTAATGCAACTCTTTTAAAAACAGGTGATGAGGTAGAAATTCTTCTATAGGGATGAAATTAAAGCAAAGAAAGAAGAAAAGTAGGATACTATAAGAAAGTATCTTATTTTTTCAACATATTTCTAAAAATTTTAAATTTTTACCACTTTTTACTCTGTTATATATTTTGTCACTTTTTTAAAAGTTTTTTCTATTTTTGTCGAAAGCCTTGAAAAGATAAAAGGAAACTTTATAATAGCAAGTCAGATTCAATCCAATGGGTTTTGGTTGAATGAATTAGAAAGGTAAAAAATGAAAACAGAAAAGAAACTTTTAAAAGATGAATATGCTAA
>CANRPZ010000035.1 GCA_947632625.1 uncultured Bacilli bacterium | reverse complement strand
GAACGTACTTCTAGTTAATGTATATTACTACTCGAAGAATTTTCCGAGTTTCCTATCAATCTGGAGCAAGTGAGCGGGATCGAACCGCCATCTCAACCTTGGCAAGGTCGTATACTAACCATTGTACTACACCTGCGTGCTTCAATAATAGCAAAAGTTAGAGAAAAATGCAATCTTTTTAATAAAAGTTATAAAAATTTATGAAGAATTTTTAATTTATTTACTAAATTGTGTTATACGTGGTATAATTTACGCTATAAAGATATGGGGAAGATAATATGACAAAAAAAAAGAGACTTATAATAATTTTAGTACTGATTTTAATAATAGGTAGCGGGTTAGGAATTTGGTATTTTTGTACACATAGAAATGCTCAACCTGAAAATGTTGTAGAGGTTGTAGATTCAATTAAAAATTTTGATTATGTTTTAGAAGATAGAGATACTCCGATTTATAAAGAGGCTTTTTCTAAATTAAAAAGTATTTTAGAAAGTGATACTATTAATTACGAGGAATATGCAAGATATTTGGGGGAATTATATTTGATTGATTTATATACGATAAGTAATAAGGTAAATAAGTACGATGTAGGTGCTCTTGATTTTATCTACCCTAGCGAAAAGGAAAAATTCCAAAATATAGTTATGGATACTTTATATAAATTTGTTGAAGATAATTCTACAAATAGTAGAAATCAAAGTTTGCCAGAGGTTACAAATGTAGAAATATCTGATTTGGAAAATACTACTTATAAAATACAAGATAATGATTTAGAAGCTTATTTAATTCATGCAACTATTTCTTATAAAGAAGACTTGGGGTATGATTCTAAAGTTAAAATAATTGTTGTAAAAGATGATAATAAACTTTATGTTGTAAATTCTGAAAAAGAAGACTTGTAAGCAAATATCTAGTTTACAAGTTGTTTTTCTTTTGATATAATTTTATTTAGAATATGGGAGTGATTAGTATGCAAGCATTATCACCAGAAATTAGTGCTTTACTAGACAGATTGTATAATTTAAGAGGAGAACATAGTGTTATATTAGTTGATATAGATAAACAACGTGATTATGCTATGGAAGTAAAGTTACAAACTACAGAAGAAAAGAAAGAATTACAAAATAGAATTCAAGAGTTAGAACAATTATATAATGAATTAAATACACAAGGGGATAAGTTAAACAATTTATTATCCAATATTAATCGTGAGGATTATGCCGTTGTATTGGAACAATTGGATATCGATTTTAATCCTCAAGATTTGTTAGAAAAACTAACTCATTCATTGCCTGAAGAGCTTGATACTATAACTACAGATACTAAAAAAGCTGAAAAGCAATTAGCAAAAGTGCAAGAGGATATGGATGAAGCAATTAAAAATATCGATGAATTAAGTACTAAACGTGATAGTGCTTTAGTAAATCAAGAAAAATTAAATGAATACATTGATTTAGCTTTATCTGGAAGAATAAGTATTACCAGGGATTCTATTGTTTCTCTACTTGAACAATTTAATTTTACGGAAGAAGAAGCAAGGGAAGCTGCTAAAATTTTAATGTTCCCTGAAGATGCTTTATTTGCTTATGATGAAAAAATTAAAGAAAAAGAACAACCTGGAAAATCAATCAGCGATGTGTTTACAGAAGCTAAAAATGCTGATCCTATTGAAGAAGAGAATACAGATACATTTGCTATAATTGAAGAAGAGCCAGTTGCTATTGAAGCTATGGATACTGACTATGTTAGTGAAATAAATGATGTAAGCGATACAGATGATGCAAATGATATGAGTGATCACAAAGAAGATTTAATTAACTTGCTATCTAATAATGGTATTAATTATTTAGATTTTACTGGTCAAGATATGGATAACTTAATGGATCACTTTGATGCAGATATTATTGAAAAAAATATAAAATTTATTAGAAATTCTAAAGTTGGTACTGAAATATTTGTAAATCATACGGATTTAATGCTTGATGAGAATTTAGTTGAAAAAGTAAATATGTTATTGAATGTTGGAAAAGAACCGATAGATATTTATTTAAATCCAAATGTGTTAGAAAAATATACAAAGGAAGAATTGGAAGACATAATAAACAATATTAAAGAAAATGGTATGGATCCTAAAAATGTTCCTTTGATGGCTTATTAAGTGAGGCAACAATATGAATATATTAACTGTGTTAGATGTTCTTAAAGAAAAAAAATTGATTGCGGATACAGAGGAGAGTATGAGCCTATTTTCTGATTGCTTTAATAAGTTTGGTATTTCTATTCTTCTATTAAAAGATGAAGAAAAATTTAGGCAAATAGTTGATTTATTAGTAGAAAATAATATTCCGATTCAAAAGGCTAATGGTATGTATTGTTTAAGATTGTTTGCTGTTAATTACTATGATTTCAAAACTATATTGGATGAATATTCAGAAATTAACGAAATACCATTTTTAAGAAAATATCCAGAAATTATTACAGAAGCTCAAACTGTTCATGTTATTGCTCAAAATATGAAAACTTATCAAGAATTAAATATTCCATATAAAAATGGAGAGAATTATGATATAGATAAAATATTAAATGCCAATTTTGAGCAAAAAAGTGACCAACAAAATGATTATGCTCTTTTAAAAAGTTATTTAGAGGATGAAACAATATTAGATAAACTTGAAAATCCTGATTTTGTAATTTCGAATGAAAACTTTAATTCTGCTTTAGAATTACAAAAAGTAGAGAATAAAATTTGTGAATCTTATTTAGTTTCAAATGGAGAAACTTGGGATATTTCAATTAATGGAATAAATATTAATCGTTATGAAGAGGTAAAAAACACTTTAAAAGCACTTGCTGATTTAAATCTAGATATTTCTTATAATGATGCTATGTTGGTTGCTTTATTTTATAAATCTTCTATATCCGAAAATGATATGAAAGAAGCTATTGATTTCATTTTTAGGAAGGAGGAGAATGCGTAATGAATTTTTTACTAGATTATGGATTTGATGAGGAAGAAATCAAAGTATTTAGTGCAAATATTCCCCCTTTATTACATGAATATATTCTAAATTATTATTTGTTAATCAAGCGTAATATTGATTATTTAAAAGAAATAGGTATTGAAAATTATAAAGAAATCTTTACTAAATTTTATGATATGTTTTTAATGGATAAAAGTAATTTTGTAAATATTTTTAATAAATATGATCGTGAAGATTTGGTTGAAAAAATAAATAAAAGTGCTGATGTTGTTGAATATTTATAGTTTCTTTCTTTTCTTGCGATGAATCCTAAAAAGATGTTATAATCATCACGTGAGGTGGTAAGATGACAAATTTATATGAATTAGTAGTTGCTTTTAAAAAAAGGTATCCAAAAACGGTGACTTGGCATCGACTAAAAAAGCACTGTGGTGTTATTTTAAAACATTTGAATCCTGGAGAAGAGGTTATATATGCGTTTGCTGCTCAAAAAAACGACAATCCTTTAGATTTTTTTTCTACTTGCGTTATTGCTCTTACAAATAAGAGAATACTAATTGGTCAAAAGAGAGTTTTGTTTGGGTATAGTTTAAGTGCAATTACTCCAGATATGTATAACGATATGTCAGTGTATCGTGGAATAATTTGGGGTAAAATTACAATTGATACAATAAAAGAGGTAGTTGTACTTACCAATATTGATACGAAAGGGTTACCTGAAATAGAGACAAATATTAGTGAATTTATGATGAGAGAAAAGAAGAAATATGCATCTGAAAATTAAAATAAAATGGAGAAATATCGTTTTAGTTCTTTTTCTCTTTTCATTTTTTTTGTATTGTATTTATCATAGCAGAAATTATGAAATTCAATACGAAAT
This sequence comes from uncultured Bacilli bacterium, assembly GCA_947632625.1. Taxonomy (GTDB): domain Bacteria; phylum Bacillota_I; class Bacilli_A; order RF39; family UBA660; genus MGBC108787. Next base: position 7,970 of record CANRPZ010000035.1, on the reverse strand, counting down.
TAATACTATTTCTATAACTGAAAGATTTGATAAAAAAGATAAAGTTTATTACTTTTTGTTTAAAAATGATGAAAATGAATTTTATAGTGTGTTTAATCACGCATATATAGCAGATAAAAAATTTGTAAATGCTGTTGAATTAAAACAAGAAGGAGATACAATTTGTATTTTTCCCAAGAGTGATAAGTTTGCTTTTATGCCCCTTTGTCGCGATCAACAAAAACTCATTAGTTATCATTTGATCGAGAATGATTCAATTATTCCAGCTGAATATAAAAAGGAAATTTCATATAACGCAGAAGATTATGATCGTTTAAAATTAAATTATATAAAAGATTATAAATATTATATATGGAATTATACAGGCTTTTATGTTATTTCAGATGATATAAAAAAAGAAATTAAACTATTTGATAATGACGTTTATAATATTCCTTTGGCTATAAAAAATGAAAGGTATATACTTTTAGCTGATTATAATGAAAAGTATGCTTTTAAAAAATTTTTAGTTCTAGATACTAAAACTGATAAAGTTCATGAATTAGAATTGGATAACGAAATTGCTTTTGATTCCTATTTTCTAGGTGCAACGAAAAAGAAAGTTTATTTAATAGATAGAAAAAATAAAATAGAGTATGAAATTTATCCTAAAAAAATGAATGTAAAAAATATAACAAATAAAAATCAAGGACGTATATTCCAAAATGGGACTTGGGAGGAAAGAAGCATTCAATCCCTTATAAATGAGGAAATACATTTTAGTAATAAGGAAAATACAAAATTTATAATTGAAGATAACATATTATATAAAGTACAAAGTGACTATAAAACACAACTTTCCTTTAAAAATGTAAAAGATATAATATATCAAAAAGATGATACTGTTTTTTATTTAGTGGATGATCAGTTGTATTATTACAATGATAGTGATGGAGAAATTTTAGTTATGTCCAATTTTGAATGGAATTTTAATTATAAAAATATGATTTATATTTTTTGATCTTTTGTTATAATTTGCAAATCCATTTTATTTTCGATATAATACACCTAGGTGAATTTAATGGAAATTAAAAATGTGACTTTAAAAAATATTGCAGTTAGACGAAGCCAATATCCTATTGATAATAAATGTGAATTTTTGTTGGTCGGAAGAAGTAATGTTGGAAAAAGTAGTTTTATAAATACTTTAATTGGACGAAAAAATTTTGCTAGAACAAGTTCTAAACCTGGGAAGACTCAAACATTAAATTTTTATTTGGTTAATGATTTATTTTATTTAATTGATGTTCCAGGATATGGTTATGCAAAGGTTGGGAAAGATTCTAGTAAAAAAATGGGTTTGATGATAGAAGAATATTTAAAAAGCCGTAGTGAGCTTAAACATGTTTTTCTACTTATAGATTATCGTCATAAACCTACAGAAGATGATGTTCTAATGTACAATTTTTTAAAATACTACAATCTAAATATTACTGTTGTAGCTACGAAATATGATAAAATCAAAAAAAATAATCGTTTAAAGCAAGATAAATTAATTGAAGAAACTTTAAACCTCGATAAAAATTTTATTCCTTTTTCAACAATTACTAAAAAGGGTAAAGAAGAAATCTATGCTATTATCGAGAGTTATTTGTAAATTATTGAATTATTTAAAAAAGTATGTTAATATACTTAAACGAATGGGAGTGTTTATATGTTAGAAACAATATTACTAGTTGTATCAATTTTATTAATTGCAATCGTTTTATTACAAAGTAATAAAGCAAGTGATTCTGCCCAAATTATTACTGGTGGAAACGAAAGTTTATTTCAAAATACCAAGGAACGAGGAATAGAACTTTTAATTAGTCGTATAACTTTGTTTTTGGGAATTGTCTTTTTCGTTATATCTTTTATATTATTTATAAAATAAAAATGTTTTGTAAGAAAAGTAAAGTAAGCATGACTTTGCTTTTTTTTTATTTGTTTATGGGGTATAATAAAATTGGTGAGGATATGAAAAATAAAAAAGGTTTTACATTGGTTGAACTAATTGCAACTATAACCATTATGGTATTAATTGGGCTTGTAATTGCAAACAATATGACAGGAATTTTAAGTAAGCAAAATGATGAAAATTATAACAGTTTTAAAAAAGAATTAGAAGATGGAGCTTGTGTATATGTTGAAACAAAATGGGATTCAAGTAAACGCAATACTTGTAAACAAGCCAATAATTGTAGCGTTAGTGTAGATGAATTAATTTTTGGAGGTTTAATAGCCGAGGATTTAAAAGATCCGAATACAGGGGAAGAAATTCGAAATAATAAAGATAAATATAGGGTAAATGTTCGATGGGTTGATAATGTAAAAACTTGTACGGTGAATGGATAGTGATTGTATGAAAGAAGAAATAGTAAAAATATTAGAGAATGTTTATGAAGCCAAAACTGCAATAGAAATCAATGATCTATTTGGTTATAAAACTCCAGAGGAATATAAAAGTGTTTTGGATGCTTTAGAAGAATTGGTTAACGATTTTATTGTATATAAAACCAAAAAAGATAGATATATCTTAATTAAAAATTGTCCAAGTTTAAAAATAGGAAAACTTACGGTAAATAAAAAAGGTTATGGATTTGTCATTTTAGAAAAAGAAGATGATCTATATATTGCAAGTGATAATTTAAATGGAGCAATTCATGATGATGTTGTTCTTTCCGAAATTATTCGTAGTGGTGTAAAAAAAGAAGGACGCATTTTAAGGGTTTTAAAAAGAGATATTAATGATTTAGTTGGTGAAATTATTGTTAAAAATAATGAATTTTCTATTGATTTAGATGATGATAAAAAAGATATAGAACTTGTTCTTAAAAAAGAAAGTTTAAAAAATTGTGTTCCAGGACATAAGGTAGTTATACGATTAGATAAGAAATTGGGGCAAAAGAAATATTTAGCCGAGGTTATTAAAATATTAGGCCATAAAGATGATCCAGGAGTGGACATTTTATCTATAGCTTGTAAGTATGGAATAGAAACAGAATTTAATCAGGATGTTGAAAAAGAACTTGAAAGTGTGCCAACAGAGGTCGATCCAAAAGATTTAGTAGGACGTACGGATTTAACGGAGAAAGAAATATTTACAATTGATGGATCACATACAAAAGATATTGATGATGCCATTAGTTTAGATATGGATAACGATTTATATGTATTAGGAGTTCATATTGCAGATGTGTCCCATTATGTTAAAGAAAATACAGCCCTTGGCGATACTGCGTATGAAAGAGGAACCTCTTGTTATCTTGCTGATACAGTAATACCTATGATTCCTCATAAATTATCAAATGGTATTTGTTCTTTAAATGAAGGTGTAGTTCGTCTTACGATGAGTTGCGTTATGAAAATTGATCATCGTGGTAAAGTAGTAAGTTATGATATCTTCCCAAGTTACATTAAAAGCCGTAAGAAGATGACTTATGAAGCTGTAAACGATATATTAATGCGTGATATAGTAGCACCAGATTATCAAGAGTTTGCACCAACTTTAAAGAAAATGAATGAACTTGCTCATATCTTACGTAAAGAAAAAATTTCGCGCGGCTATATTAATTTTGATATTGATGAAGCAGAGGTTGTCCAAGATGAAGAAGGACGTGCTATTGATATTGTAAAAAGAGAACGTGAAGATGGGGAAATGTTAATCGAAGATTTTATGATTGCTGCAAATGAAACGGTTGCTACGCATATTTATAATATGGATTTACCATTTATTTATCGTGTTCATGGTACCCCAAATAGTGAAAAAATAGATGATTTTGTTAATTTAGTTAAATTGCTGGGATATGAATTACAAACGAAAGTAACGGATTTGACACCGATATCTATGCAAAAGTTATTAAATGAACTTTCTGACAAAGAAGAATTTAGTATTTTATCAAGTATGCTATTACGTAGTATGAAAAAAGCTGAATACTCAAAAGACAATATTGGACACTTTGGACTTGGTAGTAAAGCTTATACACATTTTACGAGTCCTATTAGACGTTTTCCTGATTTAACTGTCCATCGTCTTTTAAAAAAGTATTTAGTTGAAAAAGATTTATCCATGTTTACAGTGAGTTATTATGATAGTGCACTTGTTGATATTGCTGAACATTCAAGTTTAAAAGAAGTAGGAAGCGTAAATGCCGAACGAGACGTTTTAGATATGAAAATGGCTGAATATATGGAAAGTCATATTGGAGAGGAATACGAAGGTATGATTTCGACTGTTACGAACTTTGGCTTTTTTGTGGAGTTGCCTAACTTAGTAGAAGGACTTGTTCATGTTAGTACTTTAAAAGGAGATTATTATACATATGTTCCAGAAAAACTGGCTTTAATTGGACATAATACGAAGAAACAATATCGCATAGGGGATAAACTAAAGGTAAAAGTTATCTCTGCATCAAAAGAAACCGCTATGATCGATTTTGAAATTGTTAAGGTAGAAGAGAATTATGGAAATAAAGAATAAAAAAGCTTATTTTGATTATACAATAGAAAGCGAATTTGAGGCGGGAATTGAACTTTTAGGTACTGAAATTAAAAGTGTTCGAAAAAGTCAGGTTCAATTAAAAGATAGTTATGTTATTATTAAAAATAATGAAGCTTACCTATTGAATATGTTTATTGCAAAATATGATGAGGGAAATGTGTTTAATCATGAGGAGACTAGAACAAGAAAACTTTTATTGCATAAGAAGGAAATTCGAAAGTTAAAAGAAGCGGCGAGTCAAGAAGGGTATAGTATTATTCCATTAAAATTGTATTTAAAAAATGGTAAGGCAAAATTGTTAATTGGGCTCGCAAAAGGTAAAAAAAATTACGATAAAAGGCAAAGTATTAAAAAACGTGATGAAGAAAGAGAGAGAAGAAGATATATTTGATATATTTAATTCTCTTTTTTAATCTTCTATGCTATAATATACTATGGTGGTAGTAAAATGAAAAAGATAAAGTTTGGAAAGAACTTAACAAAAAAACAAAAACTAATTTTTGGAATTATAGCGGGTATTTTGGTTATTGGTTTAATTTTACTTTTAGTTTTTTTGCCTAAAAAAAGTGTAGAACAAAGTCCATTAGATTCTTCGTCTAATGATGCGCCTGTACAAAAGCCAAATATTAAAATTATTGATTTAGAAAGTAAGTCAAGACCTATTGCTGTTATGATAAATAATATTGTAACAGCAAGACCATATCATTCTGGATTACAAGATGCGTATATGGTTTATGAGATGATTGTCGAGGGTGGTATTACGAGGTTAATGGCTTTATATAAAGATGCTGATACCGCAAGAATTGGTAGTATTCGTAGTTCAAGACATTACTATTTAGACTATGCTTTAGAAAATGATGCTATTTATGTTCACTGGGGTTATAGTGAATACGCTTATAGCGATATTAATAATTTACACATTAATAATGTTAATGGACTTGTTTATGGTAACACTTATTTTTGGAAAGATAATTCATTACCTATAGCAACTGAACATAGAGCTTATTCTTCTATGGAACTTATTAATAAAGGAATAGAAAAATTGGGTTATCGTAAAACTACTGAAGAAAGTCCTTTACTTACATATAGTGCAACAGATCTTGATATAGCCAATATGGACGGAGCAATTCCTGCTAATCAAGTTGATATTGTTTATTCTAAAAGTGTAACCTCTTCTTATACTTATGATAGTGAAAATAAAAATTATAAAAGAAGCGTTAATAACAAAGCTCATACAGATTATGTAACGAAAGAACAATATACAGCTAAAAACATTATAACTTATCAAGTAAATAATTATACTATAAGTGGGGATGCTAAAGGTAGACAAAATTTAGAAAATATTGGAAATGGTACAGGTTATTATATTAGTGATGGATATGCCGTTCCTATTACTTGGGAAAAAGCGAGCCGTAGCGAAAAAACAATTTATAAATTAAAAGATGGTACGCCTTTAACTGTTAATGATGGAAATACTTATATTCAAATTCAACCTAAAGGAGAAAATTTATCTATTTCATAAATGTTTTTCACAATTCATATATATAGAATAAGGAGGAAGAAAAATGCAAACTTTCATTGATTTTTTAGTTAATAATTATTTGTGGTTTCTTATCATTTCCTTTATTTTGATTTTTGCTTTGATAGGATATTTGGTCGATACAAATGAGAGAAAAAACAAAGAAGACATGCTGGATGGAGAAGCGGATGTTGCAAGAACTGAAAGTATTAAATCAAATGATCCCATAGAAAGTGTCAATATGGATATGGGAATAAAAGATACATTGGAAAAAGATATTATTAAAGTGCCAATTTCTTCAGCTGAAAGTGAAAAAAAAGATGATGAAGAAAAAGATGAAACGGAAATTTTAGACATAGAATAAAATTTTCGTTTTTTAGTCCATAATTTTACAATTCGATGCAGTACAAAATAATTTTTGCTCTATTATTTTTTCTTTCTTTGGACATTTCAAATATATTTTTAAAGTATATTCCATTTCTGCGGTTTTCGTAATATTAATATAACTTTCTTCAATATTGCATAAATCATTATTTTCGTCTTTTATTTCATGAAATAAGTCTGTTTTTATTTCGTTTAAAGTAAAAAAGACTGAATTTCCTATATTTATAGGCAAATCTTTTTCTTCAAGGGATTCAATTACGGCATTTGTAATTAGCATAATATTTTCGTCAAATTTTTCGTTTATTTGGGTATTTTGCTTGTTAATTCTTGAAAGAAGAAATATAACAGACATCATAACTAAAAGTAATAAACTTAATCTTAATGATAATTGTTTGTAATTAATTTTTTTGACTATCGGTGGTATTATAGTATTCCAATTAAAATTTATGTTAGGTATCTTTTTTAAATTTATTTTGTTTTTTGTCGTTTTTTTCTTTCTTTTTTTATATTTTATTTCTTTTTCGTCATACATCTAAATTACCTCTTTTTGATTTTTTATTATACACTAATTAGCAATTATTGTCATATAAATTTTGTGGAAATTTTTTATGTTTTATGTTAGTATACTTATACGGGGCAGTAAATGGTTTCGACAATTATTACTAAATATGATGGCAAGTGGTAGGCATACCTAAAATGCACCAAAAAAATAAATAACAAAACAAATAATTTAACTCCTGCTTTTGCCTAATTTAAGGTGTGGGAGACTTCTTTTTGCTTTTTCTTATAGGGTAAAATAGAGGTTCATAAATATAAGATATATTATGAAAATTGTTTAAGTTTTCATAATGAATTTCATTAAACTAGTTATATAATAGGTACGCTATAGCCAGTTATATAATGAACTTTAAATCTAGCTAAACTTGTAGAAATTGTATTATAGGATATTTTGGACAGGGGTTCAACTCCCCTCTGCTCCACCAATGTAGTATTAAACAAACTTTCTGTTTGTTCATTGATATTTTGGGAGAGGTTAATACTCTTCCTTTTTGATACATTTTTATTTAATTACTGCATATAATAATATTAGATACTTGACGTACGCAAAAAAGTACGTTATAATGTAAATGAGGTGATTGATAATGAGTACAATAAATATAACTAATGCTAGAGCAAGCTTATACCAATTGGTATCAGATGTTAATGTAGGTTTTAATCCTATTACTATTGTAAATAATAAGGGAAAAAATGCTGTATTAATATCTGAAGATGAATGGAAAAATATTGAAGAAACATTATTTTTATCAAGCATTCCAGGTTATGTAGATAATATTAACAATATAAGAAAAAATGAAAATTGGGAATCAGCAAAAAAATATGAAAAGGATGAAGAATGGTAAATATATATACAATTAAGTTTTCTAAACAGGCAGAAAAAGATAAATTAAAACTAAAAAATTCTAATCTTGATAAAAATTGTAAAAATATATTAAATCTAATGATGGAAAATCCTTTTTGTTATCCACCATCATATGAAAAATTAACTGG
>CANRPZ010000034.1 GCA_947632625.1 uncultured Bacilli bacterium | reverse complement strand
TTTTACTATTTCTACCAATTTAGTCTTACAAACTCTATTTAATTCTATTTTCTGAAATTTAACTTTTCATTTGAGCAATTCGAGATTATTTACAACATCTTGGTTCGTATATTTCACTAGATTCATCTTCTTCAGAGTAACTAAAGCAAGGTTGGTATGTGTGTCTATATACGTGATGATTTATTGTTTTTGTATGGCAAGGAATTATATGAGGTACTTCGTAATTGATAACTCTATGGCAACATTTAACTTGTGGACACTCATAAATAGGTGGGCACATCATAGTTTGTGAAGGACAGCAAGTCATCATTCCCATATCCATACCCATTCCATAATCCATTTTAGCTTCAGTTGCTTCAGGAAATACACTCATATCTTGACAACGATTATTTTTCATTCTACCATTTCCTTTCTAGTCTATTTTATGACAAGGAAAAAATGGTGCGCATGATAAATATACCAATAAGTGGATATAATCTTTTATTCATTTTGGAAAAAAATATGTTGGCCTTTTAGGAGTTCATAATTTACTAAATCGGTTCCATCGATATTTTCTTTATACATATCTACACCTGTAATTTGGCTATTTTCGTATGTAGTATAGTAATAGATTCCTTTATCTAAATTACAGCAAGAGCTATAAATCGTAATTTCATATTGCCCTTTTCCCATATGTACACAGCCTCTTTGTTGTTCTACGGAACCTAATATATGAAAAAATTGGCTAATACTTTCGGATTCACTTTCTCCTGATAAAGAGTTCATTTTCGTAAAGGTTGCTTTTACAAACCTTGATGCCGAAGATAAGTCTCCTGGCAATCCTAAAGCTCCCATTCCTCGACTATAAATTTCTAAATCTAAATCTTTAGAAAAATGATTTTCAGGTTGCTCTACAGAGAGATGTCTATAATTATTTAAGTTAAAGAGTTGCATATCAAAGGTAGGATTATTCGTTAAAACCCCGACAGGATTTTCATAGATTTTTAAACCATCTTTAACACTTTCTACAACGATTGAACTTTCTTTATCGGCAATAATCCAATGTAAAGGAGAAGCTACAAGTTGTTCGCTGAAATTCAGATTTGTGATATTCATGCGACTTAATAATTGCTTTGCTTCTTCTATGGTAGCACATTGGGATAAAATCCATGGAATAAATTCGAATGGAGCAATATTGTCTTTGTTTTCTTTTTCTTCAAAGTAAAAAGCATTACCAGGAAAATTTAGTCCTGCCATACCAAGTCCTTTTTCATTTATAGCATCATAATATAAAGGATAGTTATCTGAAACATAAGCCATCCCAATCATGGCATAATGATTTTCTATGGATTTTGTTTTTCTAAAATGAAAAGGAAAATTTCTAGGAGTAATCGTTATTGTTTCTTTATAGGAATATTCCAAATCCAAATTTCTACCAAAATAATGATCTTTTGTTTTATATGTTATTGCTGTACACATAAAATACCTCTTTTCTATTTTTATTACTATAGCACATTTTTAATAAAAAAGCATTTATTCATCGATAGGTGAAAAACCAATCCATATATAAGCATCATTCTGTTTTTGAAAAGTGTAAATGTAGGTGCTTGCTTGATCTAAATAAGCTTCTATATTCACTTGTAATTCTTCTATAGAAGGTGTTTCAAAATAATCGAGTAATTTTTCTTTTTGGGCATTGTTATAAATAGAAACTTTATTTTTAGTATCATCCCAATCATTATAAATATAGATTACTTTTTCTGTAATGGTTAGGGTATTCTCATTTTTAGTAGCCGCTACAATTTTCCTTTTAAATGAAGAAAACTGGTCTCCATCACATCCTAGAATATGCTCATAGGTATCCTTTTGAAATTCATAACCACAACCATATGCATTTAATAAATAAACGGATTGGTGCTCTACAAAAGTATTTGCACCAAATATAGTTTGAACACTAGCCAAAGCCTCGTCTTTGGTTATTAATTCGGGAATGTCATTTTGCTTTTTTATATAAGCATTAATTCCTGTAGCAATTTGGTATAGATTTGTAATTCTATTCTTTTGATATAATTCCTTTAAGAGAGTTGCATCTTCACTTGGATGAACGATAGCATCAAGTTCTTTTACAACTTTAGAATCTAAAGGTATGTTTGTTTCTAATTTTTCTTTTCTCACATTTTTAAAAAGCAAAAATAAAAAAGTAAAACTCATTAATAGTAAAATTCCAATAATAATTCTTTTTTTCATAATATAGATTCCTTTCTTACTCTACTCTTTATATTTATTATATACTACTTTATTTTAAAAAGGAATTCATAAAAATTTTTGGTAATAGAAACATCAAAAAATTCTTTATCGCAAAAGAAAACTCCATCCTACGATGAAGCTATTCTATTATGTTATCAAAATATGATATTCTACTTTTTTAGTGTTAACTTTGTCATTTCTGACTCTTCTAAAGAATTTCTTCTATTAATCAAACTCATCAATAATCTTTGATACATATAATTCTTTTGAAGAGCTATTTTTTGTTCGTTCAATTTCATAAATTCTACATAATTTAGAGCAGGATTTTCCTTTTTCATTTTTTTATAAATATTTTTATGTTTCAAATAATAACTAAATGCATCTTCTTCTAATTTTTCTCTATTTTTAAAATAAGTATAGTGTTCTCTTGCCTCCTCTATTGTCGCTCTTCGAGCAATTTTTAGAATTTCCATTTCTACTTTACGATTATCACGAATCCATATATAACGGAGATAACCATCTTCATCATAATCAAAATGATCAAATGTATTCCATTCAAAAGAATACATACCATCCCAAAAAGAAAGATTAGGAAAATCTGCAGGAAATAAAGATGAATCTAAAAAATCCTTTCTGCTTTTTACCTTAATATCTTCATTTAATACAAAATATCGAATATCACCCTCATAACCTTGAATACAATTTGAAAATTCTTCACAAAAATATTTTTGTTTTTCTTGTTCTTCTAATATACAACAACTACCTAATAACCGAAGATAATATTGATTGCAAAAAAGTAAAGCAACTGCAGGATCAGAAAAGGATAAAATATCTCCTTTATGTAAATCAATGTCTAAATGTAATCCTCCCCCTTTAAGATAAATCAATTTTTCAATATGATATTTTTTCACAACTGCACAAAGAGTATTATGATCAGCTTCAAAAAAAGGAACAATGGAATTTTTTGAAATGGAATTTTCCGCAATTGATTTTAACATTTGATTATTGATATCTATCATTTCATCGGCCATCAATTTTTTCAATTTTTGTTGATTATCCTGTTTCGCATTAGCTACGCCGTTTAACAACATTAAAAATGGTGAAAGTTCCGTATCAGAAAATAACATTTTTTTCATAGAATTATTTAAAATAATAATATCATTCATATTAAAGCTAAGTTCATATAGAAAACAGTTTTCTTTTAAAGTAGCAGATTCATATATTTGATAAGGAAAAATAGCATACTTATCGATTCTTTTTTAGGAGTGAATTCAAAGAACGAATTAGAATAAATAGATAATTTATTTGAAAAGGCTCGTTTTCTTAAATCGGTGATGTTAAAACGAAGAATATCCCCTTCTTTGTAAGAATCAAAATCTTTTATTAATCTAAAATAAATATAATCATCGCTATTAAAATCGTTTAAAATCATAGTATAATTCTCCCATCTCTAAATGATTATTTATTATAACAAAATAAATAATGACAAACAAGAAAAACTGATTTTAGATAGAGTTATTCAATATTTTATTCAAATAAAAAATGACCTAGGGCTTCAAAAGTTTCCTAGGCAATACTTAATATAAAATATATTAAGATTATAGATCGTGGCAATATTTTTTTTATGTGCAATTTTATTACTTACGATTATTAATTGCAGCTTGTGCAGCAGCAAGTCTAGCAATAGGTACTCTAAATGGAGAGCAAGATACATAATCAAGTCCAACCGTTTCACAGAAATTAATCGTTGCAGGATCTCCTCCGTGTTCGCCACAAATACCTAAATGCAAATCGCTTCTGGTACTTCTTCCTTTTTCAGAAGCCATACGAACTAATGCACCAACACCTTCTTCATCAATACGAGCAAATGGGTCAAATTCAAATATTTTTTTATCATAATAATCATTTAAGAATTTAGATGCATCATCACGACTAAATCCATAAGTCATTTGGGTTAAATCGTTTGTACCAAATGAGAAGAATTCTGCTTCTTCAGCAATTTTGTCAGCTAAAATAGCAGCTCTTGGGATTTCAATCATAGTACCCACTTTGTATTCTAAAGAAACACCAGCATTTTTAATAATCTCATCAGCAGTTTCACAAACGACTTTTTTAACAAATTTAAGTTCGTTTACATCTCCAACAAGTGGAATCATGATTTCTGGTACAACATTTAAACCTTCTTTATTAACATTAATAGCAGCTTCGATTACAGCTCTTGTTTGCATTTTAGCAATTTCTGGGTACGTAATAGCAAGACGGCAGCCACGATGTCCCATCATTGGGTTAAATTCTTTTAAAGATTCAATTCTTGTTTTTAAAGCATCAAAACTCATATTTAAGCTTTCTGCAAGGCTTTTAATCTCTTCATCTTCTTTTGGTAAGAATTCATGTAGTGGTGGGTCTAGATAACGAATAACAACAGGATATGGTGCCATAGCACGATAAAGTTCTTCAAAGTCATTTCTTTGATATGGTAAGATTTTTTCTAAAGCTTCTTCTCTTTGTTCTACCGTTTCAGATGCAATCATTCTTCTAAAGTTAAAGATACGTTCACTTTCAAAGAACATATGCTCTGTACGACATAAGCCAATTCCTTCTGCTCCAAAGGCTCTTGCTTGTTTCGCATCTTTAGGCGTATCCGCATTGGTACGAATTTTCATTCTTCTTACCTTATCTGCCCAATTCATAAATGTTTCAAAATCTCCACTAATACTTGGTTCAACACTTTCTAAAATACCATTATAGACTTTTCCAGTACTACCATCGATAGAGATTTCATCCCCTTCATGTAGAACTGTACCATTTTTTGTAGTGATCGTTTTTGCTTCTTCATCAATTTTTAATTCACCACAACCACTAACACAGCAACGTCCCATTCCACGAGCAACAACTGCGGCATGGCTCGTCATTCCACCACGAATGGTTAATATACCTCTAGCATGATTCATTCCTTCAATATCTTCAGGACTCGTTTCTAGACGAACTAAAATTGTATCTTCTCCACGTTTAGATGCAGTAATAACGTCTTCGGCATTAAAGTAAATTTTTCCTGCCCCTGCTCCAGGACTTGCTGCAAGACCAGTTGCTAAAACCTCGCCATTTTTTAAAGCATCGCTAGAGAATGTTGGGTGAAGCAATGCATCTAATTGTTTTGGTTCTACTTTTAATAATGCTTCTTCTTCCGTAATCATTCCTTCGTTTACTAAATCAACAGCGACTTTTAGTGCTGCAGCAGCCGTACGTTTTCCATTTCTTGTTTGAAGCATAAAAAGTTTACCATTTTCAATTGTAAATTCCATATCTTGCATATCTTTGTAATGATTTTCTAACTTTTCAGCAATTTCAACAAATTGTTTATATACATCAGGCATATCGGTTTCTAGTTTGCTAATTGGTTCTGGAGTACGAATACCTGCAACAACATCTTCTCCTTGCGCATTAATTAAATATTCTCCATATAATTTCTTTTCTCCTGTTGCAGGGTTTCTTGTGAAAGCTACTCCAGTTCCAGAATTATCTCCACGGTTTCCATAAACCATTTCTTGAACATTTACGGCTGTTCCCCAAGAAGATGGAATATCATTCATTCTACGATAGTAAATTGCTCTTTCATTGTTCCAGCTTCTAAATACCGCTGTTACGGCTTCAATTAATTGTTCTTTTGGATCTTGTGGAAAAGGTACTCCAGCAATTTCCTTATAAATATTTTTAAAATCTTCGGTGATACGAACCATGTCGTCTTCGGTTAGTTCAGTATCGTATTTTACACCTTTTTCCTCTTTTACTTTATCTAAATGTCTTTCAAAAGAACTTTTTGGATAGCCTTTTACAACATCAGCAAACATTTGAATAAATCTTCTATAAGAATCATACACAAAACGTTTGTTGCTGGTAGCTTCTGTAAAACCAACGGCTACCTCATCATTTAAACCTAAATTCAAAACTGTATCCATCATACCAGGCATACTAGCTCTTGCGCCGCTTCTTACACTTACTAAAAGTGGATTGGTTTTATCACCAAATGTCTTGCCCGTCATAGACTCAAGTTCTTCAACTTTTTTTAAAATTTCATTTTTAATGTCTTCACTAATTGTTTCATTATTATCATAGTAATTTGTACACGCTTCTGTTGTAATTGTAAAACCTCTTGGTACAGGCATGCCAATATTCGTCATTTCTGCTAAATTAGCTCCTTTACCACCTAAAAGTTCACGCATATCTTTATTACCTTCACTAAACAAGTACACATATTTTGCCATATTTTATTTCCTCCTTTAAAATGGTCTATTCCAATTATAACAACGGAAAAAAAATACGACAAGAAACTTATCGTATTTTGACAATTTCTATACACTATTTTCTCGTATCTTTATGAGCATTTAAATAAACTTGACGCAAATGTTCATTGGATACGTGCGTATAAATTTGAGTAGTGGATAAAGAAGAATGGCCTAAAAGTTCTTGTACGCTTCGTAAATCCGCACCATTATTAAGTAAGTGTGTTGCAAAAGTATGTCTGATGGTGTGCGGTGTTACATTATTTTTTATAGCTACCAGCTCAATAATATCTTCTAAAATTTGGGCAATTCTTCTTGAGGTAATTTTGGAACTATTTTTAGAAACAAATAAATACTCACTTGTTTTTCCATTTAAAATGATATCTCTATTTTCTAAATATTCTTTTAAAGTATCTTTCGTATATTCTCCATAAAAAACAATTCTTTCTTTTCCACCTTTTCCAAGAATCTTTATTTTTCTTTCTTCTTTATCTATATCTTTTAACTTAATACTTGCCAGTTCTGATACACGGCATCCAGTATCGTAAAGCATTTCAAGTAGCAATAAATCTCTATTCGTATAAATTGTTTTTTGGTAAGTTTCCAGATTAGGAAAATTAAGAATCGTTTCCATATCGATTTCACTAACAAAATTTGGAAGCTTTTTTTCAAGTTTCGGATTCTTAATACTTGCAAAAATATTTTTTTCTAATTTATTTTCTTTAACTAAATAGCGATAAAAACTACGTAGTGTACTTAAATTTTTAGCAATACTACGATTTTTATATTTTAAAGAATCTAAATACTTTAAATATTCTCTTATTTCATTTTTATTAATTTTTAAATAATTTATAGTATGCTTTTGTAAATATTCCTCATATTTTTCTAGTTCCGTTTGATAGGAAATAAGAGTATTGGAACTATAATTTCTTTCTATTTCTAAATATGATAAAAACTTTTTTATTGAATCCTTCATGAGCGTTTAAATTTAGCCTCGTCTTCTAATTCTTCCTCTTCCTCTTCTTCATCGTTAATTTCATAAAGTCGACTTTTTTCTTTTTGACCATATTTCGAAAAATATCTTTGCTTTTCGATTAATTCTAATTTTTCTAATAATAATTTTAATTGAAAATAAGAAAGTTTTTCTAGATTTTCTTTTTTCATCTTACTATCCTTAAAACATATTTTCTTTATTAATTGCTCTTTGGTTGGAGCATTTTTACTTATTTTTGGTTCTTCTTCCGTTCTTTTTATATCCTCTTCACTAAAATAACCCATTTTAGAACACCTACTCTTTCTTTTATTATAACAAAATTTTTCTTTTCCTTATTCTATTACGTTTTTTTGCTCTTTTACTTGTTTTTTTCTTTGCTTTTATTTTTTTTAATAAATCTAATTCTTTAGCATTGGTAATTTGTAAATTAGGAAACGCTTCTAATAAGCGCTTTGGATAAGCTCTTAACTTTTCAATTCTTTTTTTCACTTCTTTATCGATCATCCCTGGTATTTTGGCTAATTTTTCATTTTTTAATTCTTCACAAATAATTAAACGATTTCGTAAATTATAAGCAACTATACTTGAATAGATGACATCAATAATAAAGATAACTAGTAAACTATAAGCAAGAATATTCATAGCCATTTCAGGAAGCAATCCTAATAAATAATTTATTAAATCATTTCCTGTATAAATAATGATTAATGTTCCAAATCCAAATAAAAGGGTATTAAATAAGTACACTCTACCATGAATATTAAATTTTTCATCACTATAATCCCACCATTTATTATGGAATATTTTTTCAAGTAAAAAACTTGTTATATATTCAATCGCTGATGTTAAAATTGCTCCCAAAATATAAATGACAACTGGATTATTTTTAAATCTTAATAATAGCAATAAAATAAATAGACTCCCTACTCCATAGATTGGACAATAAGGTCCACATAAAAAACCACGATTCACCAATTTTTTTTGCTTAATGCTTGAACATACAATCTCACAAAAATAACCTAGAACACTATAAAACATAAAAACTAAAAATAAATAAGAAAAATTCATTTTCATTTCCTCGCTTTTTTCTATTTTATCAAAATATAAAATAACTAGCAATACTTTACCATTATGCTATTTATTCATTTATACACAATTCTATTGCAAAGTATACTTATAAATATTTAAAAATTATTTTTAGCATATTTTAAAATTATAAAACATAAGTTTAAATAAGTTGGAGGGATAAAATGATTAATAAACAAGGTTTATGGTTTGTTACTTTATTTAGTTTAATATTAGTTTTAGGAATTTACTATGTTACGGTAAAAGATGGAGACCAATTAATGGATATGGCTACATCGAATCTCGTAGAAAATTCAGATGAGGTTGTGGAAACAAATGAAAGTAGTGTTTTGGTTTCTTTAAGAGTACAAGATGAAGAAGAAATGTTAAAAGAAATGGAAAATTTACAAACGATTCTTTTAGATAATGAAGCAAGTTTACAGGAAAAAAATGATGCTTATAATTCTCTTCAAACTCTTAATGCTACCAAGGGAAAAGAAGAAAGTTTAGAAAAAAAGATTAAAGAAAAATTTAATTTAGAAAGTTTTATTAAAATTAAAAATGATCAAATTACAGTTACGATTGCAAGTAAGGAACACAATACGACTTTAGCTAATAATATTATTCGTTCTATTCAAGAAGAATTTGATAAAAATATGTACATAGTTGTTAAATTTCAAGGCTAACTATAGGCATATTCTCTCACTTAAATGATATTACTTCATAAAATATTATAGATTATAAAGTAAAGAAAGTGAGGATTCTTGATGAAAAGTAGTATTTTAACCACAAGAGAACAAGAAGTATTTGAATTACTTGTTTTAAATAAATCCACAAAAGAAATTGCCGAGTTTTTAGGAATAAGTGAAAAAACTGTTCGTAATCATATTTCGAATGCTATGCAAAAATTAGGAGTAAAAGGTCGTGCTCAAGCGGTTGTGGAACTTCTTAAATTAGGAGAAATTACTTTAGAATAGTCATCTTTTAAAAGATGACATTTTTTTATTCTTTGTCATATTTTTTAGGGTCAAAAATAAAATTTATTAAGGTGATGTTCCATGTTAAAAAAAAGTATTATAAAGCGAATCACGATTTCTTCCCTAGCACTTTTAATTTTATTAATAACTTATTTTTTTCCTACCAAAATAGAAAAGGATTATCCTAAAACGTTAACTTATTCCGATATTCAAACTAGTAGTATTTACGTCCTTGATAAAACGGGATATGTAAGTCGTATTAAGACTATGGTAAAGCAACAAGAAAGTATTGAACAAATAAAGGAAATCATTGCAACGTTAACTCTTAAAAGCAAGGAAAGTGATTATTTACCTACAAATTTTTATGGGGTAATACCCTCTGGAACAAAGATTAATCAATTGTCTTTAGAAAATGGTTTGCTCAAAATTGATTTTTCCAAAGAGTTATTAAATACAACTAAAGACACCGAACGTAAAATGATAGAAGCAATCACTTATTCTTTAACAGAGCTTAATGAGGTAGATTCTTTACTTATTTTTGTTGACGGCGAACAGTTAATTGAGCTACCTTATAGCAAAGAAAAACTACCTCCAGTTTTAGATAAAAATTTTGGTATAAATAAAGTTTATGATATAGATAATATTAAAAATACGAGTATGACCACAATTTACTATGTTGGTAAATTAGAAAATTATTCTTACTATATCCCTATTTCCTACGTTACGAATAGTGATAAAGAAAAAGTGGAAATAATTATAGAGAAATTAAAAACCTCTCCTCTTTATGAGTCCAATTTAATTAGTTATTTAAATGCGAGTGCTGCTATTACCAATTATGAAATATTAGAAAATGAAATTAAATTAAGTTTTAATGAGTATTTATTAGATGGTATTACAAATGACAAGGTTTTAGAGGAAGTAAAATACACTATTTTTTTATCTTTAAGAGATACTTATAATATTGATAAGGTTGAATTTACAATCGAAAAAGATAGTGAAAATGTAAATTTTAACATAAATTCGCTTGAATAATCCAAAATAATATTATATAATCAATATGTCCAACTGATATGTCCCGGTAGCTCAGCTGGATAGAGCATACGCCTTCTAAGCGTACGGTCATGTGTTCGAATCACATCCGGGACACCACTTTAATTAATAAAAGCCCTTCAATTTGGGCTTTTTTTATTTTTTAGTATTTTGTTTTATTTTTTTGATTTGGGCTTCTTCTAATGATTGTTCTTCAATTACTTGTAAAAGTTCTTGATCTTCTAGAGATTTTTTAGCAATAGCTTGCAAACGTTTTACGACCATAAAAGGAAATTTTAAATCTAAAATAGACTCAATATTGCCACTTATAAAATCATTAAATGTGTCTATTTCTATTCCTTCTAATAAACTATTTAAATACAAACATCTTATATAAGCCGCTTTAACTGTTCTAGTTTTTCCTGGTAATGTTAATTGATCTAGTTCATATAAAGCCAAGGTCATATTATAACTATTTAATGACTCTATACGAGTTTCCCAATCCAATTTATTTTTATCATCATTTAAAATGTTAAATAATTTCCATGAAAGATTTGCTTGATATTCATTCACATAAAATTTTTCTAAAGTTTCATTTAAATAAATCATATCATATGGTAAATAACGAATACTCTCAAGCATTTTGTTTACTATTTTTTCATTATGTAAAGCTTGTTTTTTTGAATTTGATTCAACACACAAAAAACAATTTTCTCTTTTTTCTTCTTCAACGGTATTAATAAAACGAGCAATATTTTCTAAAACAAGAGAATCATAAAAAGCAGGAAAATCGACGCCATTATAAACACCATTTAAATCAACTGATGCTCTGTATTGGTCTTCTTTTTTGCATATTATATTATCTATTTTCATAAGGATTCTTAAATAAGGCAGCATTTTTCTATTGATTTCAGAATAATTTTCTATGACATCTAATGAATTTATTCCTAAATTATCCATTAATGATTCTTCTTTATCTAAAAGACTATCATAGTCCCAAGATTGCAACTCTTTTAATTTTAAATTTTCTTTTTTAATCAAATACCTTAATAATTCAAAAAATAGTTTCTTTTCTTTAGCATTTTGAGTATTAATACTTTTTTGATATAAATTATAAATATCCTTGGCTATAGAAAACAATTCATCAATTGTTTTATCCATAACTTACACCCCCATATCAGTACTTTTTCAGTATTCAGCATATAGTATATAGTTTTTTCCTATTAAAAGTCAAATAAAAAAGTACCTTTTCAGCTCTAAGGAGTGAAAATTTTTCGCAATCAACCAATTTGGTATAATATAGAAAAGGTGGTTGATTAAAATGATGA
>CANRPZ010000033.1 GCA_947632625.1 uncultured Bacilli bacterium | reverse complement strand
CCCCTTCGTAGGTAGCTGGGTTGCTTCTAGGAGTTCTACCAATTGGATCTTGAGAAATTTGCACTACTTTATCAATGTTGTTAAGACCTTTAATTTTTTGACATTTACCTGGGATAACTTTTGATTTAGGATATAAGCTTTTGAATACTGACTTATATAAAACCTCATTAATTAAAGAACTTTTTCCACTACCTGATACTCCTGTGATACAAACAAATTTTCCAAGGGGAATTTTAACGTCAATATTCTTTAAATTATGTTCACTTGCACCAATTATTTCTAGAAATTTACCATTTCCCTTTCGACGTTTTTTAGGTACCTCTATTTTTTCGATCCCTGATAGGTAGCGACCCGTAATAGAGTTTTTATTTTTCATAACCTCTTCTGGCGTACCACAAGCTACAATTTGGCCTCCTTCTCTTCCAGCTCCAGGGCCGACGTCAACTAAATAATCCGCAGCCATCATGGTATCGGTATCGTGTTCTACAACAATCAAAGTATTTCCTAAATCGACCATTTCTTTTAAAGAAGCTATTAGTTTATCGTTATCTCTTTGATGTAAACCTATGCTTGGTTCATCTAAAACATATAAAACACCACTTAACTTGCTTCCTATTTGAGTAGCAAGACGTATTCTTTGTAATTCTCCACCAGATAAAGTTCCAGCCATACGATCAAGGGTAATATAATCCAATCCAACATTTTTTAAAAATTCCAAACGATTTATAATTTCTTTTATAATTAGGGCACTAATTTCTTGTTCTTCTTTATTTAATTTTAATTTTTTAATAAATTCTAATAGGTTGCCAATACTCATTTTTGTCATTTCATAAATATTTTTCTTACCTACAAAAACATTTAGAACACTTTCTTTTAAACGTGCGCCATGACATACGGGACACTCTATTTCCATCATGTAATTGTCTAACCATTCACGTATCCAAGTGGATGAGGTTTCTAAATATCGACGTTCTAGGTTTGTAATAATTCCTTCAAAGTAGCGTGTTACATAACGTTTATTTCCATTTTTAGCTACATATTCAAAATCCAATTCATCTGGACTACCAAAAAATAAAATTTGGCGTTCTTTTTTGGTTAATTTTTTAATTGGCTTGTTCATATCAATATGATAATAGTCGCAAGCGGTTTTAACATCCGTATAGAATATATTTTGTTCATCACTCATTGTGGCAATGGCACCTTCATTGATTGATAAACTAGGATCAGGTATTAATAGTTCTTCACTAATAGCTGTTTTAAAACCTAGTCCTTTACATTCAGGACAAGCCCCAAAAGGAGCATTAAAAGAAAACATTCTTGGCTCTAATTCAGGAATAGAGTAATTACATTTTACACAAGCAAATTTTTCACTCCAAAGCAATTCCTCTTTTCCAACTACATGAATAAGAACCATGCCATCTGCTAATTTTGTAGAGGTTTCTATTGCATCAAAAATACGGCTTCTTTCTTCTTCTTTTAAAACAATACGGTCTACAACTACCTCAATTGTATCTTTTTTGTTTTTCTCAAGCACGATTTCTTCTTCCAAAGAATGCATCTCGCCATTAATTCTGGCTTTCGTAAATCCTTGACGTCTTAAATCTTCTAATAATTCTTGGTGCATGCCCTTTTCTTCTTTTACTACTGGGGCCATGATTTCTAATTTTGTTCCCATTTCAAAGTTCATTACTTTATTTGTCATTTCTTCAATACTTTGATGCGTAATAGGTTCATGATGGATAGGACAATAAGGTACACCAATTCTGGCATACAATAATTTTAAATAATCATAAATTTCTGTAACAGTTCCAACTGTACTACGAGGATTATTATTTGTTGTTTTTTGATCAATTGCAATACTTGGACTTAATCCTTCTATGGAATCCACATCTGGTTTATCAGAACCTCCTAAAAATTGACGAGCATAAGAAGATAAGCTTTCCACAAACCTTCTTTGACCTTCTGCATAAATGGTATCAAAAGCTAAACTACTTTTTCCACTACCAGATACTCCTGTCATAACGATTAATTTATTTTTAGGTAATTCTAAATCCACATTTTTTAAATTATTTTCTCTTGCTCCACGAATAACGATTTTTTGATTATTCATAAACTACACCTCTACTTGCGTTACCTATTTTACCACAAAATAAGCATTTTTATTTGCAAAATTACTATAGCATATATTTGTTCGCGTTACAAGACTTATTACTCTATTTCTAAACTATGTTTTAAATCTTTTAATAATTTATTGTTTATATTTTCATCATAATATTGTCCAAAAGATGCAAGATGTAATTTGCTTATTCTTTCTTTTGTTTCAATAATAAAATGATTTTTTATTAACCAATGAATAAATTTATATAAAATTTCTTTTGGTATATCTTTTAATTTTCCATATTCTGCTATTTGATTCAATTTATCTTTTTCTATTAATTCACTAGTTGTACCTAATAAAACTTGTACTAAAATATCCATAGAATAAAATTTTTTAGAACTTATATGTAACAAGCCTTTTAAAATAGTATACACTGTTTCGTTTAAATCAATGTCTTTATAAAATACATTTTCCAAATTTGGTTTCTTAATCTCTAAAATCTCTGTTTCTTTTTCCTGTTTTATTTCTTCTAATATAGTATCTATAGAAACAGGATCATTTTTTAAGTGGAATAATTCATAAAATTGTTGTTTACTCATCGTTCGATTACATCCACTACCATCTTTTTTATAATTCGTACATCCTAAAAAATACTTTTCATTATTTGTTTTCACAATTAAATATCCATCTTTGCATGAATCACACTTTATTATAGATAATTTTCCAGCATCATATACATTCGTCATGAAACTACAAATTTCTGGTTCATTTGTACATATAAATAAAGGTAATCCATACGACTTTTTATAACGATATTGTAATGGAAATCCACATATAGGACATTTCTTTTTCATATAATCATTATTTATAGCACCAATATCCCAATTTCCTTTTACTAAAACATTTTTATAATCATTTTTTATTTCTTTTAAAAATAAAGAAGGACTTTGTTCGGGAGCAATAAAGTAAACTCTGTTTTTTGTTCTTGTTAACGCAACATAGAAAAGACGTCTTTCTTCAGCATAATCAAATGTTTTATCCTCTTTTAATACTAAAGACAAAACCGGGTCATCTTCAATCTTCGAAGGAAAACCATATGTATCATTTTTTCCGTTTATGACAATTACCTCATCATACCCTAGTCCTTTTGATGCATGTACAGTCATAAAAGTTAGGTTTAATTTTGGATAGTGAATACTTTTTACTTGATGCTTACTTACTCTTTCAAATAATCCGCTTCGCTCTAAAAAATCAATGTCAAATCCAAAACGCCCTAAAAGTAATATTGATAAATCTTTCTTTGGATTATTTTGTTTTATATGTTCTAACGCCTTTTCTAATGCTTTGGCTCTTTCATAATTCATACCCGTTTTATTACTTGCATCCTTTTTTTTAGGGCTGGCGTCATAAGTAAAAATAATAATGGGATCTTTTATTGTTTTGGGTGATTTCAATGATTTTTGGATTTGATAGGTATTTTTCCTTATAAAGTTTCCAGCTATATCTATTATTTCTTGACTATTACGATAAGTATTTTCAATCTTTAATAAGTTGGCGTACCCAACCAAATCTTGAAATTTGGTAAATAGTGTTATATCTGATCCGCTAAAAGCATAAATAGATTGCCAATCATCTCCAACAGCAATTATTTTAGCATTCGTAACATCTTTTAATTCTTTTATTAAATTAAAGCGTTGCCTAGAAATATCTTGGTATTCGTCAACAATAATATATTTAAAATCTAATATTTGTTTCATTTCTTTAACTTCTTTTAAAATACGTGCTGATTCATTTATTAAATCTTGAAAATCAACATAATTATTTTCATGTAAGTATTTATTATATTCTAAATAGCAGTCCTCACAAATACTTAAAAATAACTTGGTTCTTTCGTTATTCGTTTGATTATACATGCGTTTAAAATCTTCAATGGTATAACCATTTGTTTTGAAATTCGTAATAAATCTGCTTATTAAACTAATTAATCTTTTGATATAACGATTTTCTTCTGTAGAAATTAATTTTTCCATGATTTCCTTACTGGAACGTTCCTTTAAAATAAAACCATTTTCAATTAATTGTTCCTTTAAATGCTCTAGTAAAAAACGATTATCCTTATATTTTGAATACGTATAAATTAAGTTTGTATGATGTTGTTTATGTAATTCTATTTTTTCTTTTATGGCATTTTTATATTTATCTAAAGTCTTTTCATCATAATGATTATTTTTTCCGTCTTCTGTTATTCCAAAATGTTCAATATAAGCTATTTTATTTCCTTGTTTTATGCAAAAATCTGGTGTATAAGGCTTTTTAGCTAATAAAATATTGTATGGATATAATGGTTCATAAGTATAATCAATATTATTTAAATATAAAAAGTTTGCAATCTGAACTTCTTCTTGGGAACGTAAATTCTCATTTTGGATGGTTATTCTTTTTTTAGTTCTTTTATCGATTATTTCTTCTTTAAAATCATCAAGTTCACTTCTCATGGTAAAAAATTGAGTCTTATTTATTCTTTTTAAAAACTCATCTAAATTTTTTTCTTCTTCTGGAACATCAAAATAAGTAGAGAAAAATAATATTAATTTTTTTACTAATTCTTCTTTTGTTAAAATAGAGGTTCTAAAATATTTTTCGATAATAAAATAAAGACTTGAAGGTTCGATAATGTTTGCATTATTTGTGGATTGTTTATGGATAATGGCATTTCCAGTTTTGTGAAAAGTGGCAATAATAGCATCAATTCCTAAACCTTTATTAATTCTCTCTTGAAGCTCTTGAACCGCTTTATTAGTAAAAGAGATTACTAAAATTTGCTCTGGATTTATTTTTTTCTTTTCCACAAGATATTTTACTTTTGCAGCAATGGTAGTGGTTTTTCCTGCTCCGGCTCCGGCGATTACTAAAGTATAGTCCTCATCTTCTAAAACTACTTTTCTTTGGTCTTCATCTAAATGAATTTCTTTATCAATATCAAATAAAATCGTATCTAAATATTCTTTTTGCGTTTCCAATTCTTTTTTTACCCAAAGCTCATTTTTGTTATCAACTAAAAAAGGAAAATTACGATATTTATTTAAAATATCTAAAATAAAAGACTTTTCTAAATGATTATTTTGGCAAAAGGCTTGGAATACATTATTCTCTATTAATATTTTTATTTCTTCTATAGATGAGCTATATTTTTCAAGCAATTCTTTATAGTCTCTTTTAGCAATATAAGAATCACTATTTAATATAGCATTCATACTTTTATTTAATTCATTAAAAATTTCCCCTATTATCGCGTTATTCATACTAAACTTATCCTTTTATAACTTTTCTAATAAGATTTTATCACTAAACATTAAAGATAACAAGCTATCTAAACTAATCTTGAAAACAAAATGAATTGTGTTATAATAAACACTTATCAAGGAGGGCTAATTATGCATATTAAAAAACTTAGTATTCACGAATTTGAAAATTTTGTTGATAAAAGTGGATTTGGTAGTCACTATCAAACGTATGAATATGCAACTCTTATGAAGGAAAACGGCTTTTCTTTTGAGTTTATTGGTCTTGTTAATGAAAAAAATCAGATTCAAGCCGCAGGTCTTATTCTTATAAAAAGATTAACTAAATTTTTTAAATATGGCTATTCTCCAAAAGGATTTATTTTGGATTATTCGGATAAAGAACTATTAATGGAATTTACCGATAAAATAATAGAATACTATAAAAGAAAATTAATTTTTATAAAAATAAATCCCGAGATTGCCATTGCTGAAATTAACCCCAAAACTTTTAAAAAAACATACAATCAAAATGTTTCGATTATTAAATCCTTAATTGATTTAGGTTACGTAAAGTTAAAAGATAATTTATATTTTGAATCCACCCTACCTAAATATAATGGGATTGTTCATTTAAAGGATTTTTCTTTAGAAACTTTGGATAAAAATACAAGGAATAAAATAAGAAGAGGTGCCGAAAAAGGTCTTGATATTGAAATTGCTGATTATAGTGGAATTGATATTTTGTATAATTTTATAAAGCGAAAAAGAAATAAAGATTCTTTTTACTATAAAAATTATTATCGAGCTTTTTCTCATTCTCAAAATGTTGATTTATTTTTAGTTAGTTTAAATACGCGTAATTTTTTAATAAATTCTAAAGAGGCTTACGAGGATGAAATGAACCACAATCAAGTATTGGCAGATCACTTAATAGAAAAGCATTCTGATAAGAACTTGCATAGGAAAATTAATTCCGATAAAATTTTGCTTTCTTATAAAAATGATGTTTTGAGTGCTCAAAAAGAAGCACATAAAGGCAATAAAATTTATATTGCAGGGGCTTTAGTAATTAAATATCAAAATCGTATTCAAATTGTTATGAGTGGCTATGATACTAATTATAAAAATTTTAATCCAAATTATTTTTTGCATTATAAAATATTAGATTACTATAAAAATTATTATCGCTTTGCTGATTTAAATGGAATGACCGGTGACTTTACAAAAAAGAATCCTTATAAAGGTTTAAATGATTTTAAATTAGGTTTTAAGCCCAAGATATATGAATTTATTGGAGAATTTGATTTAGTTATTAATCATACTATTTATAAGTCGTTGTTAAAAAGAGGAAAACTTGCAAAAATTTTTAATAAAAATGATATAAAAACGAAATAGAATGGCCGAATCTATTTCGTTTTAGTTTTCATAAATTTCTTGATAACATATATTTTTTCTGTTTTCATAAAAAGCATTATGAAATTCTTTTATTTTTTCATGTATTCCTTGTACAACTTGTAAGTACCCGTTATTTTCATGTAACGTTAAAATGGATATAGCATAGGGATGTTCATCATCTAAATTTAACCCAATATCATGATAATTATCTGCATAACTACCATATTTATGATAGATTTTTATAGTTTCCGTATTAAAGGCATTGCGTTCATTGTTATCCATAATGCTTTTTAAAAAAGGACCATATTCAGCATTTTCGGTGATGATTTTATACGCTTCTTTTAAATAAATGTTTGTATCTTCTGCGGTTTGATTCCCATAATTATCCCCGCCAGTTAGGATCACTTTAGCTCCTAGGCTTTCTCCATATTCCTTTAAAGTATTAAAACCAATATAATCAAGAAGCATTAAATGGGCACTATTATCACTTACGGAAATGGCATAGGTAATTAAATCTCTTAAAGTTATCTCTTCACCTATTTTTCTTTTGGCCATTCCACTACTAAAGCCTCTTACATATTTACTCGTATACGTTACTGTTTCTGTATCTAAATCTATATTTCCTTCTATTGCTTGGTTAATAAGGTAAATTGCATCGACAATTTTTATAAGACTACAGCCATAATAAACAGTACTTGCCTTATATTTATAGGTTAAACCGGTAGTAATATCTTCATACATTACACTTGCTTTATAATTATTTTCTTTGATATAAGAATCAATACTTTCTTCCATAGATAATAAGGCATCTGTAAGTTCATCTTCTTGAAAAGGTCTTTCTAGGCAAGCCTTATATTGCTCTTCTTGTTCTTTTTGCCTTTGTAGTCTTTCTTCTTCGGCATGATTGTTTATCGTAGGTATAAAAATATTTTTATCTTCCTTGTTTTTAAAAAGAAGGAATGCACCTATAAAAACAAGAATAGTTAAAAGAAATAGCCAAACTATTTTCTTTAAGTGTCTTTTTCCTCTTCGTTTTGCCATTTGTTTCACCTACCATATAGATAGTATCATATTTCTTAAAAAAGAAAAAGAGTATCTACTCTCCTCTTATGTAAAACTTTTCTATTTACTTTCTTTATTTTTCTCTTTTAAAAAACGCTTTAACAAGAATGTTAAGAAATAAGGAAAGGTATAAAATTGATTAGCAAAGCCAATGTTTTTATTCGCTAATTTTATTCCATACTTTATATCTTTATATTGTTTGTCTTGTAATAAATGATTTAACGATTTGGTGGGGTTATCATTACTTTTTACTTCTATCGGAATTAATGAATCGGCATCTCTAACAAAAAAATCCATTTCAATCGTGCTTTTATCATTTTTATAGAAATACAAAGAATAACCCTCTT
This sequence comes from uncultured Bacilli bacterium, assembly GCA_947632625.1. Classification (GTDB taxonomy): domain Bacteria; phylum Bacillota_I; class Bacilli_A; order RF39; family UBA660; genus MGBC108787. The sequence goes on along the minus strand of CANRPZ010000033.1, from coordinate 3,778 downwards.
TTACGAGCATTTCACCAACTATATTTTCAAATAGAGCACCTTTATAGGTATTAAAATTTTTGTTGCTTCTTAAATCGTCTTGGGCTTCTTCATCTAAAGTTCCAATTAGTAACCCTGTATCTTTAAAATATAATTTATAAGAATTAGGATTATAATTTCCTTTTAATGGCAGTTCTACTTGTGATAAACAATAACATATATTTATTATTCCAGCGTTTTCTAGCCATTCCATGACTCCGATATATTCTCTATTTCTAGCTCCTTTTTGAAGCTTTGATATTTGAAACTTTTTATTTTCATTTCCAAGAAAAACGGGTATTTTTCTAAACACATTCAATATTTTTGTTTTGTCTAATCCTCCCGCATATTTCGTAATATCTTCTTCATAATCTAATAATATTTGACGTTGCATTTCTAGAATACCTGAATAATTGTTTTGTTCTATAAAACGGGCAACTATAGCGGGCATACCTCCTATTATCATGTATTCTTGAAAATTAGTCTTCATAACATCATACATTGTTTTTGATAATGGTTCACATCTTAACATGGAAGAATATAAGTCTTCAATTTGCTCTTCTTTATATCCTTTCGCCCATAAAAATTCTTCAAAATCCATAGAATACATTTCATAATCTTGTTTATTTCCTACACTATTTGATTCAATTTCATTGTAGTTTATTCCCATCAAAGATCCGGAACAAATTACATCGAATCGTCCGTCCAAATGAAACGATTTTAAAGAGGTCGCAGCATTTATACAATCTTGAATTTCATCAAAAAAGATTAAGGTATTATGTGGTTCAAAAATAAGATTCGGATTAATTAAAGAGATATTTTTTAAAATTGTATCTACCTCATAACCATTATCAAATATAGATTTATATTGCTTTTGTAAAACAAAGTTAATTTCCACCATATATTTGTAATTTTGCTTCCCAAAGTTTTCAATTGCAGAGGTTTTTCCTACTTGTCTTGCCCCTTTCACTATTAATGGTAATTTATTTTTATTTTGTTTCCATTCAATTAAAAATTGATCTATTTTTCTTCTTAATCTTGGCATTTAATCACCTTCTAAAAAGAGTATATCACAAAATTCTACTATTTTTAACTACTTTTTTCACAAAATTCCAAATATTTTACGTCTTATTTTCACAAAATTCCTGATTTTTTGTTTTTATTTAAAAAATTTACCCAACAAAAAAACCTCCACAAAGGGAGATTTTAATTTTCATTATTCAATGATTTCAGAAACTACACCAGCACCAACAGTACGTCCACCTTCACGGATAGAGAATTTTGTACCGTTTTCAAGAGCAACTGGAGCAATTAATTCTACAGTCATATCTACGTTGTCACCAGGCATAACCATTTCAACTCCACTAGGAAGTTCGATAACACCAGTAACATCAGTAGTACGGAAATAGAATTGTGGTCTGTAGTTTGAGAAGAATGGAGTATGACGTCCGCCTTCTTCTTTACTTAAAACATATACACTAGCTTTAAATTTATGATGTGGAGTAACGCTTCCAGGTTTAGCTAAAACTTGACCACGTTCAACCTCATCACGAGCAGTACCACGTAATAAAACTCCTGCGTTATCTCCTGCTTGGGCAAAGTCTAATTGTTTTCTAAACATTTCAATACCAGTACATACAGTTTTTTGAGTAGGTCTTAAACCAACGATTTCAACCTCGTCATTAAGATTTAAGATACCACGTTCAACACGTCCTGTAACAACTGTTCCACGTCCAGAAATTGTGAATACATCTTCAATACTCATTAAGAATGGTTTGTCAGTATCACGTACTGGAGAGTCAATGTAATCATCAACTGCAGCCATTAAATCACGAATAGATTGAGCAGCTGCTTCGTCTCCTTCAAGAGCTTTTAAAGCACTACCACGGATAATTGGGCATTCAGTATCGAATCCATATTCTCCTAATAATTCTCTAATTTCCATTTCTACTAAATCAAGTAATTCTGGATCATCTACTTGGTCACATTTATTCATGTAAACAACAATTTTAGGTACTCCAACTTGACGAGATAATAGAATATGTTCTCTTGTTTGAGGCATTGGTCCATCTGCAGCAGATACAACTAAAATTGCACCATCCATTTGAGCAGCACCAGTAATCATGTTTTTAACATAGTCAGCATGTCCTGGGCAGTCTACGTGAGCATAATGACGTTTTTCAGTTTCATACTCAACGTGTGCAGTATTAATTGTAATACCTCTTTCTCTTTCTTCTGGTGCTTTGTCGATATCAGCATAATCAACAAATTTACCAAAATATTTTGTAATAGCAGCTGTTAATGTTGTTTTACCATGGTCAACGTGTCCAATAGTACCAATATTAACATGTTCTTTTGAACGATCATATTTTTCTTTTGCCATCGTTTTTTTCTCCTTTCAATATATATATTATTTTATCTAATGCTTGAATGTTTTTCAAGTATTATTTTTAGTTAACGCTGTTTTTCTTTATGATTTCTTCAGCGATAGATTTTGGAACCTCTTCATAATGATCAAGTTCCATAACAAAGTTACCACGTCCTTGCGTATTTGAACGCAAACTTGTTGCATATCCAAACATTTCAGCAAGTGGTACCATTGCTGTAATTTGTAGAGCGTTTCCACGAGATTCTTGTCCTAGTGGACGTCCTCTTCTACTTGTTAAGTCACCCATAACGTTACCCATGTATTCATCAGGAACGGTTACAGCAACTTTCATTACTGGTTCAAGAAGAACTGGTTTACATTTATTCTTTGCTTCTTTTAATGCCATAGAAGCAGCGATTTTAAATGCCATTTCACTTGAATCGACATCATGGTAAGATCCATCAAAAAGGGTAGCTTTTACATCAACCATTGGGTATCCAGCAAGTATTCCACCAGCCATTGCTTCTTGTAATCCTTTATCGGTTACTGGAATGTATTCACGAGGAACAACTCCACCAACAATAGCATCGACGAATTCATAACCTTTTTCAGGGTTTGGTTCAAAACGAACCCATACGTGACCATATTGTCCACGACCACCTGATTGTTTAATATACTTACCTTCACATTCACCCATTTGAGTAATTGTTTCACGGTATGCAACTTGTGGTCTACCAATATTTGCTTCAACGTTAAATTCGTCTTTCATTCTTCTTACTAATACCTCAAGGTGTAATTCACCCATACCACTTATAACAGTTTGACCAGTTTCAGGATCTGTTTTATATTTGAATGTTGGATCTTCTTCAGCAAGTTTTTGTAAGGCAACACCAAGTTTTTCTTGATCAGCTTTACTTTTTGGTTCAATTGCTTCATCAATAACAGGTAATGGGAATTCCATTCCTTTCATGATAACTGGATTTTTTTCATCACATAGTGTATCGGCGGTTGTTGTATTTTTAAGTCCTACAGCAGCAGCAATTTCTCCACAATAAACCTCACTAATTTCTTTACGGTTATTGGCATGCATTTGTAAGATACGTCCAATTCTTTCTTTTTCACCTTTAGTACTATTTACAATATAAGATCCACTTGTTAAATGTCCTGAATAAACTCTAAAGAAAGCAAGTCTTCCTACAAATGGGTCTGCCATTATTTTGAATGCTAAAGCTGTAAATGGTTCAGAGTCACTTGGATGACGTTTTACATCTTCTCCGGTTTTAGCATCAATACATTCAATTGCTTCAATATCTGTTGGAGCAGGCATATAATCAATTACTGCATCAAGTGCAAATTTAACACCCATATTTGATAGAGCACTACCACACATTA
>CANRPZ010000032.1 GCA_947632625.1 uncultured Bacilli bacterium | reverse complement strand
ACCTAAAATATTTACAGCAGAGGCGGCTTCTCCTTGTGGACCCGTAGGACCAGTTGGACCTACAACATTTCTAACGCAATAGATAATTTTTTGTTTCCCTTGTTCTTCCAAAACCATCTTTTTAGCTCTATCATATGCATTCATATAAGATTCCCTCCTTATTAATAATTTATGTACCAAATAAAATTACGTAAATAGCATATGTTTAGAGTCAAAAACATAAATTAAAATAGTCAATACTTTTTTACTAAAAAAAAAGAAAATTTGACAAATTTATGTAAACCTGCTATAATGTAAACATGTGGTGCATTATTCTAGTCACCTCAAGTAATATGAAGATAGGGCTAAAAATCTATCAATTGTGTGAAAAGCACTTTATATATACTGCTTTCTTCGCCCAGGGGAGGGTGGATATATAATTTAAGATTTAAGGAAAGTTATAATGGCATATAACCAACCTCCTTTTATCGATGCGAATCCAATAGTATAAGCACATGTCGTGCGTGGTAATATGGGATACAAAATTGAAAATATTACTGCAAAAGCGAATAAGTATTAAAGTTAGGTGTTTGGGAAAACCTCTAGAGTGTCAACATCACAAAGATTAAGGTACGGACTAAGTGGCAATCGAGTAATTAAAATGGTGACATTTAATTATTTTCCATAATGAGAAATCACCCGAGGGTAACCGAAGGCGAGAAAATAGAGAAATTCGACTCGACCTAAGCCGTAAAATTAATTTGTGAGAAACCACTTTAAGTTGTACAAAAAGTTCTTCGGAACTTTTTTTATAATAAAGTGAGGTATTATGAAAAATAAATGGATTTTACAAGTATTTGTTATTTCTTTTCTTTTATCTGCTATTTTTAGCGGATTTTCTTCCTATCTATCCGACTTAAACCTAGTTATTTTAATTATGGTTCTATTGCTTGTAATTAGCATAGGTATTTTATTTGATATGGTTGGTGTAGCAGTATTAACAGCTAAAGAAGCCCCTTTTCACGCTAGAAATTCTAAAAAAATGAAAGAAGCTTCTTCTTGTATTTACTTATTAAAAAATAGCACCAAAGTCTCTAGTATATGTAATGACATTGTAGGAGATATATGTGGAATTATTAGTGGTAGTTTAGGAGCAACACTTTCTTTGTTTTTAAGTTTAAAAACCAATATGTCATTATTAATTGCTACTATTTTAGTTACATCATTTATTTCTGGTTTAACTGTTGGAGGCAAAGCCTATTTTAAAGTCATTGCGACAAAGCAAAGTGATGCAATAGTTCTAATCGCAGGTAAAATATTGCACATTTTTAAAAAATAATATTTATTCAATGATTTTTCAATATAAAAACAATACATCTTTTATAAGTGATATTGTTTTTTTTATAATTATTTTTGTTTTAAAAAATTTTACTTTATGCTAAAATAGAATTAAAGAATGAGAAGTGAAAAAATGAAACAAAGAAAAAGAAATATTTTAATTATAATTAGCCTAGCTATTTTACTTATTTGTATTCCAGGATTTTTTTATCTAGGAAATAGAGAAATTGAGCATCCTACAAGTGATCTTGAAACACCCCAAGAACAAGCACCACAAGAAAACCCCAAAAAAGAATTTGATGTTTCTTTAGTTATGGTAGGAGATGCCCTATACCATTCCGGTGTTTATAATGATGGATTACAAAGTGATGGAACTTATAATTATGATAGCCAACTTGCTGATGTTGCCCCTATTATTAAAAATTATGATTTGGCTTATTATAACCAAGAAACCATTTTAGGAGGAACAGAACTAGGTTTATCAAACTATCCAAGATTCAATTCTCCCCAAGAGGTTGGAGACGCTTTTTTAAAAGCTGGATTTAATTTAGTAAGTCTTGCTACCAACCACACTATGGATAGAGGAGAAAAGGCTATTTTAAATTCTGTAAATTACTGGAGAAATAAAGAAAATGTATTAACAGCCGGAAGCTATGATTCCTTTGAAGATCGAGCAAGAAGCCATATTAGTGAAAAAAATGGTATCACCTATGCATTTTTATCTTACACTTATGGAACAAATGGTATTCCTGTACCAGAGGGAAAAGAATATTTAGTAAACTTATTTGATAAAGAAACCGTTAAAAAAGATATTGAAGAGGTAAGAAATAAAGTAGATATTGTAATGGTAGCTATGCACTGGGGAGTTGAATATACCCACACTCCTACTAAAGAGCAAAGAGACCAAGCACAGTTTCTTGCAGATTTAGGGGTTGATATTATTATTGGTTCTCACCCTCATGTTATTGAACCGATTGAACATATTGGAAAAACTGTAGTCATTTACTCTTTAGGAAACTTTATTTCCGGTCAAGATGGATTAATGAAACGTATTGGTTTACTTGCCTCTTTAGATATCCATAAAGTTGTAGAAAATGATACAACAACGATTAGCATTGACAATGTAAGAGGAGATTTACTTTACACTTACCATAATGGTGGCTACCGTAAATTTAGAGTTATTCCATTTTATAAACTAACCAATGATATTCTTCCAAACTATAAAAGCATTCAAGAAGAATATGAAGCAATTTTAAACAAAAACGATGACACGATCAAAGTTGGAACAAGAACTCTTGAAGAAGAAGCAAGCATATAAAAAAGTACAGTTGATTGTACTTTTTTAATTTCTTAATCTTTCTTTAATTTTAAAACAGGCTCATCCTTGATTTCTTGTATACTTTGTAAATTTTGAAACAAATATTTAAAAGGATAACAAAATTCAGCTAATCTAGAACCAGATTGTCGAATATGAATTGAAATGGCATCTTTTCTTTTAGGCATATTCCCTTTTACTTGTGTAAACGACAATAAAATTTTTCCTTCCATTTTTTGTATTTTTAAAATGTTTGGGCATGTTATAGGATTAGCATCACAAAATATAGTAATTACTCTATCCTTTACGATTTCTTTATAAATAGAGGAATTAATCATTCCATTCATTCTTTCTAGTGTTTCTTTCGTTATATTTTTTTCTCTTAAACAATTACCAAGAACAATATTTTCATAAAGTTCGTTGAAGAATGGATATATACTTTCCTCTTCTAAAATTTCAAAATCAATGTCTGTTATTCGAATATAATCTACATATTGACAATTTATTGTATAATCCTGACCTGTTTGAAAAATTCTTAATTTTTTATTATCTTTTTCTATTGTTATATCATAAGTTCCTTCGTCATTACGCTTCTTTTCAATAACCATTTAAACCACCTAGAAATAGTATAACACAATTTAAGTAACTTTCAAAAAATATTGCATATATTATATATGTAGTAAAAAAGTAGTTATTATGTAGTTAATAACTTGATTTTATCATAAAAAAATGGTATAGTTTAGGGGAGGTGATATGTATGGCAAGTTTAACTAGTGCTATAAACGTACAAGTAGATGCAAAAATTAAAAAGGAAGCATCTGAAATCTTAAAAGGCCTAGGCTTAAATATGAGTACTTTTATTAATATGGCGTTAACACAAGTAGTAAAACGAGATGGTGTTCCTTTTGAGGTAGTAAATCCAAAACCTAGTAAAGAACTTTTAGAGGCTTTAAAAGAAGCAGACGAAATGATTAATAATCCTGAAAAATATCCAAGATATAATAATTGGAAAGATTTAAAGAAAGCATTATTATCAGATGATGAAATATAAATATGAGGTAATATTTTCTGCTAAATTTAAAAAGTCTTTAAGAAAAATAATAAAACAAGGTAAAGATATCAATAAATTGGAACCAATTATTTTAAACCTAGCAAATAAAGAAAAATTGGAGCCAAAATATAAAAATCATAATTTAATCAATGATAAATATTATCAAAATTGTGGTGAATGTCATATAGAACCCGATTGGCTATTGATTTATCAATACAATGAAGACAAATTAATTTTATTATTAATGAATACCGGCAGTCATAGCGATTTATTTAAAAAATAAAGCAATACATTTTCTTTAAATCTTGCTACTATAACATAATTTATACAACTTAAGTATACAATAATAGTAGAAAGGATTTATTATGAAACAATGGATTAAAAATTTATTTTACTTATTTTTTCCTCTACTCATTGGAGGAATTGTTGGATTTCTTATAAAAGATGCTATTGACTATACCTCTTTAGTAAGACCGCCTCTTGCCCCACCAAAATTATTGTTTCCTATTGCATGGACAATCATTTATTTACTAATGGGCATTTCTTACTATTTTTTCAAAAAAAATGATAGTGATGAGGTAACCAGTGTTATATATTACTTACAATTATTTGTAAACGCCCTATGGAGTATTATTTTCTTTTTACTAAAATGGCGTTTTGTAGCAATTGTATGGATATTGCTTCTTGACTTACTTGTTTTACTCCTTATTTACTTATTCAATCAAAGAAAAAAGATAAGTGCTCTTTTAAATATCCCTTATCTTGTATGGATACTCTTTGCAACTTATCTAACCATTGGTATTTTTATCTTAAATTAAGCTTCTTTATGAAGCTTTTTTAATACTTTAATATAGAAAAATAAAATAATGATAGAACATAAGAATCCTGTAAAAACATCACTAAAATAATGAACCCCTACATAAATTCTACTAAAACCAACAAGTAAGATTAAAAGACATAAAAGCGTAATACCTGTAACTTTCCAAGGCTTTTTGATCTTACTTTTATAAAGCATATAAATTAAAAAACCATAAAACGTCATTGTTGCCATAGCATGTCCACTTGGAAAACTATATGTGTTTTCATATGCTAAATTAAGAGCTGTCATTAAAGCAGGCCTTGGTCTTCTAAAGATAATTTTAATAATATTATTAATAATTGTCGAAACGATAATTGCTCCATATAAATCCAATAATTGCTTTTTATTTTTATAAAAAATTAAGAATAAAATACAAATTCCCACAATATAAGTTGTACTACCAAATTTGGTAATAAATAACAAAATACTTGTTAACCAATTTGTGCGAAGAATATGATCATAAACAAAGTTATCTATTACCAAAAAACGATTGGTCGCAACTAAAAACATATTCACTACAACAATAACAATAGGAATAGCTATTAAATAATCATTTTTCCATTTCATTATACATTTTCCTCCTCATTTATGAAAAAAATTTCATACCACTTTAAAAAGGAATAAATGGTCCATACTTTTTTATAAGTATCTTTCTTTTTCTTCTTATGTAAATCAAGTAATTTTATAATATATTTTTGATTAAAAAACTTTCCAGCGTAATCAGAGGTAAAAGTAGTTTTCACCTCGTTATAAACATCATCTTCTCTTAACCACTCTCTTAAAGGAACAGGGAAACCTAACTTTTTCTTTTTATATGACGCATTGGGAATTACCCTTTTAGCTGCTGCGCGTAAAGCAACTTTTGTATTTTCCTTTGTAACTTTATCGTTTTCTGTTAAATGACTAGCTACCCTAAACACCTCTTTGTCAATAAAAGGAACTCTTCCTTCTATCGAATTTGCCATAGTCATACGATCCGCCTTTTGTAAAATATCTTTAATCAACCAAAAATGGATATCGATTGCTTGTTTTTTTATAATATTATCTTTATCTCGTACAGTTTTAAATATAGGTGCCGTTAAGCTTTTGTTCTCTATTGTGTCACTAACTTTTAAAACTTTTTTTCTTTCACGTTCACTAAAAACTTTATTAACACCAATATAATCATTTTCTAATTTGGTACCACGCCTTACAACAAAGTTTCGTCCACTAAACTCGGGTAAAAGTTTAAAAAATAATGCAGCCATATGACGTAGAGGATAAGGAATTTTATTGTACCACTTTAAATCAACCTCTTCTCGGTAATTATTATACCCTCCAAAAAATTCGTCAGCCCCTTCTCCTGAAAGAACAACCTTTACATCTAGACTAGCTAATTGCGATACAAAGTAAAGCATAATACTTGCCGGGTCACTTGAAGGCTCATCCATATGATATAAAACTTTTGGAATTATTTTTAAATATTCTTCTTTCGTTATTTTCTTATTAATATTTTTAATATGTAATTTTTCTGCCAAATCTTTCGCATAAAGTGTTTCATCATATTTTGGATTGTCATAACCAACAGTATAGGTCTTATCAGGTTTTGCCAAACTTACAATATAAGAAGAATCAATTCCACTTGATAAAAAGGAACCAACCTCCACATCACTTAACATATGATAACTTACTGACTCTTCCATGCATTTAGAAATTTCTTCTATAGTGTCAGAAAAATTTTGCTCAACAGGATGAAATTCGATTTGATAATAACGTTCTATTTTTACATTTCCATCCTTATAAACCAAAAAACAACCCGGATCTAAACGAAATACATTTTTAAAAAAAGTTTCCGTAGTAGGTGTAAAGCTGAAAGATAAATAAGGTCCCAAAATATCCACATTTAATTCTTTTTTAAAATTAGGATACTCTAAAAAGGATTTAATTTCAGAAGCAAACAAAAAGGTTTCATCTTGTTGATAATAGTAAAAGGGTTTTATGCCAAAATGATCTCGAGCACAAAATAAAGTTTTTTCTTTTTTATCCCAAATTGCAAAAGCAAACATACCTCTTAATTTTTTAGGTAAATCATTTTTCCACTCTTCATAACCATGAACTAATACCTCGGTATCGCTATTTGTTTTAAAAGTATGCTTATTTTTTAATTCTTCTTTTAGTTCTAAATAATTGTAAATTTCCCCATTAAATATAACGACAACATCTTCCGTTTCATTAAACATAGGTTGAGAACCCATATCTAAATCAATTATAGACAATCTTCGGTGTCCTAAAGCAATGCAAGAATCGACATAATATCCTTCACCATCAGGTCCACGATGTTTAATTCGATCTGCCATTTTTTTAATAATGGTTTCTTTTTCCGCCTTATTCTTTTTATCGATAAATCCTACAATTCCACACATTTTATTCACCCTCTTCCAAAACAAATTGACTATAAATATCATTTTCTAAAAGTAATTTACTAATAGTAAAAGCATTGGCAATACGATTATTTATTTTGGATATATACTCCTCATCTGCATCTCCAACAAATCCTTTATTCATATAATAAATTCCCCTATCGCTTCTCCAACTACGACTCGCAAATATGGCTAGCCCTTCTTCATTACTAAAAATATCATTTCCAATTAACAATCTAGAATCATAAGGAATTCCAAATAAATTTAGGATAGTTGGTAATACATCTATTTGACTAGAAACTTTAGGAACATCTACATGTTTATTATTAACATTCCATATAATTAAATTACTATGATGAACCTCTACCATTTCATCACGTTCATAACTAGAGATTTCGTTGATTTCTTCCTCTGTCAATGTATAAGGATAATGATCTCCAGTTAAAACTATAACTGTATCCTCTAGAATACCTTCTTCTTTTAAATGATCAAGCAAAGTGGATAGTGCATATTCAAGTTCCAATTGAGCAGCTAAATAAGCTTTAGGAGCAGTACTATAAGGTAAATCCTCCACTTTTTCCCTATTTTTATTAGCCATTTTATTACCACCCATAAAATTATAAGGAGCATGCCCACTCACGGTAATGTAATAAGTTACAAATGGATCATTTTTACTATAAGAATCAAAAGTAGCATCGATCATATCAACATCACTTGGAAGCCAAGAACAATTAATTTTCTTTTCCATTCCATTTTGACAAGCCATAAAATTATTGAATCCAAGGGTAGGCATTGTAACATTTCTATTATAATATTTATAATACCAATTGTGATAACTAAAAGTATTATATCCATATTTTTTAAAACTATTTCCTATAGCATAAGAAATAAGAGGATGCTGATTTCGCCATATGCTCAATATTTCTTGAGTTGGCAATAGACCCGTCATTGCTTGAAATTCTCCACCAGTAGTACTTAAAAACTCTGGAGAATAATAATTAGAAAAATCAAATCCTTCATGAATTAATTTATACAAAGTTGGAGTTCGTTGTTCATCTACAGCAATGGAATTAAAGCCCTCTGCTAAAATAAAAATTAAATTTTTTCCTTTATACATTCCTGTATATTCATTTTTATTTGTAGCCTTTTTATTTTTTAAATATTCATAAATTTGTTTTATTTCAGGATTCTTTTCATTAGCAATCAAAGTATCAAAATCGATATCTAATTTATTATACTCTACTTGATCATCTTGAACAGGAATAGATTTTTCTGCTACTATTTTTTCTTGAAAACCAAAAAGGTATCTTTTAAAGTTAATTCGTTGACTTGTAAACAGTCCCAAAACCTCAGTAGACTTTGTAATCGCATCTAAATTGTAGTATAAATGATAGGGGGAATACAATTCTTCTTTATTCAAATTTAATCCTAGTAGAGCCAAAATATAGAAAGCAAATATCCCTATGAAATTAAGAGCATTTTTATTAAGTGTTTTCTTTTCATAATCAAAATCTTTTTTATAAAGTAAAAAAACAAAAAAAGGTAACAAAAACAATAATATTGGGATAAAATCAGTATTAATTAAATGAAGACCTATTTCATAAAAACTTAAAGCATTACTTACAAGTTCTAAATCGGTTATAGAAAAAGGTAATGAAAATAAAGAATAATATAAAAAGTTTGCTAAATAAAAAGCCGTAATCAAAAGAAACAACACAAATGTAATCCTTTTATTTGTTTTTTCTTTACCTAATACACTTACAAATGAACATAAAAAAGCAAGACTTATGCTAAATAAAAGAACAACAAAAAAATTGATATCAGGTAATTTATTAAACATAACTATCTTATTAATAAATTCTAAATAAACAATAAGGAAAAAATATAAAAAGAATACGGAAAGTTTCTTTTTCATACGCTTCACCTAATTTATTATAACACATATTTTTAAGGGATTAAATACATGACTGCAAAAGAAAAGAATTACACATAAGTAATTCCTTGTTATCTAAATTCTAATTTGTATGGATCTTGTTTTGTTCCTGTTCCACTTTTAACTAAAACGTTTTCATTTAGGAAGAAGCATGGTCGTATAGATAAAGATTCTGTTCCTTTAGCAAGAGTTCCATCAGCCTTTAAACTTAAAGCATCACTACCAGCCATAGTAAGTAACCATTCATCTTTATCACCCTTTAACCAAGAGGTAGTAGTTGCAGCAATAGTTGTATCTACATTTGCATTACCAAGTGAATAGCCATAATCACTAGGTGTTAATAGTCCAATTTTTTCTAATATGGCCGTACCAGATTTTTCAACACTATACAAACTATTTGGATTATACTCTCCAGTAATTGTATTTACATAACTTACTGCAGGAGAAATATATTTTTGATAATCTTTTAAAGTATCCCAATATTCTTCATTTAATTTTTTATATAAGGCACTATTTTCATAAGATTCTTCATTAAAAGCGATTGTTCCATCTATTGGTGTATCCTTAACAATTTTAACTCTAGATGTATAAGGCCCATTAAGAATATTTTGACTAGAAATAGAACCTATAATTCGATATAAATGACTTTCACCGCAAGTCTCATCTTCTGTATCACCACATCCAAAGTAAACATAATTATCTACATCTTTACCAACATAACGATAATCGATTTGTTCATTTTCTTCTTCATTATCTGTATGAGTAAACTTTTCAACTTGGTTTGTTGTTCCTTTAGATGCTGCTAATTTTTCTATCATACTTGTTGCAGTTTGACCTTCATAAACTACTCCAGAAACATCTAATTTTAAATAAACATACTTTCCAATAATTTCTTCAGGAGCACTACTATCAATCCAAATTCTTAAATCAAAAGCAATTGTTTCTTTAGGTTGTATATAGGAAGACTCTAAAATTCTTTTCTTTGGAACGGTTTCATCATCATTTTTTATAGTAAGGTCACTTATTTTTTTAGCTTCCGCTACAGTTGTTGATGTTCCTTGCTCATTTGTAGTAGAATTAGTAACTTGTTTTGTTAAACGATGTTTTAAATATTGATGATCTACAGCATGTTTTTTTAGCTCCGCTTCAGAATTTAAACTCACTCCTGGTAATTGCTTTTGTATCTCTTCAATATTATCATAAATAAGTAAATCATATTCCATTGGTAACGTACCTGTATTTGTGATACTTAATGTAAAATGACAGCCCTTTGTTTTTCCATCACTATCATTCATCGGATTTAAACAGGTATCTTCTTCTACACTCGTTCCTGATGTAGAAACATCATTATTGCTGCTATATTCAATCTCTAAACTACCAGCCTTAACAATTTGATTATTCGTATTGTTTTTCACTTGCATAAATAATGCATAACTAGAACCAATAGCAACCAAAGTTAAAGCAAGAACAACATAAGCAATGACTCTGGTTTCTCTTTTAAAAACTTTTTTATAGTTCATATTATCACCATAACTTTATAATATCAAAATATTAGCATATTTACAAGAAAAATCAGCGAAAATTCTTTGTTAAAATCTACCTTTATACACTAGCCTTACCATGCAAAATGTCGAATTCTGTAACTAAATCATTTATCTTGCTGTTCTTATTTATCTCATTTACCCATAATCTAATTTGATAATCTTTTTTAGAAGCTACAATTGTATTTTTATCTAAAGTATAAACAATTTGCCCATCTATTACTTTTTTTTCAAAATCCTTTAAAGAATAAATCACATCGTCAATACCTAAACGAATAGCATCCGATTCCAATTCAGAAATCCCCTCTATTTTTAAAATCAAGGAATACTCTTCCGTTTTATATGTTTCATTACTTATTGTTACAATACACGGTTTTAACTTTTGTAAAGCCTTTTCATCACTCATAGGAAACATACTATAATTAATTTTATTTTTTATAAAGATTTGTACTGGACTTACATATTGAGAATTAGCAATCAAATTTAAATTATTTTTATTATATTCACTATTATAAAGAGAATTTGCTAAAAGCATAAAGAAAAGAACAAGAATAATTTCCCCCACTTTTATAAAAATCATTTTATGGATATTTTCAATCACTTTCATCTAAAACCCCTCTTTTTGTTTACCTATTATACACAAAAAAAACAATAATGCAAGCATTATCGTTTTTTCGTATTATTTTTTCTAGTTCCTTTTTTCTTTTTAGAAGACTTATTTCCTGTTTGGTGATTGTTATTTCTATTTTTTTCTGTTCTTGATAAAACCTCTATTTTATCTGAAGAAACCTTTTTACTAGGAGCTTTATCAGCTACTATAATTTTCATTTCCCGAGTCGTTTTAATTGGGTCAGGTTCATCAATATTTTTATCAAGATTCAAGCGTTTTTTAATATCAATTTTGCGTTGTTCTTCCTTGATTGCTCTTTCTTTTTTAGCAAGTTCGCCTTTTTCTTCAATTTTAACAATTTTATTTTTAACTCCAACCAATTTAAAGATTTTTAGAATATCTGAAATTATAATAAATAATGCAGGTATTACAATAATTAAAAGCCATCCAGCTTGAGTTCCAATAAAGCTTTGAAGCCTTCCAAGCATCGGAATACGTAATATTACTTTACCAATAACATAATCATAGTCTGCCGGAGTTGTATCAGGAGTTAAATTATTATCTCCTTTTGTTTTATATAGATATTTTCCATCTTCAATAACGATATCTACCACACGATGGGTAATGGTCATTCCTTGCGTCAAATTCCCAGTAGATGTAAAAGTAATAACATCTCCAACCTTTATATCGTTAGGAGAGTCCACTCTTTTATTTACTACAACATCATATACATTAATATTAGGCTCCATACTACCACTTACAATGGTATATAAAGAAATAAAGGGGTCAAAATCCGTATTATTTTGTGATGCAATACGATTACTAATCGTATAATACGCCAAAAAAATAGCAATAAGTATTAAAATAACCAAAGCGGTCCATGAAACAATATTAGCAATGAACTTAAATATTCCTTTTATCCCACTGTAATTTTCTTTTGCTTTCATATTTAGCCCTCTCTATTCTCTTTAATTATAAGCTAGGAAGAATAAAATTACAAGAAAAAACATGTCATTGACATGTCCAAGTATTAGTTGTGAAATGAAAAAGTAAATTCCAGTTTCAATATATTTAGCAAGAATTTAGTCTTACACATAATTCCAGTTAAAAAATTGTAACCCTAGTTTGACAGTTTAAGAAAATAAAAAGGAAATAACCTAGATAAAATCTAGTTTTTTTGTAATTTATATATTGC
>CANRPZ010000031.1 GCA_947632625.1 uncultured Bacilli bacterium | reverse complement strand
ATTGTTCCAATTAAAATTTTCTTTTGCTTGGTATTTTTCTTATACCTTTGTAGCTCCGTTGGTTTGTTATTTCTATTTAACAACCCCCCCCCGAAGCTAATTTCGGTTGGGAGGATTCTATTTCTTTTCTTCATAAATTTTTTCCTCCTTTATGTTACCTACATTTTATCAAAATATTACTTTTTATTCAATATGGAACATCAATTAAAAAATTTTATTTATTATACTTACATAAAACTTAATTCAAGTTTTTATGATTACATTAAAAAAACACTAAATCAAAAAATAGAATTCATATGATATAGTGTTAAAAATTAATAGATATAACTAAATTATACTTTAAAAACCATGGCCACCGCCACCGCCGCCGCCAAAGCCGCCGCCGCTAGAGAAACCTCCTCCGCCTCCGCTTCCACTTGAATAGGAAGAAGCTGCATTTTTAGCAACAATAGCACTATGATTTGTTTCTAGAGCATGATGTACCAAATGATCTATTGAATTATAAAAATAATAATCGGTAAAAGTTGGGTAGTAATCCATTATATCACTTGTTTCTATTTCTTTTATCTTAACATTCATTACTTTGGCAACTTTATCAGCAATACCAAAAACAGTTGCATAAACCATATAACGTTCCCATAATACGATTTCCGGTAATTCTTTCATTTCAAAAGTACCAAAGTCATTTAAGAAATTCTTAAAGGCATTCCATTTGGCATAATCTTCGTTTCCTTTTTTCGTACGTTTAAAGAAACTAAAAGTATAGATTAAAAATAGAATACTCAAGCCAAAATTAAAGGTACATAAAAACATTTCGACATTCAAAATACTTTTTAATATATATATAAATAAGGCAAAGATAAAAAACATTAATCCTACACTTTTTGCCTTGGCATTGCTTTCAAAGAAATTATTGTCCTTTCCATCTCTTATAACTTTTTGACGCCATGTAGTATAGCTTGCTGAAAATTTATCACAAGTTTTAGTACTTTTGGCATACTCTTGCAATTCTTTCGATGTAAAAACATTTTCTTTTCCTACTTTTGTAAATAAAAAATCGGTTAAATATTTTTCAGTTTCACTTAAATTCTCTTCATTTACTAAAGTAAACTGATACTCTTTTTGTTTTTTTTCGTTAGGTATTTCCTCTACTTTAATATTCTTTTTATAAACTAAATTCATAATCGATGCTGATAATGCATTTGGGGTAATTTTTTTATTCATTAAGTAATCTACAACCTCAACATTATAGTCATCAATAAATTCACGATTGTATTTATTTTTAAATTCAGCTCTATATTCCTTATCATATTTTATATAGACCCAAATCCAAGCAAGAATGAATAGAATTAAATAAATAATAGAAAAAGCTAACATTCCATAATAAATAAATTTTATTCTTTTTCTTTCTTGATTTGCTTTGTTTGCACGTGCTTCTTCAACTTTTAAAATACCTTCTAAAGCATTTTCGGTGGTTTGTTTTTCAACTAAACTTTCGTTTAATACACTTGGTGAAAAAGTTGTACGAATATCGATCGGACTATAAGGCTCTAAAGATGGAATCGTTGCTAGTAAATAGGAGTTTTCATAGGGAAAAATAGTACCAGATAAATCTCCATGTGCCCAAACTTTAAATGAATTACTTTCATCCTTTTTGGGTAAATTTACTTTGATTTGCAAATCATAAATTGCATCATCATAATCATTTCCAATAAAAGTGTAATATACCTCACCAACGTCATTATGTAAAACTGCCACGTCTTTCACTAAATATTTTAAACGGAAAGCTACTTGTTCATTTTGTGATTTAAAATACATTTTGTAGCTATAGCCATTATTTATTGGGCTTTCTATATAGCCAAAGTTGGCAGCTCTACCAAAAAGTAAAGGTTTAAAATCAGTATCTTTTATGGTAGCAAAAGTAACATCATCTACCTTTTTCGCTGCTATTTCTTCTATTTCAATATCAGTAGCATTATAAATAGCGTTGCTTTCGTATCCCTCTGAACCTAAAGTGCTATTACGATAGGTAATGTCTCGAATATAACCATTAAAACTGCCTTTTAGTACAATAAGTTCCGTAATTTCCATATCACCATTTTCTAAAATTGCAGCATCGATATAATAATGATTGATTTTATAATCTACTGTATCGGCATAGACTAAAAGGGGTAAAAAGAAAAGTAAAAGTCCCCATAACATTTTTTTCATTCTAAATGTTCCTCCTTGATTTTCAAATAAAAATTTTAAGCAATTGCTTAAAATTTAACTTGAACATTTTGTCTTTCCGTTTCGTTTGCTTCTATAAAGGCCTCTGTTTTAAATTTAAATAGTGAAGCCACAATGTTACTTGGAACGGTTTGTACTTGGTTATTATAAACTAAAACAGTATCATTATAAAATTGACGAGCACTAGCAATTTTATTTTCTGTTTCTTGCAATTCACTTTGTAACTCTAAAAAATTTGTGTTTGCTTTTAAATCAGGATAGCTTTCAGCTAAAGCAAATAGTTTTGTTACAGCATTTGTAAGTTCATTATTTGCTTTCATTTCTTCTTCAGGTGTTGATGCACTTAAAAAAGTATTTCGAGCTTTTACAACGTTTTCCAAAGTTTCACTTTCATGTTTTGTGTATCCTTTTACAGTTTCAACTAAATTCGGTATTAAATCAAATCTTCTTTTTAATTGAACATCAATTTGTGCCCATTGATCCTTTACTCTATTTCTTAATGTAACTAGTTTATTATATGTAGCAATCACATATAATACTAAAATAATAACTATTGCAAGTATAATCCACTTAAACATACTCTTTCCTCCTTAATCTAATTTTATTGTATCATATGTTCTTAAATTACACAATAAAACATAAAATGAATTGGTGAATTTTATGATATTTTTTACAGGTTTTTTAATTGGTGTTGTAAGTCTTATTCCAGGTATTAGTGGTGGAACTATGCTTGTATTAACTAAAAAGTATGAAGAAATTACCGAAGCGATAACCCATTTTAAACTAAAAAAAAATCGCCGCTGCTTACTTACGTTAATTTTAGGAATACTTTTAGGGGCGATTACTTTTGCAAGAATAATCGAATTACTATTTTTTCTTGCTCCCAATGTAACAATGATTTTATTTAGTGGTTTCGTTTTATTTTCTATTCCTGATTTAATGGAAAAGAAAAAGCCAAATTTTTTCTATTTTTTCCTAGGCTTATTTTTAATTTATTTCTTATTTACTATTCGTATTCCAACTCCACCTGTAATTGTTACTTATCCTAAAATTACGTTTTTATTTCTTATTCTTTTTATGGGGTGTGGAATTTTAGATGGATTTTTTACTATTTTACCAGGAATATCTGGATCTATGATTATGATGATTTTAGGCCCTTATTTTTTATATAAATCTTATTTAGCCCATTTAGATTTTCAAAATATCCAGTTTCTTCTTCCTCTTTTCTTTTATTTTTTAGGAGATTTATTTGGTCTTTTTCTTGGAAGCAAAACATCCGTCTATTTTTTAAAACATCATCGAAAAAAATTTATGAGTTTTCTTTTTGGCATGGTTATCATGAGTGCCCTTATTTTAATACCCTATTCTGTTATAAACGCTTCTAATGTTCTATTTTACAGCAGCTTTTTATTAATAAGTTTCATTTTTTGCCAAATTTTAAATTTAATTAAATTGCTTTTTGTACATTAATAACAGGCCTTATAGCTTTAAAACTATTGTGGGCAGGAATAGTTGTTACTCCACCACTCGTATTATAAATGGAAATTAAGCTAGTTCCATCCGTATTGTGATTCGAACTTGATAAATACCAAATATTTTCATCTTTTATTTTTTCTGCTTCATCGATAAGAGGAATACGAATATAAGATTGATATCTATTTTCTTCTCCAGATAATTTAGTTGTTAAATCCACGAAATCCATTTCTAACATTTTTCCTGTTGCTATTGCTTTTTGTAAAGTTGCATCTTTAGTAATCCAATCTTCCACTACTCTTTTAACTAGACTAATATTCCAATTATAATAATTATATTCTAAACTTGCTCCAAGATAATAATTACAAAAAGTTGTCGAAGGTTCATTTAAACACATTGAAATTTTATCATTTTGAATAGCACTATCTACTGAAAAAACATTTAAAGCTTCGGTAATTTCTTCATTGGTTAAATTTCGTTTTAAAATTAAGGTTACGTTGTTTCCTTTATCTTCTACGACTTGCCACATTTCAAGACCAAATTTAACCTCTTCTCCGCTTAAATAACTCCTATTTTCTAAAGTAACAGGATTAAATTCAGAAAGATTATTTAAATACTCTTGAATACTATTTTTTACATTATTTAATAAGACTCTATTTTTGGTATAACTCAAAGCAACCATTAAAAGAGTCATTAAAAATATTAAAAAAAAGGAATAGATTAAAGAAATCGCAATAAAACCTTTATTGTTATTCTTCATCACTATTCCTCCTTTATTCTTACTATATCTCTATTATAGCAATTAAAATAGGGATTAGCAATAATTTTTAGTGTAGAGTCTGCGGATGGATGTACCAACCGTTCTTCCCAATTCTAATACTGTTGTAATAAGACGGGCCATGGAATTTAGAAGAGTTGATGTAATCGCTCCACCGGTAATTTTAACTAAATCTTTTTCGCCTAATTTCATGATGCCTCACCTTTAGTTACATTTAAGTGGTCGAAGAATTCCATCCACTACTCCAGCAATAAAAACACCAATTGCGGTTAGAATTCCTGCTACAGCATAATTAATAGACCCTCCCGCAATTTCATTTAATTCTTGTTCTTTTAAATACATATTTTACCTCACTTTTCTTTAATAATTTTTATAATTTTTTTAAGTAATTTTTCTTTGTTTTTATAAATTTTTACCGTAACAAATTCATTATGATTTCCTCTATAATTTGGAATTTGCAAAGTAATCGTTTGAATGGCCATATTGTTTGCATCCAACATGGATTCTGAAAATATCACCTTATCGATGTCATAAATTTGATTATTAATTTTGATAAATTCATATTGGAATTCTTCTGCTGGATAAAAGAATTGAATCGTACATTCTTGTTGACAAAACGTTTGTCCTTTTATTTCGATAACTTGGTAAGCCTCTAATTTAAAAAAGACAATTATAAGTAATAAAAAGAGTAAAAATGGTCCAATCCATATAAAAATATACTTTTTCTTATCCATACATAAATATCGATGTAAATTGTATCTTACGTATTCTTGCATACAAGTTCTCCAAAATCATACACGTTATCAAAATATTGGTCATGTTCTTTATGACTTACATAGATAATGGTTTTATCTTTAAAATATTCTTTTAATTTTTGAATGATATTCAGTTCTAGTTCACTATTAACCTCACTTAAAGCCTCATCCAAAATAAGAATTTTAAAATCATTTAATAAAGCTCTGGCTAAAATTATTCTTTGTTTTTCTCCACCTGAAATATTTATAGAATCTTTTGTTAAAAAAGTTTCATAGCGCAATGGTTTTTTGGAAACAATACTTTCTATTTCACATATCTTTAAAATATCCTGATATTTGGATTCGTTAATTATTCGATTCAATAGAATATTGTTTCTTATTGTATCTTGCATTAAATTTTCCTTTTGGCCTACATAGGTAATATTTTTACGAATCGTTTCTAAACTATAATCATAAATGCTCACTTCACCAACCTTAATATTATTCCTTTTCGTATCTATTAAACGACCTATAATTTGACATAATGTACTTTTTCCACAACCGCTCGTTCCTTTAAATAAAACAAAGGTATTTTCTTTAATTTTTAAAGAAAAATTACTAAACAATTGGGAAAAATCATTATAAGAAAAATTTAAATTTTCAATAAGAATATCACCACTTTTAAACTCTTGCAAACCAGCGGTACTTTGTTCCTCTCCAATCGCATAAAAATCATTAATTTTTTGAATATTTACTTTTACATAGTTGTAGCTTGGAATTAATTGAATAAGCGTTTTAAATGGAGTGAAGAAGAAATGAACTAAACTTTCAAAAGTAATTAAATTAATTAAGCTACAGCGATTTTTAATAATTTCATATAAACCTATAGAAATAATAGTAAAATCCAAAAATTCTTCCAAGATTGAAGCAATGGTACTTATGCTAGTTGTCGTTTTATTTAAATCATATACATGATCCAAATAGTTTATCAGGCGCATTTCCACTTTTTGAAAAAATACTTTTAAAATATTCAAATTTTTTAGAGAAATAATGGAATCGATATTTTCAATTAAAGTCGATTGAAAATTAATTTCCGTTTCGTTTACATTCAAAGCCTTTTTATACATGATTTTTCCTGAAATAATTCCAAATAGCATATAAAGCAAAATAAAAAAACAAAGAACCAAAAATAATTTTTGATGAATATGCCACAAAATTATTCCAATACTTAATGATAAGATAGAATCAAAACCTATAGTGACTAAAATTTCGGAAAATATTGCCTTAACATTTTCTAATTCTTTAACACGAATCATGATTTCACCTGTTGTTCTATCTTTCATAAAATAATTAGGAAGCAAAAATAAATGATTTAAAAAATTATAATATAAATTACCATCTAAATTTTTATTTAAATAATTTTTAAAATGATTTCTTAAAACTATAAAAAAATATTTTAGGACATATAAACTTAAGAAAAACAAAAACATTTTTAAAAGGACATTGCGATTTTCATTATCATTAATAAAATTAATACCAACTTTAAAGTAAAAACTAGATATAAGGGTGACTAGTGTGAGAAATGCAGTTAGAAAAAGTATTTTTATAATGGTTTGTTTCTCTTCTTTAAATACTTTTGCAATTATTTCAAATAGATGGTTTTCATTAATATATTGTGGCAAAAGATGCTTCGGATATAAAAAGATAAGGTTTCCTGTCCAAATTGCCGAAAAATCTTCTTTGGTTATTTTTATTTTTCCTTTGGCAGGATCCATAATTACTAGTTCATTGCTATGTATTTCATAAATGACAAGGAAATGCGTAAAATGATTAATATTTACATGCGCAATAACTGGCAATACCGCTCCTTTTAATTCCTCTAACTTTTCAAATTTCATACCATAGGCGTCAAATCCATAATTTCTTGCTGCTTTAACAAGATGATAGGCCGTTGTCCCCTCCATAGACGTTTGCGTATCTATCCGTAATTTTTCTAAAGGGATATAACCTCCATAGTATTTAATAACGGAAAGTAATGAACAGATGCCACAATCTTTTAAATCTTGCTGTCTTACAATGATGTTTTTTTTCATTTTTACCTCCTACTATATATATACAAGGTAAATTTGATATTTCCTTTTTTTTCTGATTATTTTTCAAAAAAAATTGCATCAGGGGTCAAATGAAAATAATCGGCGATTTTAATTGCCATCTCGTAATATAGTCTTCTTTTCTTATGTTCAATTTGCCAGTAGTAGCATTTACTAATCCCTAAAACTTTTGCCATATCGTCATAGCTTAAATTATTTTTTTCACGTAATTTTTTTAATTTTAAATAGCAGTTCTTCAATATAATCCCTCTTTCAAACCAATTATATCACATTTTTATTACTATACCCCACCATTTCAAGAATTTAATACTAATTTTAGAGAAAATTAATACTAGGTGGTAGTATGTTTGAAAAATTAAAAGAATTAAGAGAGTATGAAGGATTAAAACAAAGAGAAATAGCTGAAATATTGCATGTTAAAAGAAGCACATATGCTGGATATGAAAATGGAAAGGATATTATTCCTTTAGAAAAATTAAATGATTTGGCTAATTTTTATCATACGAGTCTAGATTACTTGATAGGAAATACTCCTACGAAAGAACAGGTCATGGAAATTCAAAGAATTAATCTTATTGAGGTTTCTAAAAACATAAAAACATTTCGTAAAGAAAATCATTTAACCCAAGAAAAACTTGCTCAAAAATTAAATTGTAGCCAATCTAGTATTCACAAGTACGAGAATGAAAAATGTTTAATTACTACAAGCTATGCTTTAGAATTTACAAAACAATATCACTATTCTTTAGATAAGTTACTGGGACGAAAAAAATAAATATAAAATAAAAATTTTATATTTGGATTTTTAAAACATTTTATCAATATTTTTGGGAATTTTATCACTTATAATTGTATTTATAATTTTTTCTTCTTGCTCTTTGGTTACATTTTTTCCTGTCATTATACTTAATGTAGAAATTACCTCTCGCAATGTTTTTTCATCCTTCATATTTCCAGCTTGTAATTTTCTCGCTAAATCTACAATAGTATCTTTGTTTACTTTGGTTTTTTTTTCGACTTTTTTAAAGAAATCGTCTTTAAATTCCATTTCAATCACCTAATTTAATATATGAAAAATATTTATTTAGTTGTCTTAAATTCATCATAAAAAAGATCATCGGGCTTTAAATGAAAAATAGCAGCAATTTCTTTAGACATTTGATAAGAAAGACGACGATTTTTATGTTCAATTTGCCAATAATAGGCTTTGCTTATTTTTAAAATTGCGGCCATATCTTCATAACTTAAATTTTTTTTCTCACGTAATTTTCTTAATTTATTCATACTTGTTATTTCGTTTTTCATAAGTCTCCTCCGAATGCTTTTAATCATACCTTATATTTTTTAAATTGTCAATTTTTGTGCAGCTATTATGTAGTAGACTTGTAAATTACAAAAATCTATAGTAATAGTAAGGAGTGAAATATGAAAATTCAAACAATTGTTGGAAATAATTTAAAATACCTTCGATACCAATCCAATTTATCTCAAGAAAAATTTTATGAACAATTTGGACTGAACTATAGATATTTAGCAAGTGTAGAAAGAGGAAAAATTAATGTTTCTATTGAATTTTTAGATAACTTAGCTAAAGTATTAAATGTTGATATTCGAGATTTTTTTAATTCTGACCAAACGAGATGGAAATTTAAAAACAGAATAGATAGTAAAGAAAAAAATGAGGATTAAATGATTAATCTTCATTTTTATTTTTGAATTGTAATAATATAGGTGTACCATCTAAATCAAAATTTTCACGAATTTTATTTTCTAAATAACGTTCGTAACTAAAATGAATTAGGCTTTTATTATTGACATTAAAAGTAAATTTTGGTGGATTTGTTGCTGTTTGGTGAACAAAATAAATTTTTAAACGTTTTCCCTTATAAGATGGTGGTTCATGCATAGAAACAGCTTCTATAATGGCATTATTTAAATCACTTGTTTTAATTTCTTTATGATTATTTTCATAAGCAGCTAAAATGGCTGGCATTAAAGTATGCAATCTTTTTTTGGTTTTCGCAGATAAAAAGACTACAAAAGCATAGGAAGCAAAAACAAAATGTGACTCAATATTTTTTTTCCATGTTTTTATCTCTTGATCCGGATTTTCGATTGTATCCCACTTATTTACTGCTATAACAATCCCCTTACCCGCTTCGATAGCATAAGATAAAATATGTTTGTCTTGTTCAAGTATTCCATCTACTGCATCCAAAACTAAAACACAAACGTCGCTTCGATCAATTGCCTTTAAACTACGTATTAAACTATATTTTTCAATATTTTCATATATTCTACCCTTTTTTCTCATACCAGCCGTATCAATTGCGACAATTTCTTGCCCTTGATATTTAAAAAGTGTATCTGTGGCATCTCGTGTTGTTCCTGCAACTGAACTTACAATTGCTCTTTCTTCATTTAAGATAGCATTAATTAAACTACTTTTTCCAACATTTGGTCTTCCAATAAAACAGAATTTTAATCGAGAATCTACCACTTTTTCCGTTTCTTTAAAATCGGCACAAATTTCATCTAACAACTCATTAAATCCTAAATTATGAGAAGCACTTATTGGTATTACGATAGGAAAACCTAATTCATAATAGTTATAGACATTTTCTTTTCTTTTTTCATTATCTAATTTATTTACTGCCACAATTACTTTTTTATTGGTTTTTAGTAAAATATCTCTTATTTTTAAATCACTACTACTAATTTCTTCTTTTCCATCTACAACAAAAACAATTAAATCGGCTTCTTCAATTGCTAGGGTAGCTTGCACAAAAATATCTTGATTCCAGTTATTGTTTTCATATTCAATACCACCCGTATCAATTAATAAAAAACTTTTATTTTGATAATCAACATCTCCATAAATACGATCTCTAGTTACACCAGGGGTATCTAGAACAATGGATTTATTTTCTTTAATCAAGCGATTGAAAATTGTTGATTTTCCGACATTTGGTTTACCAATTAAACAAACAGTTGGTTTCATAAAAACACCCTTTTTCTAAAAATATGCTACCTATCTTATCACATATTTCTATTTATCACAAATAGAATTTATTTCATCGTTAAAATGAACATATATACGATTATATTTTTCATATATAATGATACTAATCGCATCCATTCCTTCATTGTTTCTTGGATCAATTATATAGGGAGCTTCACTATTATCCTTTTTTAAATCATTGCTATCTATTAAATCCTTAACCGTAATGGTACGGCTGCGATTTCCTTCGTATGTACTAGTAAAACTTTCTTTTCGATCTTCTCCGTATAATTTGGCTGCTGTTTCAATAGAATCGATTTTTTTACAAAACATATTCTCTTTTAATTTATTGGAAATAGAGATGGTACTTGGGACTGCAACGGATATTAAAAGAGCTAATATGACTATAACAGCTAGTAATTCTACCAATGTAAAACCATTTTTGTTTTTCATAATCAAAATTCCTTTCTTAATGTTAAAAGATATTTGTTACCTTATTTCTTGACAATTTTTAAAGCCATATGTTTCAATAACATCAAAATATTCTTCTGTAAATATTTCTTTATCACTATTTTTATTATTTGGAAAAATTGATAATAGTTTCGAAATTACTATATTTTGCTCTGGATTTAGTTCCCGCTCAAGATTTCCTGTTTCATTAAAGTTAATATTAGAGACATATTTTTCATAATCTGTTTGGTTTTGAAATTGAAATACTGAATCTATGCTTCCGGTTATTCTTTTATCTTCCAAAACAACGAAATTATATTGTAATTTATATTGATAATTTATATTTAATTTTGAATCAGTCCTACTTTCATCGGTCTTAATGCATATATATTCTTTAACATCATCTTTAAAATTTGTTTGTTCTGAATTTTCAGAAGACGGATAACTATTTTTAGAAGGCTCATTACTAGATTCTAAATTCTTTTTATTATTGAATATTAAAAATCCATCCATAATAGCTACTACAAAAATTAATATACACAAAATTATAATCCATTTATTTTTCATATTTTATCCTTTTCTTTTTTAATAATTACACATTTCTCCAACTAATGTTCCACCATCTGGACAATCCCAATTGCCACATTCATACTTTTCTGTATCGCAATATTCATGTGGAGAATAACCACAGTTACAACATATTGCACATGGCCAACACTCTCCTGTAACATCATTACAATTGCAGTGGGCATTAGACTGACATTCTGCATCACTACAGCAAGGTTCAGCTGGACAATTACATTCATTGTAAGTCACACAATTTACTCTTCTCTCACATGTTTTAGAATAATAAGTTGCAGGATAACTATGTTTTACCTCAAATGTAACATCTTTAGATAAACCATTATTACCAGTTGCAATGCATTTTACGGTATAATTACCACTTTTTTTACTACTTGTTGGATCACAAGTTAGAGTTCCTTGTCCAGATGCACTCCAACTAACATTTACATTATTAGTAAAAGTATAATCTTCTGTTCCTAATGTTAAGGGATTCTTTTTTGCACTAATACTTGGATAACCTTTATCTATATAGACACCAACATTTTTATTACAAGTATTTGTATTTCCAGCATTATCTCTTATTTGATAATTCCAGTTTACCGTACTTGTTCCGGTTTGATATGTTGTACGATTTATTAGCTCTTTTTCACATCCACTGTTTTGGTCACTACATTTTAAGCTGATGGTTCTACTTTGACTTGTCCATGTATTTCCTTCACCTTCCCATACACAACTTGGTGCGTCCTTATCTACATAGACATCAACATTTTTATTGCATGTTTTTGTATTTCCAGCATTATCTCTTATTTGATAGTTCCAATTCTCTGTTTTTAAAGTCGTTGAAAAGGTTTTATTATTAATATTTTCTGTTACACATCCACTGTTTTTGTCACTACATTTTAAACTAATAGTTCGATTTTGGTTTGTCCATGTAGTTGATTCCCCTGCCCAATTGCAGCTTGGGGCTTCCTTATCTACATAAACATCTACAGATTTACTACATGTTGTTGTATTTCCTGCTTTATCCTTGATTTGATAACTCCAATTGTCAGTCTTTATGGTTGTTGAAAAAGTTTTACTATTAATATTTTCTGTTACACATCCACTATTTTGATCACTACATTTTAAACTGATGGT
>CANRPZ010000030.1 GCA_947632625.1 uncultured Bacilli bacterium | reverse complement strand
ACCCCCCCCCCCGAAGCTAGTTTCGGTTGGGAGGATCTTATTTCTTTTCTTCATAATTTTCTTCCTCCTATGATAACTTAATTGTATCAGAAAGGTCTATTTTTTTCAACTTTACATATGTAAATAATTTGCATCTTTACCTAAACCAGGCATTGTTAAGACTTTACCAAAATAAACGGTAATAAAACCAGCACCACTAAATAGTTTAATATCATGTACTGTCATTTTAAAATCTTTAGGATAGCCCAAAAGGTTAGATTCATCACTTATGGAGTATTGAGTTTTACAAATACATATTGGTAAATCTTTAAAAATACTTTTTGAAATCAATTCTAATTTTTGTAAAGATTCTGGTGTATAAAGAATTTCTTTAGCACCATAATTTGTTGTACAAAATTTCTCTATTTTGTTTTTTAAAGAATCCGTTATTTGATAACTATAAACTATTTTTTTTCTTAAATTCTTTTTTGAAATTTCTTCAATTTTTTTAGCTATTTCTAATGAACCATCACTGCCCATAAAATAACCATTACTTACAAAAAATGGTAGATCAAATTGCTCTACAAATTCTTTAACAACAGCAATTTCACTATCTAAATCCGTATCGTGTTTATTTAAAACAACAAGGATTGCATTGGCATATTTTTGCATATTTTTAATGTGATATTCTAAATTAGACATATCTAGTTTGCCATTTCCATTATATTTTAAACTTTGAATGGTAGTATTTAAAATAACAATATCAGGAATTAAATCTTCATTGTTTCTTGTTAATAAATCA
This sequence comes from uncultured Bacilli bacterium, assembly GCA_947632625.1. Taxonomy (GTDB): domain Bacteria; phylum Bacillota_I; class Bacilli_A; order RF39; family UBA660; genus MGBC108787. The sequence continues at coordinate 11,766 of CANRPZ010000030.1, read as the reverse complement.
TAAAATTTTAAAGCTCCCATATCGCTTCCGAAGCCTGCTTCTACAATGGTATAGTAAAAATTATGTAAACCATATCTAGTAGAAAGAATGCTATTTGTTCCATGAGCAATATTGGCAAAAGGGCCGCCATGAATAAGAGCCAAATTGTTTTCTAAAGTTTTTACAAGGTTTGGTTTTAAGGCATCCTTTAATAATAAAGCTAAAGCATTTACACAATGTAAATCTTTTGCAAATATTTCTTTATTTTGATAAGTATAACCCACTAAAATATTTCCTAAACGCTCCTTTAAATCTTCAAAGGAACTACTTAAACATAAAATTGCCATCATTTCAGAAGCTGTTGTAATATTAAAATGTGTTTCTATTCCATTAATGACTACTTTTCTTAAGCTTCTATCGTTTAAATCAAGACATCTTTCATGGCAAATTTTATTTGGGTCTAATTGTAATTCATTGCCTTGATAAATATGATTATCAATAATGGCACTAAGTAAATTATTAGCGGTCGTAACAGCATGAATATCCCCCGTAAAATGAAGGTTAATGCTTTCTTCTGGAATAACTTTTGCAGCATTTCCTCCTGTTGCTCCACCCTTTAAGCCAAAAACAGGACCTAAAGAAGGCTCACGAAGAGCAACAATAGATTTTTTGCCCAATTTATTTAGGGCATCATTTAAACTAATAGAAAGAGTTGTTTTTCCTTCCCCAAATTTTGTTGGAGAGGTACTTGTAACTAAAATTAATTTTCCTTTTTTTTCTAATGGTTTTAAATCTTTTACTTTGGCAATCTCTTCTCCATAAAAAGTAAAATCTTTCATACATAAATCATTTTTCTTTAAAATATCTTTTAAAATCATTCTCAATACCCCTTTTCTATAAAATTAAAATGGCATTTTTAAGTTTCCTGAATTTACCATCTTCATCATTTTTTGCATTTCTTCAAATTGTTTAAGTAAACGGTTGATTTCTTCTACAGGTCTTCCGCATCCTTTGGAAATTCTTTGCTTACGAGAAGCTTTTAAACAATCTGGATGTTTTCTTTCAAAAGGTGTCATAGAAAGAATAATTGCTTCAATATGAGCCATATCTTTTGGATCGATTGTAATATTATTTAAACCCATTTTTCTTGCTTGAGGAAGCATTTTTATAATATTTTCTAGAGGTCCTAATTTTTTAATTTGCTTTAAAGTAGTTAAGAAATCTTCTAAATCAAAATTTCCTTTTTTCATTTTTTTAGCTGTTTCGATTGCTTCTTCTTCACTAATTACACTTTCCACTTTATCAGCAATTGATAAAATATCTCCCATATCCAAAATACGATTGGCCATACGTTCTGGATAAAATTCACTTAATCCATCTAATTTTTCACTGTCTCCCACAAATTTAATAGGAATATTAGTTAAATGTCTTACAGAAAGAGCAACTCCTCCTTTAGTATTGCCATCTAGTTTGGTAAGAATGGTTCCTGTTAAAGTTAAAGCTTCATTAAACCCATTAATTACATTTATGGCATCTTGTCCCATCATAGCATCAATAACTAAAATGATTTCATCGGGATGAAATGTAGTTGAAATATCTTTTAATTCTTGCATTAAAGTTTCATCAATTTGTAAACGTCCTGCTGTATCTATAATAATATAGTCTTTATTATTTTCTTTTGCATAAGTAATCGCATCACCAACAATCTTAACTGGACTAATTTTTCCTTCCGTGAATACCTCTATTCCTAAACTTTTACCAATCGTTTGTAATTGTTCTATTGCAGCGGGTCTATATATATCACAAGCAACTAATAAAGGATTTTTGGCATGCTTTTTTCTTAAAAAATTTGCTAGCTTACCAGCCGTTGTTGTTTTACCGCTTCCTTGTAAACCGACAAGCATTAAAATTGTAGGATTTTTACTTGTTTCTAAAGGGATATAGTCGCCACCTAGTAAAGATACTAATTCATCTTTTACTAATTTAATAAAAAGTTCATCGGGTTTTAAGCTTTTTCCTACCTCTTCCCCTAGGGCTTTTTCTTTTATATCGTTAATAAATTCTTTTGCAACAACATAGTTTACATCCGCTTCTAAAAGAGCCATTCTTATTTCTCTTAAAGCATCTTTTATATTTTCTTCCGTAATACGTCCCATACCACGAATATTTTTAATGGCTTTAGAAAGCCTATCACCCATATATTCAAACATGTTCTTCACCTTTTCTAATTAAGTTCTTTTTGAATTTTTTCTTTTAATGTTTCTTCTTCTATTAATTTTAAAATATTTTCCTTTTTCTTATAAAAATGTAATTTTTCTTCATAATAATCTAATTTTTTATGAATAGTCGAAATAGTTTTTCCAATTGCGGTTTTACTTACCTCTTTTATATCCGCTATTTCTTGTAAGGATAAATCTTCAATAGAAGAAAGAGTAAAAATTTCTTTTTCGCGTTCAGTTAATAATTCTCCATAAATATCAAATAAAGCATTATAATAAATATGATTTTCTACTTGTTTCATTTATATCATATCCTTAAATAAACCATAGATGTACTCTTCGATATCAAAGGTTTGTAAATCTGTCATTTTTTCTCCTAAACCAACAAATTTAACAGGTAGATCAACCTCTTCTTTAATAGCCAAAACAATTCCTCCTTTGGCTGTTCCATCTAATTTTGTTAAAACAATTCCGGTAATATTGGTAATTTCTTTAAAAGATTTGGCTTGTAAAATACCATTTTGACCAGTAGAAGCATCTATTACGAGTAAGGTTTCATGAGGGGCATTTGGCACAATACGATCAATTACTTTATTTATTTTTTCTAATTCTTTCATTAAATTTACTTTATTTTGTAATCTTCCTGCTGTATCAATAAAAACAATATCGGCTTGTTCTTTTTTAGCCATTTCAAGACCATCGTAAATGACACCTGCTGGATCAGTATTTTCTTTTCCATAAAAGATACTTTCGGTTTTTTCAGCCCAAATTTTTAATTGTTCTACAGCACCAGCTCGAAAGGTATCTGCAGCTATCATCATAACTTTTTTATTTTCATTTTTATATTTATAAGCAAGTTTTGCTATGGTTGTAGTTTTTCCAACACCATTTACACCGACCATTAATATTATGGTAGGGCCATTTTCTTGTATGTTTATTTTGGTACTTAAACTTTCATTATTAACATAAATAATAAAAAGTTCATCGACGATTACCTCCATTAAATATTTGGTATCTGCGATATTTTCTTTTTTCACTCTTTCTCTTAAACGGTCCATAAATTTAAATACCGTATTAACACCAATATCCGCACCAATTAAGATATCTTCTAATTCTTCAAAATAAGCATCGTTTACTTTGGTATATTTAATACCAAGTAGATTTAATTTAGAAACAAATTCCTTTCTTGTTTTTTCAAGTCCTTTGTCATAGTTTGAAATTTCTTGTTCCTTTTTTTTATTTTGTTCAATTTTATTTTTTAATTTTGTAAATAAACCCATTATAACCCTCCTAATTTTTACATGTACTTTCTGTCAAATAAGCTTTGTAATCATCACTCGTGCGATACACAATTATCGTATCATTTCCGTTACAAAATTTACGGCTATCCTCAAACATTCCTTCTGTTATTAAAGTATTGATAGTTATTTTTTTTAAACAACTATTATCACTTACATTATTTCCTTTTTCAATAGTATTTATTATCGTATCACTACATTTTGTTAAAGGATATTTTCCAATAACATACGAAATAGCTGTCTCTTTTAAGTTTCCACGAATTTCTTGAGACATTTTTTCGCGTGATTTATTAATAACACTTATAACACTTACAGAAGCTATTGTAATTAATATAGCTAATATGACAATAACAGCTAGTAATTCAACAATTGTAAAACCACTATTTTTCTTTTTCAAATTTCTTCACCTAATTAAATTATAGCATAGTTGGTGTAGACAAACCACTAAAAATGCGCTATAATGTTTAAGAGTTAAAAACTTTATTATGAGAGGAAAATTTTTATGAAAGAAGATAGTACAAGTACGTCTATCACTGCCTTAGGTGGTTTAGGCGAAGTTGGTAAAAATATGTATGTTATTACCCACAAAGAGGAAATCATTATTATTGATGCTGGGGTTATGTTTCCAACCGAGGATTTGTTAGGTGTGGATGCTGTAATTCAAGATTATACGTATTTAAAGCAAAATGAAGAGAAAATTGTTGGTTTAGTTATTACCCATGGTCATGAAGATCATATTGGGGGAATTCCTTATCTTTTACAAAGTATTCGAATTCCTAAAATTTATGCTCCGAAAATAGCTGCTGATTTAATTAATAAAAAATTGGTGGAGCATAACCAAATGTATCAAGAAATGGAAATTGTGGATAGTAAAAGTGTTATTAAAACGAAATATTTTGAAATAGAATTTGTAAATACCACTCACTCTATTCCTGATTCTTATGCTGTTGCGATTCATACACCAAATGGAACTATATTTGAAACAGGAGATTTTAAATTTGATTTAACCCCGATTGGTCCAATGGCCGATTTGCATAAAATGGCTGATATTAGCAAGCGTGGGGTAAAAATATTAATGAGCGATAGTACCAATGCTTTATCAAGTGGGTTTTCTACTAGTGAAAATGTGGTGGACGAAGCTTTGGAAAATATTATTAATAAGCACCCTGCTCGTATAATTATTGCAACGTTTGCCTCTAATATTTATCGTATTAAACATATTGCCGAAACATGTAAAAAACACAATCGTAAAATTGTTGTTTTCGGGCGTTCCATGGAAACTATTGTTGAGCTTGCCCTAAATAATGGATTAATTCAGGATAAAACTATATTTGTTGATTATAAAGAAACAAAGTCTTTGAAAAAAAATGAAATTTGTATTTTATGTACGGGCTCTCAAGGAGAACCTTTAGCTGCTTTATCTAGAATTGCTAATGGAATTCATAAACAAATTACTTTACTACCTGATGATTTAGTTGTATTTTCATCAAATCCAATCCCTGGTAATGCAAGTAGTGTTAACAAAGTCATTAACAAATTGTATTTGAAAGGTGTTAAAGTGTTTACCAATAGTGAGTTTAGTGATATCCATGCTTCTGGTCATGGTAAACAAGAGGAACAAAAGTTAATGCTTCGTTTAATTAAACCAGAATATTTTATGCCTTGTCACGGAGAATACAGGATGCTTAAAAAACATGCTGAACTTGGAGAAGCTTGTGGCATTCCTAAAGAAAATATCTTTATTTGCAAAAACGGAGATACGGTTATTTTAGATAAGGATGGGGCTCATAAAGGTGAAGCGGTTCAGGCTGGAGATGTGTACGTAGATGGTTCCCGTATTGGTGATATTGGTAGCGTTGTAATAAAGGATCGTAAACTTATGGGAAATGATGGAATTTTACTAACGATTTTAAACATTAATCCTTTTACCAAAAAATTATTAATAAAACCAAATGTAACAACTAGAGGTTTTGTAATGGTAAATGAAAATAGCGAACTTATTAATCAAATTGAAAAAAAGGTTGCTTCTATCGTTTCGAACACTTTAGAAAATAGTAATTACAGCTATACGGATTTAAGAAATCAAATTATATTAGAATTGCATCCATTTATTAATGAATTAACAGGAAGACATCCTATTATTTTACCCGTTATTATGGAGGTAAAAAATAATGAATAAAAAATGCGTCAAAAATGATGCGTTTTTTTAGTCTATCAATTGCTTTTGTCTCTCCTTTAACTTTATTTTAAACCTTTAAATTTAATAAGTATTATTTAAATTTTAGATTTTGGTAAACGAAAATATTAATTTATCCACCTTTTTATAACAAGAAAAAAGGAACCTCAGTTCCTTTTTCCCCCGTAAATAACGGAATTTAATTACATATTCATGATATCATATTTTAATATCTTTGTAAATATGTAACCATTATATTTATATGTTTTTTTTTAATAATTATACATTCTATTTGATATTAGTAAAAAAACTTGCATTTATTCCTGTAAATTCGGTATATCGTTTTCTTGCTGGAAAGTGTTTATATTTGGATTTAATTTCATGAACATTAATATTTTTTGATATAGAATTTATTTGTTTTATTATTTCTTTCAATTGTCTTTCTTTAGCTTTTAATTCTATTTTATATGCTTTTCCAGATTCAATTTTTTCTATAAAACTAGATATTTCCATATCAAATGTAAATAATTTTGAAATGATATTCTTAAGCTCATCTATTTGTTTTGGATTTTCAATTTCAATAATAGATTTACTTAAAACTATATTATATTTTGAATATATCTCTGTCAATTCTGAATAAAAATTAGTATTTTTATCAATATGCTGTAATATTTTATATAAAATATATATTATTTTTGAAAGATCTAGTTTAGTAGAATTATTTGAATTAAAATTATCACTACCAAAATATTCTTTTAAACTATTCATTAGTGATCCCATTATATTTCTTTGTTGTTTCTCTATTGATACTTTATTGCCATTTTTATCTCTATATTCAGGATTTGCTATTGGTAATTCATATTCGAATTTAGGATTACCATTAATATTATAATTTAATACATTATAGCAATATATTGGCTGATTATGAGCTAACATATTTCTAAATTCACCTAAATAGCATAATAATGTTTTGAAATTATTAACCATTCTTTTTTCATATTTTATTTGTTTTTGAGGCTTTCCTCTATTTTCTTCTGATAAATTAAGTTGTGTAAAAAAATTTAAGCATCTTAAAAAGATTATATAAGAATCATTTGAATTCAAGTTTGCTATTGCATAATATGTTTGATTCATAGCTAGTTCATTTATAATAATCCAATATGGAACAATTAAATGTTGGTCTCTTTTTCTTTTTATTGGTTTAGATTTTTGATTATCATATTTATCAATTATTAATTTCATAGTATCGAATGATTTTGATTTTAAAGAATTTGTATTGTAGTTATCCATATTAACTAAATAGTTTGGTTCAGCGTTTGTGTCATTAAGGTAAGAAATAAAAATATTTTTTACGCTTTCTTCAATTATCAATGTATATTTTAATAACATCATTCTTAATTCATGTTCAAATTTATACATTCTCACAAAATCTGTATATACGGTCCCAGGATTATAAATATGGTGATGGTATTTAATAATTTTTATTTGCTCCTCTTTTTCTTGCAACGTTTTACCATACAATCCATATTTCTTGCATATTCTATCACATATTGCTTCATATAAATAATTATCTGTAATTTCATCTTTTATTTGAAAAGATTTTCTATAGTAATCTAATTTAACACCATTTATGATATTATCTTTTATTTTCTCAATGTTATCTTCGTCATATACAAAAAGATTTTTGTAAGCATTAACAACCTGAAAATAACTATACTTTTTAAATAAAACTTTATCCCCTCTCAAAAATTTTATTCCTTTATTCTCTGTAATAGTAATAAGTTTATTTGTTGAATTCGTTTCCATAGGTAATCGCCCCTTATGTATTATTATAACATTAAAATTCAGTAAATCTTATATTTTTATAATTCCAACTACCAAATATTATAGTTTTTCTAAATTATTATAAAATTTTTTTAATTTTTATATTTAAAACTTAAACTTTTTTAGAAAAAAAAGAAGCTCTATTTTGCTTCTTCTTGGGCTCTTGTTTCACGAATAACCGTAACCTTAATGGTTCCTGGATATTGCATTTCAGATTCAATTTTCTCTTTGATATCACGAGCCATTTTGTAACTATTTGTATCATCAATTTCATCTGGTTTTACCATTACACGTATTTCACGACCAGCTTGCATTGCATAGGCTTTATCAACACCATCAAAAGAGTTTCCTATTTCTTCAAGTTGTTCTAGTCTCTTAATGTAATTTTCTAATGAATCATTTCTAGCTCCAGGTCGGGCGGCAGACAAAGTATCCGCAACTTGAACTAAAACAGAAATAACACTTGTTTGAGCTTCATCTCCATGGTGAGATGCAATAGCATTGATTACAATTTCATCCTCTTTATATTTTTTAGCTATATCGATACCAATTTTTACATGTGATCCTTCCATTTCAAAATCAATTGATTTTCCAATATCATGTAAAAGACCTGCTCTTTTAGCTAAAGTTACATTTTCTCCTAACTCTCCAGCCATAAGTCCAGTAAGATTGGCTACCTCTATAGAATGTTGTAAAGCATTTTGGCCATAACTTGTTCTAAAATGTAGTTTACCAATTAAGTGAACTAAATCAGCATCTACATTCGTTAAACCAAGTTTATATAAAGCATCTTGGCCCATTTCAGTTATTTTATTGTTGATATCTTTTTCAACTTTGTCATAAACCTCTTCAATTCGAGATGGATGAATTCTTCCATCTTTAATTAAAGTTTCAATTGTAATTTTTGCAATCTCTCGACGTAATGGGTCAAAACTAGAAATTACAATTGCTTCTGGTGTATCATCAATAATTAAATCAACACCAGTTACAGATTCTATCGTTCTTATATTACGTCCTTCTCTACCAATTAAACGACCTTTCATTTCATCATTTGGTAGCGTTATGGTACTTACAGTTTGTTCACTTGCAACATCTTCTGAATAACGTTGCATACTAGAGACAATTAAATCCCTTGCTTTTTCATTTGCAACTAATTTTGCTTCACTTTCTTTTTCCTTAATATAATTTGTAATTTCAATTGACATACTCTCTTCAACACGTTTCATAATCATATCGCGGGCTTTGTCGCGAGAAAGTTTAGAAATATTTTCTAATTGTTGCATTTCTTCTTTTAACATTTCATCCATTTTGGCTTCTTTTTCTTGCAATTCTTTTTGTTTAGCTCCTAAATTATTATCACGATCGTCTAATAAAGCGTCTCTTTTTTGTAACATTTCTTCTCGTTTATCCAAATTTGATTCTCTTTGCATTAAACGAGCTTCTGAATCTTTCATTTCGTCTTTCTTTTGCTTAATTTCTTTTTCTGCTTCTTGTTTTAAACGATAAGACTCTTCCTTTAATTCAAGTAAAGAATCTCTTTTATGCTTATCCGCTTCTTTTTTTGCGTCTTCTAATAATTTTTCAGCCTTTTTGGAAGCATTTACATTTTTCATAGAATTCATTATAAAAATAAGTACTGCTCCAATAATCATTCCAATAATTAAAGCTAAAATAATGGATGTTAAATTAAAATTCATACATATTACCTCCATTATTTTCATCTATATAGCAATTCATATTAAATAAATTAGTCTATAATTCTATTATAAAGTTTAAAGGAAAAATTAGCAATCCTTTTTTCTTTTTGTTTACTAAATCTCTCGTTTTATTCCAAATAAATAGTAAAAAAAAGAAAAGTTTAATTAGTTATTCTCTTCACTTTTCTTATTCTCTTTTTTTACAAATCCATAATGTTCACGAATCTTTTGTTCTAGCTCATCACGTAAAGCTGTATTTTCTTTTAGTAATGCTTTAACATTTTCTTTTCCTTGGCCTATTTTTTCACCATTATAAGCATACCACGCTCCGCTTTTATCTAAAATGTTTAGTTCACTTGCAATATCAATAATTTCTCCTTCGCGACTAACACCTTCTCCATACATAATATCTACAGATGCTGTTCTAAATGGTGGAGCAACTTTGTTTTTAACAACTTTAATGGTTGTACGATTTCCTATAACTTGTTCTCCATTTTTTATTTGTTCAGCTCTACGAACATCTAAACGAATGGTAGAATAGAATTTTAAGGCACGACCTCCTGGAGTTGTTTCAGGATTTCCAAATAACACTCCTACTTTTTCTCTTAATTGATTAATAAAAATAGCCGTAGTTTTTGTTTTACTAATTGTTCCAGAAAGTTTTCGTAAGGCTTGTGACATTAATCTAGCTTGTAAACCAACATGGCTATCTCCCATTTCTCCATCAATTTCAGCTTGTGGTACTAATGCAGCAACGGAATCAATTACGATAATATTTACAGCTTCACTACGTACAAGTGCTTCGCATATCTCTAGGGCTTGTTCTCCAGTATCTGGTTGAGATAATAAAAGTTCATTAATATTTACACCCAAATTTTTAGCATAAACAGGATCTAAAGCATGCTCCGCATCAATAAAGGCCGCTCTTCCACCTTCTTTTTGTACCTCGGCAATTGCTTGAAGCGCAAAGGTTGTTTTTCCAGAAGATTCTGGTCCATATATTTCTATTATTCTTCCTTTAGGGTATCCTCCAACACCTAAAGCAACATCAAGGGTTAAAGAGCCACTACTTGTAACATCAATTTCCATATGGGAATCTTCCCCAAGTTTCATTATAGCTCCTTTACCAAATTGTTTTTCAATATCAGCAAGAACTTGTTCTAAAGCCTTGTCTTTTTCTTTAACATCTTTTGTTATTTTCATTTTGTCCTCCAATTTTCTTATATTTTTATTTTATTATAGAAAAATTTGTTTGTCAATATTTTTATCAAACGTTTGTTTGTTTTACGATTAATTAACAAATTTCCTTTCTGATAACACCATACCAAAAATAAAATTAATTTGCAAATTACAGATTTTGCCAAATGATATAAAAATAAAATAAAATTGTTAAGAAAAATAGTAAATTTTCTTAACAATTTGTTCAAAAGAATCATTTTTATCTAAAATTAATGAAATTTTAATTTAAAGCTAAACCTCCAACATTTGTTGGTAAGTTACCATCGATGACGCCGCCAGTTTTCTTATATTCAGTAACATTGGAATGAATATGTAAACCTCCTGTTCCTGTTCCGGTACAAGTGTTATTAATAATGCTACCACCACTCATATAAAATTTAGCATTTGCATTGACATAAATACCTCCGGTATGATTAGTAGCTATATTTTTTTCTATCGATCCGCCTTTTAAATATAAGGCACCAGAATGCAAGTAAATTCCCCCACCTATTCCACCATCATCGGTTTCAGATGGTCTTTTAGCAACATTTTTAGATATAGATCCACCATTAATATCATAAGTATTATTGGTCCCTGTCCCGCTATCTTGTATATATAAACCTCCACCTCTTATAGCCGTATTTTCTTCAACTTTTCCTTGATTCATAGTAAAGTGAATTTTTTTACTTGTTAGGATATCTATTCCTCCGCCATAAGTACTGGCAGTATTTCCTATAAAATCTGTTCCATTTAAATTAATCGTTGATTCTTCAGCATTGTTATATCCAAGTCCTCCTCCACGGGTAGTAGCTGTATTATAAGCAACAAGTCCGCCATTAAAGTTAAAGATGGAATTGGCTTTCACATCATTATTAGCTGATATCCCTCCGCCAAAAGTACCGGCAGTATTGTTTATAATTTCTCCACCATACATTTCAAATTCTACATTTTCCGATAGTGCTAAACCTCCACCAGAATTTATAGAATGGTTTCCTTCTATTTTACCACTTTCTAAAATTAATTTACCTCTAGAGCAAATACCTCCACCACTATAACTTGCTTCATTATCACTTATTTCTACATTTTTAAGGTTTAAAGTAATATTCTTGTCATTTGTAACATAAAAACGGATTCCACCGCCTACTCCACCACTATTGGCCCCAAATGGTCTTTCAGCAACATTTTTAGAAATAAAAACATTATTAACATCATAAAAAGTATTGGTACCTGCTCCATTATCTTGTATATATAATCCTCCACCACTTGTTGCATGATTGTTTATAATTGTGGCATTACTTATTTTAGTATTCATAACATTTGGTTGAGTGCTATATATGTATATTCCTCCACCAAAA
>CANRPZ010000029.1 GCA_947632625.1 uncultured Bacilli bacterium | reverse complement strand
AAAGAATCTTTTCTTGTTTAATAATTGTATATATTTTTGGTATTACTATTATAAATGGGAAAGAAATCTTTCAATATGATAAAAACTATTTAACTGGTTTGTATACAATCCCTTTTTATGAAAGATTGCAAGAGAGTTATTATAATAATATCTTGACTGATGATAAAGATAACTATAAGGTAAAAATTGATCCTGATGCTGGCTGGTTTTTTGTGGAAGTTCCTGCTAAAAGAATGCAAAAATCTTTTAAATGATTTGTGACTATTTTAATTTCAGGTTGCAATGCTCATTTTTTTATCATATAATTTATTTGTATAAAAAATGCTAAATGTTTTTATTTTAAAAAGGAGTAGAAAATATGAAAGAATTAAAAATTTTTTTGATAAAGTATAAATATATTATTTTGTTTCTATTGGGAATATTTTTGTTGTTTTGTAGGAATGCTTATAATTTTATGATGCCAACAATGTATGCGGAAGATGGTAAATGGCTTGGGCAAATATTAGCTAGTGGTACTTGGAGTACATTATTACATGCAAGAGGCGATTATTTTGTAGCTATTCCAATTCTACTTTTAAAATTGGCAGATATTATTGATATTGTTTTCGGGGGGGGGGGATATTAAATATATTCCTTATATTATATGTTTGATTTCATATGCTTTTGTTACTTTAATAGCTATTCTTCCTTCATTAACATTTGGAAAAAGATTAAATGAATTTGGAAAAATATTTTTATTTTTTACAATTCTACTACTACCAATGGGTATTACCAGTACGGAAATTTTAGGACGTTTTTTGCAACTTCAATTTTATGTATGGTGTATGACTTTTTGTTTATTAATTTATAGGTATGATAATAAAGAAAAACGAAAATTTTTAATAATGCTAACAGATATTCTTTTGCTTTTAGCAATAGCAACTTTGCCATCTGTTCTTATTTTAATTTTTGCATATATATTAATAGAAATTTATCAAATTTTAAAAAAATATTTTAATAAAACGAAAGGTTTTTCAATAAAAAACTTTAAAACTATGGTAACTAATGAATTAAAGAAATATAGTATTTATCAATTTATTATTTTTTGTTTATTAGTTTTAATATTAAGTATAATTATTCTTATCAAAATGCATAATTGTCCTGACATACTTTTTCCAGATGGAGATATAAAAAATTGGCTTGAGTTTATGATTAGGAGTTTAAGTTATACACTAATTTGGCCATTTTATGAACAACTTAATAATGTAAGCGGTTCTATAATATTGATATTTACATTAATATTTTATATTGGAGGAATATTTTTTATTAATAAAAAATCAAGGAAATTATATATATTAAGTCTTATATCTTTATTTACAATAACGATTATAGTTTTTTTAACTAGATTCCAAATAACAGCAAATTTGCATAATTTTGAAATAAGATATATTCCAGACAGATATTATATACCAATGAATTTAGCAAGTTTAATAAGTATAGCTATAATAATTTCTGATGGACTAAAATTGAAAACTAAAAGAATCTTTTCTTGTTTAATAATTGTATATATTTTTGGTATTACTATTATAAATGGGAAAGAAATCTTTCAATATGATAAAAACTATTTAACTGGTTTGTATACAATCCCTTTTTATGAAAGATTGCAAGAGAGTTATTATAATAATATCTTGACTGATGATAAAGATAACTATAAGGTAAAAATTGATCCTGATGCTGGCTGGTTTTTTGTGGAAGTTCCTGCTAAAAGAATGCAAAAATCTTTTAAATGATTTGTGACTATTTTAATTTCAGGTTGCAATGCTCATTTTTTTATCATATAATTTATTTGTATAAAAAATGCTAAATGTTTTTATTTTAAAAAGGAGTAGAAAATATGAAAGAATTAAAAATTTTTTTGATAAAGTATAAATATATTATTTTGTTTCTATTGGGAATATTTTTGTTGTTTTGTAGGAATGCTTATAATTTTATGATGCCAACAATGTATGCGGAAGATGGTAAATGGCTTGGGCAAATATTAGCTAGTGGTACTTGGAGTACATTATTACATGCAAGAGGCGATTATTTTGTAGCTATTCCAATTCTACTTTTAAAATTGGCAGATATTATTGATATTGTTTTCGGGGGGGGGGGATATTAAATATATTCCTTATATTATATGTTTGATTTCATATGCTTTTGTTACTTTAATAGCTATTCTTCCTTCATTAACATTTGGAAAAAGATTAAATGAATTTGGAAAAATATTTTTATTTTTTACAATTCTACTACTACCAATGGGTATTACCAGTACGGAAATTTTAGGACGTTTTTTGCAACTTCAATTTTATGTATGGTGTATGACTTTTTGTTTATTAATTTATAGGTATGATAATAAAGAAAAACGAAAATTTTTAATAATGCTAACAGATATTCTTTTGCTTTTAGCAATAGCAACTTTGCCATCTGTTCTTATTTTAATTTTTGCATATATATTAATAGAAATTTATCAAATTTTAAAAAAATATTTTAATAAAACGAAAGGTTTTTCAATAAAAAACTTTAAAACTATGGTAACTAATGAATTAAAGAAATATAGTTCGTGGCATTTTGTAATCTTTTGTTTACTAGTATTAATACTAGGTATAATTATACTTATCAAAATGCATAATTGCCCTGATATATTGTATCCAGATGGAGATATAAAAAATTGGCTTGAGTTTATGATTAGGAGTTTAAGTTATATACTAATTTGGCCATTTTATGAACAACTTAATAATATAAGTGGCTCTATAATATTAATATTTACATTAATATTTTATATTGGAGGAATATTTTTTGTTAGTAAAAAATCAAGGAAATTATATATATTAAGTCTTATATCTTTATTTACAATAACGATTATAGTTTTTTTAACTCGATTTCATTTAACTATTAATTTTCATAATTTTGAAATGAGATATATCCCAGACAGATATTATATACCAATGAATTTAGCAAGTTTAATAAGTATAGCTATAATAATTTCTGATGGACTAAAATTGAAAACTAAAAGAATCTTTTCTTGTTTAATAATTGTATATATTTTTGGTATTACTATTATAAATGGGAAAGAAATCTTTCAATATAATAAAAATGAATTAGTTAATTTATATAACATTTCTTTTTATGAAAGATTGCAAAAGAGTTATTATAATAATATTTTAACTGAAGATAAAAAATATTATATTGTGGATATTGATCCTGATGCTGGATGGAATATGATAATACCTGCTGACAGAATGGAACAAACTTTTAATAAATAGTTTATATCTTGTCATAATTGGTTATTAAACACAAAATTTAGTATATTAGTATAATTATAATAATATCATGCATAAGAAAAATATTTTTACTAGATTTTCCTTTTTTGAAATTTTCTATCCATAATGCAATAAGTCTTTCAATAATAGTACAATCCGGTCTAGTCCGAGCAATAGTAAAAATGTTAATTTTATTGGGAAACGTACACTCACAAGGGTGTACTTTTATTTTAAAAAACTACTTATGTAATAGAATAGACACAGGTTTGAATATTTAGTATAATTATCTTGAGGTAAATAATATGAAAAATGCCATAATTATTTTAAATTATAATGATAGTGAAAATACCAAATTATTAGTTCAAGACATTAAAAACTATAAAGTACTTGATTATATTGTTATTGTAGATAATAAAAGTACGGATGATTCTTTAGAAAAATTAAAAGTATTAGAAAGTGATAAAGTAAAACTTGTAGAAGCTTCCCAAAATAATGGTTATGCTGCTGGAAATAATGTGGGAGTAAAATATGCCATAGAAAAGTTAAAAGTAGATAATTTGATTATTAGTAATCCTGATATTATTGTAAGAGAGAAAGATATAAAAACTTTAATAGAAGATTTAGAAGATACAAATATTTCTGTTATAGCGCCAATCATAAAAGAGCCAACTAATATTTCACGAGGATGGAAGCTACCAACTTTTGCTTCTGAATTAATCTCTAATATTCCTTTTATTAGACGTTTTGAATTTTCGCTTTTATCTTATCCAGCTGCTAAATATCAAAGTAATTTAACCAATGTTGATGTCGTAAAAGGGTGCTTTTTTATAATTAAAAAAGAAGCGTTGGAAACAATTGGATTATTTGATGAGCATACATTTTTATATTATGAAGAAATTATTATGGCTAAAAAATTAAAAGAAAATGGGTATAATACTTATGTTGATAATCGAGTAACTGTTATTCATGCACTAGATCAATGTATTTCTAAAAATGTAAGACGGATTGATAAATTTAAAATCTTAAAAGATAGTCAATATTATTATGAAAAATACGTTGTAAAAAGAAATCCTTTTGCCTTAATTATCTTAAGAATGTTTTATTACTTTTATTTGTTTGGTTTGCAAATAGAAAACATAATTAGAAAAAATTAAACTAAAAAATCTTAAAAGTGGGTGCAAAAAGGTGTAAATTTCTTGCAAAAGTGGGTACAAAAAGGTGTAAATTTGTTCAAAAAGTGGGTGCAAAAAGGTGTAAAAAATGCTATAATTAGTGTAATTTAGGAGCAAAGAGAATGAAAAGAAAAATATTTGAAAATTTAATGGATTGGAAAAATACAAAAGAATTTAAGCCATTAATTATTTTAGGAGTAAGACAATGTGGAAAAACCTATATCATCGATGAATTTTGCAAAAATGCGTTTAAATATTATAAAAAAATCAATTTACTTTATGATGTTGATGTTGTTAAATTGTTTGCATCAAATGACCCATCTGAAAAAAAATACAATGATTTAAAAATGCTAATTGATTTTGATTTTGACCAAGAGGATAGTGTTTTATTTATTGATGAAATCCAAGAAAGTGAAGAACTAATAGCAGAATTAAAATTTTTTAATGAAAAACATAGTAATGTTCGAATAATTTGTGCTGGTTCTTTACTTGGAGTAAAGCTTTCTAGATTAAATAAGCCTTTTCCTGTTGGGCAAGTCACTCGACTTTATATGCATCCTATGGATTTTGAAGAATTTTTGATAGCGTTTAATCAACAATCCCTTATAGAGAAAATTAAAGAATGCTTCAAAAAAAATGAATCAATGGGTATACTCCACAATAAAGCAATCGATTATTATAAAAAATATTTATTGTCGGGGGGAATGCCAGAAAGTGTCAAGACACTAATTGATTGTGAAAATGATTGCTATCATTATGATTTTTCTAAATTGAATGATATTATTGAAGATTATCAAAATGATATGAGTCATCATGTTACAAATTCAAGTGAAACATTGAAAATAAGAAATATCTATAATTCTTTACCTTCACAATTACAAAATGTATCTAAAAAATTTCAATATTCTGTTATTGAGGCTGATGCAAAATCAAGGGAATATGCATTGCCTTTAAGTTGGCTTGTAGAAAGTAATATGGTTCAAATATGTAAATGCGTTAAATTACCTGAAAAACCACTATTAGGTTTTACGGATAATGATGTTTTTAAAGTATACTATTCAGATGTTGGTATTTTTAATAGACTTGTAAATAATGATGCGAAAACAATTCTTCTTGATGATATGAAAATCTATAAAGGAATTATTACTGAAAATTATGTTGCAAATCAGTTAACAGCAAATGGCATTGATTTACTTTATTGGAAAGGAAATAGGGATTCTGAAATAGATTTCTTAATTACTACAGATAAGGATGGCATTATTCCTATTGAGGTAAAAGCGGAAGAACATAAACAATCAAAAAGTTTGAAAGTATATAATGATTTATATCATCCAAAATATATGATTCGAATAAGTTTAAAAGATTTTGGGTTTGAAAATAATATTAAATCTATACCTTTATATGCAGTATTTTGTATAAATTCAGAATTTTTAAGTGCGGATTAACCAAAAAACTATTATTTTAGGAGAAAAATATATATGAAAAATATAATCATTATTGGAGCTAGAGGTTATGAGTCAAATTATGGGGGTTGGGAAACATTTGTTACCAATTTAATTAAAAATTATCATGATAAAAATGTTGTGTTTCATGTACCAGAATTAACCCATAATAAAAAAGAAAGAAAAGTTGTTCTAGAAAAAGAAAAGGTTAAGTGTTTACTAATTTACGTACCAAAACTTGGTTTTGTGACGATGTTTTTGTATGCGATAAAAGCTCTAAAATCTTTAAAAAAGTATATTCGAAAAAATAATTTACAAAATGTTTCTGTTTATATTTTAGGTTGTCGCGTAGGTCCTATATATCCATTTTTAATTCATGCTTTACAAAAAGAAGGAATAAAGTTTTATTTAAATCCAGATGGATTAGAATGGATGAGAGACAAGTGGGCTTGGTGGATTAAAGAATGCTTTAAATTAAGTGAACATGTTATGGTAAAACATAGTGATGCTATTATATGTGATTCTAAAGCTATACAAAATTACATCGATCAACGTTATCAAAAATTTCATAAAAAAACCTATTTTATTCCTTATGGGGCTTATTTAGATGAAAAAGAAGAGAAAACGGATTTGGTAAATAGCCTTTTAAAAAAATACAAGATAAAAGAAAATAATTATTATTTAATTGTGGGAAGATTTGTTCCTGAAAATAATTTTGAACTAATTATTCGAGAGTTTATGAAATCAAAAACGAAAAAAGATCTTGTCATTATTTCTAATGTTATAGAAAATAAATTTTATAAAAAGTTAAAGAAGAAGACCCGTTTTTTTGAAGATAAGCGCATTAAATTTATTGGTCCGGTGTATGATAAACCTTCTTTACTTTATTTTAGAAAAAATGCCTATGCCTATATTCATGGTCATAGCGCTGGTGGAACAAACCCAAGTCTATTAGAGTCACTTGCTACAACAAAACTAAATATTTTATTTAATGCCATTTATAACGTCGAGGTTGGTTTAACAAGTGCTTTGTATTTTAGTCGTATGCCGAATGATTTAGTAAGAATTCTAAATAAGTGTGAAACTTTTGATTCTAAATTAATTAAAAAATATGCTACTTTGGCAAGAGAGAGAATAAAAAGTGCCTATTCTTGGGAAAGTGTCGTAAAAGAATATAAAAAATTATGGTAGTACTTGCTTTATTTTAATTATAGTATAATAATGTATAGGTAAATATTATGAGTGGGTGAAAATTTATGATTGAAATAAGAAATATCAGTAAAGTTTATAAAACCGAAGGTTTTGTTCAAAAAGCTTTAGATAAGGTAAGTGTTAATTTTCGTAAGAATGAATTTGCTGCTATTTTAGGGCCATCTGGTTCTGGTAAAACCACATTTTTAAATATTATAGGTGGTCTTGATAATTATACGTCAGGGGATTTAATTGTAAATGAAATTAGTACTAAAAAGTTTAAGGATAGAGATTGGGATACTTATCGTAATCACCGAGTTGGCTTTATTTTTCAAAGTTATAATTTGATTGGACATCAAACCATCTTAAAAAATGTGGAACTAGCACTCACTTTATCTGGTATTTCTTCGAATGAACGAAAAACTAGAGCAATAGAAGCCTTAAAAGAGGTAGGATTAGAAAATCATATTCATAAGCATCCAAGTGAGTTATCGGGTGGACAAATGCAAAGGGTAGCTATCGCTAGAGCCCTAGTTAATGATCCTGAAATTATTTTAGCAGATGAGCCAACCGGAGCATTAGATTCTGAAACATCCATTCAAATTATGAATATATTAAAAAAAATAGCAAAAGATAAACTTATTATTATGGTTACCCATAATCCTGAATTAGCTCAAGAATACGCGAGTCGTATTATTAAAATTAAAGATGGCAAAATTATTTCAGATTCAAATCCTTATGATGGTAAAATTAATACAAAAGAATCAAAAAAGAATTTATTAAAAAAATCTAAAAAAACAAAGATGTCTTTTTTAACAGCTTTGTCTTTGTCTTTTAGTAATTTAATGACTAAAAAAGCTAGAACTCTTTTGGTTTCTATTGCTGGGTCTATTGGAATAATAGGGATAGCTTTAATTTTGGCAGTTTCCACTGGATTTAAAAATTATGTGGATTTAATAGAGGAAAGCACCTTAACCTCTTATCCTCTTACCATCCAACAAGAAACAGCTGATTTAGCAGGCATCTTTCTTTCTATGCAAAGTAATGGAGCAACGGATCTTTCTAAAGACGAGGTAGTAGAACAACAATATATGAGTTCTATGTTATCAAGTGTTAGTACCAATGATTTAAAAAGTTTTAAGAAATATTTAGAAGAGAATAAAAAAATGGTTGAAAAAGACCTTTCTAATGTTTTATATTCCTATAGTGTTGATCCGGCAATTTATACAATTGATGCAACTAAAAAATTAACCAAATTAAATCCTAGTAATCTCTATAATTCTATTATGGGAGATAGTAGTATAATGTCTTCTTATTCTTCTATGATGTCTATTTTTTCCCAAATGGTTGATAATCGTTCTGAAATTGAAGAAAATTATGATTTGTTAAGTGGTCGATGGCCTAAAAATTATGATGAGATGATTATTGTTTTATCCGAACCTAATAGCATTAGTGATTTACTTGTTTATTCATTAGGACTTAGAGATACTGAAGAGTTATCGAAAATGATTACAAGTGTTATGAGTGGAGAAGCTGTTGATATTCACAACGAACCAATGACTTTAACCTATGAAGATTTATTAAACATTGATTTAAGATTAATTTTGCCTTCAGATACTTATAAATACAATTCTAAATATAATATTTATGAAGATATGTCTGAAGATGAAACTTATATGAATACTTTATATGATAAGGCAACAAAATTAAAGATTGTTGGAGTTGTAAGTCCAAAAGAGGGCATCTCTTCTATGGCCTTAAATCCTGGAGTTGCTTATACCTCCGATTTAGTCGACTATATTATAGATAATTCTTTAGAAAAAGATATTGTCAAAAAGCAACTTGAAAATAAAAATATCGATGTATTCTCTGGAAATAAATTTGATAGTCAAAAAAATAATTATGATTTTAAATTTACGGATTTAGTAAAAGTTGATAATAAAAAATTACAAGAAGCTTTTGATATTCAAATTGATGAAGCAGAACTAAAGCAAAAAACGGAAGATTATATGATGGATATAAGTGATTCTATCTCTACTGATCTTACTCCGGCCTTAACTCGTTTTAATTCGACTTTAGAAGAATTTTCTAACGCTATATTAAAGGAAGGTAGTACGTATACATTAAATGAAATTACCCAAATTGTAAATGCGTATTTAAATCAAAAAGAGGTAGCAAAAGTATTAACAGAATTAGAAAACGATTATGTCGTTCCTAAAGATGCATTCGAAAAAACTTATAGTGGGTTATTAAAAGGCTATTTACAAGCCTATTTAACCGCTTACAATACTTATATGAAAACGTTAAATCCAAACTACACTATCGATAGTGAAAATCCTGCTTGCGAGTTTATTTCGGAATTAAAAGAGACTGTTTTGGATTCTTACTTAAAAAGTGCTGTTATTGTAGAAACTGAAGAAACAATGGCTAAAATAATGACAGAGACTTTGATGAAAAAGACAGTTTTAGAAAAAGTTGGGGAATTAACAACCCATTTAACTAGTCAATTTTCAACAGCTTTTAATGTCGATCAAGATAAAATTGCTTCGGCATTTACGCTAAATTTTACAGAAGATGAATTAACAAGGGTAGTAAAAGCGTTAATGGACCCTACAGAATCAACTCAAAAATCTAATTTACTCTCACTTGGCTACCAAGATAAAGAAGAACCAACCTATATGTCTTTTTACTTTACAAGTTTTGAAGGTAAAGAAAACTTTTTATCTTTTCTTGATACTTATAATAATAAAGTAGAACAAGACCAAAAAATTAATTATTCGGATACTACGGGTATTTTAATGTCTTCTGTAAAGACGATTGTAAATGCTGTTAGTTATGTCTTAATCGCCTTTGTTTCTATCTCGTTAGTGGTATCTTCTATTATGATTGGGGTTATTACTTATATTTCCGTTTATGAAAGAACAAAAGAGATTGGTATTTTAAGAGCAATAGGAGCATCAAAGAAAAATATTTCGTCTATTTTCAATGCAGAAACTATTATTATTGGTTTATTATCCGGAATATTCGGTATTGGCATTTCCTATGCTTTCATTCCAATTATTAATAATGTTTTACATCATTTTACAGGGAATATTCCTTTATCAGCAGCGTTACAAATAAATCATGCTTGCTTCTTGATTTTACTTTCTGTTCTTTTAACTCTAATAGGAGGTTTAATTCCAGCAAGAGCTGCATCTAAAAAGGATCCTGTAGAAGCATTACGAAGCGAATAGCTTCTTTTTCTTTTTTATTTAGAAAATGCATAAAATTTACTAGGGGATTTTATGGATAAAAAAACATCTATTATTTTATTAACATATAATCATTTAGAACTAACGAAAGATTGTATCGAAAGTATTCGTAAATATACTAAAAAAGGAACTTATGAAATTATAGTAGTGGATAATGCCTCGACGGATGGAACAAAAGACTACTTACAAAAACAAAAGGATTTAAAAGTTATTTACAATGAAGAAAATAGGGGATTTCCAACAGGATGCAATCAAGGAATTCAAATAAGTTCTAAAAAGAATGATCTTTTGCTTTTAAATAATGATA
Organism: uncultured Bacilli bacterium; assembly: GCA_947632625.1. GTDB lineage: Bacteria > Bacillota_I > Bacilli_A > RF39 > UBA660 > MGBC108787. Next base: position 2,447 of record CANRPZ010000029.1, on the reverse strand, counting down.
CGATTGTAACCACTAATTGGCTTTTGAATTTAAAAACTTGTTTGTATAGTGATTCGTCAATCGGAGCTGTTGGAGCAGTAAGTAATCATAATGAAAATAATTCTGGTGTTTCTTTTACTTATAATGATTTTAATGAAATGCAAAAGAAAGCCAAAGAAAATAATATTTCTAATCCAGAAAAATGGGAAGAAAAAGCTTTTTTAATTGGTTTTTGTTTACTGATTAAAAGAGAGGTAATAGAAAAAATTGGTTTATTGGATGAAAATTATACGCCAGGATATATTGAAGATAATGATTTATCTTTAAGAATAATTAAAAGTGGTTATCGCTTAATGCTTTGTCATGATGCTTTTATTCATCATTATTTAGGTTCTTCTTTTCGAAAAGATTTAAATAAGTTTTATCCAATTCTTTATAAAAATAGAGATTACTTTTATAAAAAATGGCATTTTGATACCTTTGTTTTTGATGAGGTTAAGCATTTATCCTATCCATTAATGGAAGAATATAAAACGATACTTGATTTAAATGCTTCTATCGGGGTTAATCTATTAGAACTAAAATATCGTTATAAAAATAGTCAAATTGAAGGGGTAGAAGAAAATGCTTTTAAAAGAGAGATGGCAGGTCTTTTTGCTAACGTTTATAGTCACTTAAATGAAGCAAAATCTTATGATTGCATTTTAATTGGTACGATTTTAGAAACAATTAAAGATCCTAATTCTTTTTTAGAAGAACTTAAAAAACATTTAAATGAGGGCGGAGTTGTAATTGGAGAAATAGAAAATGCTTCTAGTATTTTTAAAATTCAAGCGCTTTTAAATGGGAAAAGTCGAGGCTCTAAAAATTCTTTTACAAAGCAAGAACTTATCGATTTGTTTACTTTGACGGGATATAAAGATTTCTATTTTTATAGTTGGTATTCTACTGAAGAAAATAATCTTAATTCAATCGTAGAACAATATCCAGAAACCAAGTTTACATATTATACGTTTCGCATAAAAAAATAAATCTTTTTTATCTTATAGGAAAGTTCTAAAATTTAAAAGAAATTCCTTGACGAACTTTGGTTCGTTACTATATAATGAATTTGTAAGGGGGATTAAAAAAGCATGATGATTAATAAGGCTTATAAATTTAGAATGTATCCTAATGTAAATCAAAAGGAATTCATTAATAAAACCATAGGTTGTACTAGGTTTATTTATAACTATATGTTAAATCAAAAAAAAGAAAACATTTCTTTATCAAATTTTGATTTGATGAAACAAATATCATCATTAACTATTACTTATCCATTTTTAAAAGAAGTGGATAGTTGTGCTTTAAGATGTGCCTTATTTGATTTAGAAAATGGGTTTAAAAAATATTTTGCTAAAACAGGTGGCTATCCTAAATTTAAAATTAAAGGAGTAAAAGATAGTTATCGTACGACTTATATAAAAAATAAGTATAAAGATAAAATCTATGAAAATATAAAAATAGATTTGAAAAATAGAAAGATAATCTTACCTAAACTAAAAGAAGTAAAAATAAGAGGCTATAGAAAATTAAATCAAATAAATGGAAGAATACTAAATGCAACTATTTCTAAAGTAGCAGATAAATATTATGTGTCTGTATGTGTTGAAGAAGAACTAACAATAAAAGAAAGAATACCATCAAGTGTAGTAGGAATAGATGTAGGAATAAAAAGTTTAGTAACAACAAGTGATGGAACAACATATGGTAATCCGAATTATTTAAAAAAATATGAAAAAAGGATAAAAAGATTACAAAGAGATTTATCTAGAAAAATAAAAGGAAGTAATAATTACTATAAAACGAAAATAAAACTAGAAGAAACCTATAGAAAACTAAAAAATGCACGAATAAAAACAAATGAAGAAATAGTAAGTCAAATAGTAAATAATTACGACATCATAGTAAGTGAAGACTTAAATGTAAAAACAATGATACAAGAAGCAAAAAAGCATTTAAGAAAATCTATAACAAATTCCACAATGGGAGATATAATACGAAGAATAAAATATAAAAGTAAATGGTTAGGAAAGAAATATTATCAAGTAAATAGATATTATGCAAGTAGTCAAATATGTTCAAGGTGTAATCATAAAGAAAAAGAAATGAAAGATATAAATAAAAGAGAATATAAATGTAGTCATTGTGGATTAGAAATAGATAGGGATATAAATGCAAGTATAAATATAATGATAGAAGGAATATTTAAAAGTTATCAAATGAATTAAAAGAAAAAAGATAAAAAATGTACGGTGGCGACCATCGGAAGTTAGGCTTGTGGAGGAGGAAACTCCAAAGAAACAAGAAAAAGGAATCGTGAGATTCCTTAAGGTAAAACAAGAAAAAATTGAGTGTGTAAGGAATTTTGTGTAAATGGAACTTTCCATGATATGAAGTAAGTTAATTCTTACTTCTTTTTTGTTATT
>CANRPZ010000028.1 GCA_947632625.1 uncultured Bacilli bacterium | reverse complement strand
AAACGCCCTTATTATGGACGTTTCTCTTTCATTCAATTTTCACTTTTTGAAACTGGAATTTACTTTTTCATTTCACGTCCAAGTATTAGTTAATAACATCGGCCTTTATTTTAGCAGTAAATACTTTTTCTTGATCCATCGTTTGGTCAATATCACTTAAATTATGAAATTTATAAACGATTTCATAAGTATAAGTTGTATAAGGTGCAATAACGATACTATTTAATATATTACCATCTTGATTTGGCGTTGGTACTAGTTCAGTAACAGGTATTCCATCTCTTATGACTTGATAAGTAAGTCCTTCTCGAACAGAAAGCTCATTTTTTACATCGTACCAATCAATTCTAAACTGTAAAGTGTATTCAGACTTGTTTTCCACAGTAAATAATTGGGTTGCAGAATCCCCAGGATTCATTTTATCAATACTAACACCTTTAATATAATTAATATATAAAGCTGGTATTCCTTCATCAGTTGGTGGATTTACCTCGATAATTGGTCCGGATGGTCCATCAAACGGATCATCAATATCATCATCTGGTTTAGTCGGTTCATCATTACCACAATTTTCGTCACATACTCCGTCATTATCATGATCAATATACTTATCTGGTTTTTTATCACCATCCGTATCAATATTAGCATCTGGTATACCATCTCTATTTCGGTCAAAATTTATGTCTGGTTCTCCATCTTTATCCACATCGATATCAATATCTGGCTTTCCATCTCCATCCATATCAAAATTAAGATCTGGCTTTCCGTCTCCATCCGTATCACAGTTTAAATCACATATACCATCTTTATCTGTATCTTGATTTAATAAATTTTTCTCTGGTTTACCATCATTATTAAAATCTAGATTAAAATGTGGTTTTAAATCTTTAAAATAATCAATATTTATATCAGGTTTACCATCATTATCTACATCACAATTTACATCACAAAATCCATCGTTATTCACATCAACATTTAAATCAGGCTTTCCGTCTCCATCCGTATCCACGTTCATTTTTCCTGTTATCGTATAAACCCTATAATAAGAATAAGTTGCGGTTAAAACAGATAATAATACCAAAATTAGAAAGCAAAACAAAATCCAAAAAACTTTCTTACGTTCTTTTTCTTGTTCTTCTTCAACAAGTATATCATATTGTTCTTGATAATCGTTTATCCTATCTTCATTATTATTCATAAGAACCGATGCTCCTTACTATTTCAAGTATAGCATATTTAAATAGGTCGAGCAAGAAATTTTGAGATTTCGTTTATTAAATCTTTGTTTAAATCTTTATTTATCCTTATTCAATGTACTTTCTAGAAGAATATTTTTATTACTAACTGACATTTTCACAAAAAATTTAATAAAGAATTGCCAAAATCATAATTTAGTGATAGTATATATTGCAATTCAAAAGGGGTGTTTTGGATGGAAATAAATTTACCAAAAACCAAATGGGATTTATACAAATATAAACAAAAAAAATTAATGATTTGGGGTCTAAAACATGGTTACATTACTTTTTATAGCGACGAATTAATAGAAAAATTAAGAACTATATATAATGGAGGTATACCAGCTTCAATATTACTACTATCAGATGGAATGTCTAATGGATATTGTTATGATAGAGCACTTTTAATGGCTAAAGCTTTTTTAGATGAAAAATGTGATGTTTGTCTTTTATATGCATTCGTAGATAATTTAAGATTAAATCCAAAATTCATAAATGATACTGACCCACTTATTGCAGATCATTGTATCGTTGAGGTAACGCCTGAAAATGGTAAACCCCTCATTATTGATATTTCACAAGGTTTTATATATGATAAAAGGATATATTGGTTGATGGAACACCCTAAAATAAGAAAAATTAATAACAAAGATTCCATTCTTAAATTTATTGAATCAGAAGAATATTATCATCCAGAAGATATTGAAAAAGAGAAATATACCTTACCTTTAATATTGCCAATGATTGAAAAAACATATGGTAGACCTAATGAAATGTATTCTAGGTTAGGAATAGAATTATTACAAAGAGAAATTGAACATTTTAAAGAAACAATTCATTATAAAGAGATTTGCCAAGAAATAGATGAAGATATGAAAAGATTGGAGTTGAGAAAGTAATATGTTTAAAGAAATAAAGAAGCAATTATATTTTAGAAAAATGGCTTTATTATGTAATCAAGGAGTAATTGATAAAAAAATAGTTCCTTTTGATGATGATTTTTATGAAAAAATGAGTCATACTTATTTTAATGGATTACCTATATCAATGCACATTAGATATTTAAAACCATTACGTGGTATGCCAGGTGGATGTTATGATAGAAGCCTACTCATGTTTTTTTGCTTTCCAAATGCCCTTTTGTGCAGAGGAGATAATAAAGATTTAGAATTGAATTATGGAAAAGGAAATGCTGGACATGGTTGGATAGAAATAGATAATTATGTATATGATCCATCATTAACAATGAGGTTTGATAAGGATTTATATTATCAAATTTATACACCCACAAATGTTTCAAAAAGTACTATAGAGGAATATTGCCAAATTAAAGAATGTCAAGAATTTTATGACACTATTACTAAAACAACAATTTGTGATTTTCTCCCTTTTGGCAAGAAAAGAACGGATTTGATAAATATAATACCACTCATAATCGGTATTGTTCAAATGTCAGAAAATGAACAATTTAAAATGGAACTAGAAAATTGGTTGTCAGTAATTCAATATGACGAGAAAGAAATAAATGACGAATTAAATGAAAGAATAAGATCACTAATAATATAATCTAAAAATAAGTAATAAATTAAAAACGCCCCTAATAGCCTGATAGACTAATAGGGTTTTTATTTTTCTCTATCACTATAATATAAGGAATAGGTCCTAACCTCCGAAATTCTTATATTAAACTCATTTTAATTAAAACAATTTTGATATTTCTTTTATTAAATCTTTGTTCCTCTTTATTCAATGTACTTTCTAAAAGAATATTTTTATTACTAACTGATATTTTCAAAAAACGAACTATACTGACATTTTCATAAAGTTATTACAAATATTACAAAAATATTTAATGTATATCATTATACAATTTAATATTTATATATTTTTTTTACATTTTTATAGTATAATAGTAAGCATTATCAAGGAGGTTTTGTAAAATGAAAGAAAAATATTTGACGCTTGAACAAAATATATGTGCTGCTAGAATCTTTTTAAACACTTTTGGACTTATTTTAGAAACTACGAATGAGGTTACTGAATTTTCAAAAATAAAAATTTTTGATAAGGCTATGAAGGAAGTGGGAGAATTACATTTTGATAATGGCAAAGTTATGATATCAGCAAATTATAATAATAGTGTGTTAGAGGCAAGTTTTGATATAGCTAAAGTATTAGGATTTATTGATTCAGAATGTAAAAGTGTTCCATTTGCTTTATATAGTGAATGGGCTAGCACAATTGCTTTTCAAATTCAAAAATCAAATAATATAATTTTATCTGGAGAATTTTTAATAGCATGTGCAGCTGATACTGAATTCGGAATATCTTGTCTTTGCCATCCTTTAATAAAGTGTGAAGTTCCTGGAAAAGGAAATATAATTTTAAAAATATTAAGAGATGGAAGTACCTTTAGTTTTGAAATTGTTGCAGGAGAAATTAATGAAGTAATAGATGTAAGACCTTGGGATTGGTTAAATGGATTTTTTCTTCATGATATAAAAAAAGGAAAATATGATAAAGAAAAACATTCTTATCCATATAGAAAATATGCGGGAATTTTTAATGGCGCTGAAATAGGAGAAGATAAAGATAAGTTACATGTATTCTTAAACGAGGAAGAGTATAAAAAACAATTGAATTTTAGAAACGAATTTCCATCAAAAGTCGGAGATGACAAATCTACAGAAGCCTTATTACAAAAAGGAAGGCTAATGAAAGATTTAGATCCTGATATGTTTGAGAAAATTAAAAAATTAAGAGATGTATTATTAATTGGAGATATATCTCTATTAGATAATTTAGTAAGTGTTTGTTACGATAGTTATACTGATGAAGAATTATTTGCATTATTAGATGTTAATAGACAAAAAATGAATTATCAAAATGGTGCTGATAGTTTAGTCAATTCTTACTTTGAAACTGGTATTAGCAACCGCTTTTTTCCACAAGAAACTCAAAAAAGATTACTAAAGAAATAATTGAACTAGTCAAACTAAAGTATATAATTATTTAGGAACGTTTAATCAGTTGGGTGGAGCCAAGCATCTAAAGAAGAAAGGCAATATAATGAACAAGAAGGATTTTTTAATTCTATCTTTAGTAATAATTATCTTCCTTTTATCATTCTTACTATTTATAGTTTTAATATAAAAGAAATCCACCTAACTCAAGCTTGATTTAAGTGGAACCAACTCTATTGGCAACACTCAACACGCAATATTGAATGTTCCCTTTTTTATTTTATGCAAATTTCCTTGCTAAATACATAATCATAAAATTATTATTTATGCAAGTTATAAACAAAATTGGAGGGCCTAGTCGGATTTGAACCAACGATCAGGGAGTTGCAGTCCCACGCCTTACCACTTGGCTATAGACCCAAATATATTTCATATAGCATTTATTCTACACTAATTATTTAGGGTTGTCAATTCGAAGCTTAATAAATTATATAACAAAAAAATAAAAACTATTCTTCTAAAATGAAGATAGTTTTCTATTTTAACTTAAACACATACTGCTTATTTCGAATAGTCAATAAAAGCTCAAGTGAATCCGCACTCAAAATTTCTTCTCGTGTTTCAAAAACTAAAGCATCCGTTAAATATTGTGGAGTTCTATTATTTAAAGAAACAACAAAACTTTTATTATCTTTAGTATAACGAAGCGCTAAAAAATTTTCAAAAAATTTGTTTTTATTTTTAATATTTGTTGCATAAATAGTATTTTGATCAAGATTATAATCTAATTTAAGCACTAATAATGTAGTTTTTTCTATTGTTCCAGAAACATTAGGCGTAATTTTATCAACTAAATTTCTACAATTGGTACTACTATAGCAATGCTCATAACGATAAGTATAACTATTTGTTAATTCATAAGAATTAATTTTTAAAGTTGTAAAACCTATTGTAGTATTTTTTAAATTGGCCGTTTTATCTAAATTCAAATTCTCTTGTACATTTACCTTATTTATAAGAGGAGGATTTAATTTTATTATTTTATACTTGGCTGCTATTTCTCCTACTTTATAATCAATACTTTCCAAAATTTTTATTGTATATTGATTCGATAAATCTTCTTCTGGAATTTCATAAACTAAAACATAATAATTTTGCGTTTTTGATTTAATTTCTTCTCCTTTATAAGGAATACCATAATCAATAAAATGATCCCCACGATCTAAAGTAGGATAAACATTTTTATTATTTAAGACTAAACGAAAATTAGTATAATCCAGTTCATAATCATTTAAAGTACGATTTTCAATATATAATTGTAACATTAAATAATATTTTCCTTCAGCAATAACATTCCCATTCATACCTAAATTTGTTACTAAACTATCACTAATTTGTATATTAAAAAAATTGTGCGACATACGATCGCTCGTATGATAAGTTTTATTATAAACCCCAAAATTCAAATAAAGAACAGTTCCAATAAAAATAACAAAAACAGCAAGTAAACAACTAAATATAAATTTATTTTCTAAAATATAATACTTTGTCTCACGAAGAAATCTTCTAAACGTTCTTTTCGCTTTATAACCTTCAACATTAACAGAAAATTCAAATTCTTCACTATCAATGTCTGTAATTTCCATGTCTTTCAAATCATTAGCAAAATCAAATTTTTTTACATCAAATCCGATACCTCTTATTAACGTATAAATAAAGAAAAAGTATTGCGGCAAACACAAAACAACGGATACATCCCGATAAGCTCTTGCCATTTGCGCTGTAATTAAATTATGATCCATATTACTTAAAATATTATAAGTTAAACTAATTAAAACAAATAAAAAAATATAATAAATTAATGTAAAGAAATACAATTTAGTAGATTTCTTCTTTTGACGCATTAAATAATAAATAGCCAAAACAACTCCGATAATTACAATAACAGCAAGATACATAAAGAAATTAACATAAGTAGAAGCAATATTAGTAAGTGCTGTTGTATAGTTATTGGCAACATAAGTTCTAAAAAAAGAAACAATACGAAACGATTTACTAATCAAATAAAGAATCGGCACAAGAAGCAATAAATGGATAATACGAAAATACTTAATTAAAAATGCATAAGGTTTTCTTAATATCATACTATCAACTCCTTTTCCTATTATCCATCATATCACAAAAAAAATATGAAGCAAAGTCATATTTTTTTAATTATTCTTTTTAACTAAAATTTGTCCCTCTAATAAATAAATCACTGGATTGTTTTCTAATAGTTTATCTTGACTTATTTTAAACGTATTTGAAACGGTTTCTAATGTATCGCCTTCCTTGGTAATATAATAACTATATCCACTTTTCGGAATTAATATTTCTTGATTTGGATAGATATAATCGTTAATTTCAAGACCATTCATACTAGCAAGTAATTCAGGATTAATATTATATTTTCTACCTATTTCATACAAAGTATCGCCTTTTTCAATTACATAATAATTAAAATAATTTTCTTGATTTTTAGGAACAATTACATCCATTCCAGCACGAACTTGTTCATCATAATAAATATTATTAATACTCTTTAAAAATCCAACGTTTGTATTAAATTTTTTAGCAACACTATCTAAAGATTCTCCATTTCTTATAGAATACTTATCGTACATATCACCACTCCTAGTATAAAATATGCTAGGCAAAAAAAAGGGTTAAAAACTTTTTAACCTTTTTAAGAATCTCGTTTATTTCCAAATAAAAGTATCAAACGAACCAATTCTAAAGCACTTGATAAAACACCAGCAACATACGTTTTGGCAGCAGCATCAAGCATTGATTTAACGCCCTCTTGTTCTTCACTCGTTGCTAATTTCAGTAATTCTATTTCTTCTTTTGCTCGACGACTCGCATCGATTTCTACTGGCAAAGTTACTAACTGAAAAACAAGTCCTGTTCCTACAAGTGTAATTCCTAACCAAACCATTTCTAAAGATTCTAATAAAAGTCCAATAAACAAAACCAAATAAGAAAAAGTAGTAGCAAAGTGTACAACAGGAAAAATAAGGCTTCGTATTCTCATATAAGTATAATTTTTTTTATCTTGAATAGCATGACCACATTCATGTGCAGCAACAGCCAAAGAAGCAATACTATCTCCATGAAATACTTGGCTTGATAAACGAATCACTTTTCTTTTTGGATCATAATGGTCTGTCAAATTTCCATTTACCTCTACAATATAAATATCTTTTAAATCATTATGATCAAGTATTTTTCTTGCCACCTCAAAACCGCTTAACTTACCTTCACTTGTAATATTTTTATACTTATTATAACTAGAATTCACTTTAAAACTTGCTATAGCAGGAATAATAAGCATCAAAATAAGTATAACAAAATCCATAAAAATCACTCCCTTATTTTACGGTGTACGTTGTACCTTCTCTTGTATCGTTTAATAAAATTCCCATTTCTTCTAATTCTTTACGAATTTCATCAGCTTTAGCATAATCTTTATTTTTTTTAGCCGTTTGTCTTTCCGCAATTTTTTGTTCTATAAAGGAAACATCAACATTTTTATTTTCATTAAAAAGTTCTAAAGATAAAACTTGATCCCATGCTTTTATTAAAGCAATTTTTGTAGCATCCGAACATTCACTTTTTAACACATCATAAAGTAATGTAATAGCATTAGAGGTATTTAAATCATCCGAAATAGCTTCTCTAAATTTAGTATCATATTCTTGATATTTTATAGAGTCAATATCGTCTGAAGAATGTAAAGAATTTACTTTACTTTTTAATTTTTGATAGGCATTTTGAGCATTATTTAAAGCTTCATAAGTAAAAACTAGAACTTTACGATAAGAGGTATTTAAACACATAAATCGGTAAGATAATGGATTATAACCCTTTTCTTGTAACAAAGAAAGTGTTAAAAAATCTCCTTTACTTTTACTCATTTTTCCACTAGCATCGTTTAAATGTTCTCCATGTATCCAATAATTACACCATTTATGACCTAAATAAGCTTCACTTTGGGCAATTTCATTCGTATGATGGGGGAAAATATTATCAACTCCACCACAATGAATATCCAAGTATTCTCCTAAATATTTCATACTGATTCCAGAACATTCAATATGCCATCCAGGATAACCAACTCCCCATGGGGAATCCCACTTTAATTCTTGATTTTCAAATTTGGATTTTGTAAACCATAAAACAAAGTCCGCTTGATTTTTTTTGGCTGAATCTTCTTCTACCCCAGCTCGTACACCAACAACCATTTCATCCACTTTATGATTTGTAAGTTGGTAATAGTCCGTTAGCTTTGAGGTATCAAAATACACATTTCCACCACTTAAATAGGCATAGCCCTTATCTAATAAGTTCGTAATAATTTTTATATAGTCTGAAATATTATCCGTTGCTTTTGATACAATTTCTGGCCATTTGATATTTAGTGCTTGCAAATCTTTCTTAAAAGCTTCGGTATAAAATTCTGCAAGTTCCAAAACACTCTTATTTTCCCTTTTTGCTCCACTTACCATTTTGTCTACTCCCGTATCAGAATCACTTGATAAATGCCCCACATCGGTAATGTTCATCACTCTTTTAACCGGATATCCTAAATAGTTCAAAGTTTTTTCTAAAATATCTTCAAAAATATAAGTTCTTAAATTTCCAATATGAGCAAAATGATAGACAGTAGGTCCACAAGTATACATACGAACACAATTTTTATCATTAGGAACAAAATCTTCAACTTTCCTTGTTAAGGTATTAAATATTCTCATTTTTACTCTCCTTTTCTTATACTATTTCTTCCATTCGATTTAATATTTTTTCTTTTCCTAAAAAATATAATAAATCATAAAAAGGTAGCCCATTTTTCATACCAGTTAAACAAACGCGTATTGGCATATAAAATAACGAATCAGAAACATTACATTTTATTTTTAATTGCTCAACAATTTGTTTTAAATCTTCCCTTGTCCAATTGGTACAATTTTTAATCGTCTCTTTAAATTGCAAAAGCGTATTTGGTATGCTTTCATCTTCTATTAAATACTCCTTCATACTTTCACTTAAGGAAATAGTTTCATTAAAGATGGGATAAGTAAGCAATACGATTTCGGATGCAAAAGAAATTTTATTTTTATAGGCTAATAATAAGGAATCAATATCTTCTTTTTTGCACCCCTCCAAATTATAAAAATTTTCTAAATAGGGTGTTACAAAGCCTAAATACTTTTCATCTTCCATTTTCATAATATATTGATGATTAAACCACTTTAATTTTGCCATATCAAAATGAGCAGGTCTCTTTTGAATAAATTTATAATCAAAAATACGGATTAATTCTTTTAAAGAATAGATTTCTTTATTTGTTTTCGAATTCCATCCTAAATGGACAACATAATTTAAAATAGCTTCAGGCAAAAAACCTTGTTTTACTAAATCGTTTAACGTACCACCATCTTTATTTAGTCCTACTATATCTGGTAAATGTAAAAATTCTGGTATTACAAACCCCAAGCTTTCATATAGTTTAATCGTTTTTGGAGTATTCGCTAAAAATTTATTATTCCTTATAACCAAATCAACATTATAAAGTGCATCATCCAAAGCACTGGCAAAATGATAAGTTGGAGTTCCATCACTTTTTATTAAAATTTGATCATCAAGGGCACTACTTGGCACGGAAACATCACTATAAACTTTATCCTTGAAACTTATAGGCAATTCACTTTCTGGCATAGCTTGACGAATAACATATTTTTCACCCAAACGAATCTTTCGCAAGGCCTCATCTTTAGGAAAATTTCTATGCGTTTTATCATACTGATAAGATAACCCTTGTTCAGTTGCTTCTAAACGTTTACGATTTAATTCTTCTTTTGAACAAAAACAGTAATAGGCTGCCCCTCTTTTTATAAGCTTCTCTGCATAAGTTTTATAAAGATCTAATCTTTCACTTTGAACATAAGAATCCGATCCAACACCTTTTTTGGGTCCTTCGTCATAGGCAATATGAAAGAAATCTAGTAACTTATAAAAATTTTCTTCGTTTTCTAAACTATATTCTTTTTGGTTACTATCTTCTATACTTACAATCAATTCGCCATTGTCATGTTTGGCAATCAAATAGCAAAACAATAGATTTCTTAACTCTAGAATATCCATAGGTTTAGAAGGATTAAAAGCAAATCTAGTTCTCATAAAAACTTTCCTTTCCCAATACCAAGTATATCACATTTAAGAAAAAGAAAAAATAGCCTAGAAAGCGTTCTAAACTATTTTTTTTAAATATTTATGCTTTGACCATAAATAAAATTGTAATAACTAAAAATTGCAATCCATTTATTACAATTTTAATATTAACAAACTTATAGCGGAATTTCAATATCAATTTCATTATTATATTTAGAAATTAAATTTTTTAAATTTCGCATTCCGTATTTATCGCACTCTGCTTCTTCTATTAATGTATCCTGATTAATTTTTGCATTAACTAAATGCTTTTTAATATATTCTTTTAGAATTTCGCTTTTCATTTTACAATAAGGAACTATATCGGTAAAACGCCCTAAAAATTCTTTACTAAAGTTTTGTTCAAAAGAACTATTCTTTTCTTTAATAAAACCAACACTTTCTATTTGAATGGCATTACTAGTCATAAAAAGCATAGTATGAGTAAAATCTATTTTTTCACCTTCTGCTGATGTAACAAACCCTTCATCTAAAATTTGCAAAAATAAATTCAAAACTCTAGGATGGGCTTTTTCTATTTCGTCTACTAAAATAACAGAGTAAGGATTATCTAAAACTTTACGAAAAATATATTGATCCGTATACCCAACATATCCCGCACTTACTCCAATAAGACGATTAACAGAGGTCTCCAAATTGTACTCACTCATATCAAGTCGAATTAAATTTGTATTTAAACTTTTACTAATCCATTTTACGGTTTCGGTTTTACCAACTCCTGATGGACCAATGAGCAGTAAAGAAAGTATTTTATTGGAATGATTTAATTTCCACCATACATTTTTTAAAATTTTTTCTGTTGCTTTTTCTTGCCCTAAAATATGGTTTTCTAAATTCTTTTTCACTTGTTTATAAACTTTTTTCTTATCTTCTAAAATTGGAATATTTGTTTTTCTTTCGATAGTCTCTAAAATATCTTTTTTGGTAATATGACTAATTTTTCTTCCATTCATTTTTTCTATTTTATTAACTAATTTCTCTTCTTCATCCTTATATTGAATAGCCAAATCAAAGTCTTGCTTTAAAACGGCTTCTTCCTTTTTACTTTCTATTTCGGCTAACAAATTTTGAGCTTTTAAAATTTCCGTATAAGAAATATTTTTCACTTTTACCCGAGCACAAATCATATCAAGTAAATCAATTGTTTTATCTGGATTGTTTTTAGTTTTTATATATTGATCTGCTAATAAAACAAGATCTTTAATATTTTCACTACTAATTTTTATAGAATGATGATGCTCATACTCATCTTTAATTCCCATCAAAATTTCTAATGTTTTGTCCAAATCCGGCTCATTTACTTGAATTTGATAAAATCTTCGATCCAATGCTTTATCTTTATAGATAGTTTTATAATATTCTTCTGTCGTGGTTGCTCCAATACATTTTATTTCTCCTCGAGCTAAATACGGTTTTAATATATCAGCAGCATTTATAGCTCCTTCTGCCCCACCAGCATTAATTAAAGTATGAATTTCATCTATAAATAAAATAATATTTTTATTATCAATTACCTCTTTTATAATTTTTGTTAAACGCTCTTCAAATTCCCCTCTATATTTTGTTCCTGAAACCAAAGAACCCATTTCTAGCATAACAATTGTTTTATTTAGTAACTCATTTGGAACAAGACCACTATTAATTCTTCTTGCTAATTCTTCCACTATGGCTGTTTTTCCCACTCCTGCACTACCAATAAGAAGCGGATTACTTTTTTTCTTTCGTAATAATGCTTCAATTACACTATTAATCTCTTCTTCTCGTCCAATTGTTTTTTCCTCTAGAGAAACCGTTTTATTTAAATTATTTCCAATTTCAAAAATCGTTAATTTCTCATCTTGTTTTTTAACTAAACTATACTTTAATTCATCATAAATGCTATCAATATCCATATCTAAACCAATTAATATACGAATAGCAATTCCTTCACCCTCTTCTAACATAGCTAAAAACAAATGACGTTCCGTAACTTTTCCATTATTATTTTCTTTTGCATCAAGAATTGCATTATCAATAATTCTTTTTAAAAGAGGAGTATAAAGAGTAAAATCAGTATCTTTGTTTGATTCTCCTACAATTGATAAAAGTTCATTTTTAAAAGTAGTATAATTGAGTCCATACCCTTTTAATAAACGACTTACACTATTGTCTTCATTCAGGATAGCTAATAAAAGGTGTTCACTGCCTACATACGGATGTTTTAATTCCTTACGAATATTCTCTGCTTTTTTAAATATTTGGGCAATTTCAACTCCAAAATTATCAAACATAAATGATTCCTCCTCGTATTATTCTATGTATATCTTGTTAAAAATAGTTTAAATTTATACAAAAAAAAGAGCAGATTTTCTGCTCCTTTAATCACTAAGCTAATTCGATTTCAGCTCCAGCTTCTTCAAGTTGTGCTTTAATTTGATCTGCTTCTTCAGCAGGAATGTTTTCTTTAACATTTCCACCATTATCAGCAAGTGCTTTTGCTTCAACAAGTCCAAGACCAGTTATTTCTTTTAATAACTTAATAACTTGGATTTTGTTTCCTCCAGCGCTTTTTAATACAACAGTTTTTGTACTAGAACCAGCATCTGCTTCTGCAGCTCCTGCAGCAGGTGCACTAGCTACTGCAACTGCAGTAGGATCAATTCCTAATTCTTCTTTCATTCCATCAACTAATTCTTTTACCTCAAGAATAGTCATTTCTTTTAAAGCACTTATAAATTCATCTTTTGTTAATTTTGCCATTTTTCTTTCCTCCTATTAATTATT
>CANRPZ010000027.1 GCA_947632625.1 uncultured Bacilli bacterium | reverse complement strand
TTAAGCAAAAAATCAGAAAAAGTTTTCAACATTCTTCTGATTTTTTATTTTCTTTTATTTTTTACGGAAACTCAAAAACAATTTTATAGAAAAAATTTTTTCTAATTCGAGATAAAAGAAACGTAAATGATAGAATGCCTCATAGAATTTGAAAACAAAGTGACAACCCATCTTTGAACAAATTGCTTTTCTAAAAATACCACGATATAATTGAATTAAGATTGGGAGGAGGAAAACAAATGAATACCAATTTATCAAATATAAACACTTTTGAATTAGACAATCTAAATTTATCACCTGAACAAATTTTAAGTTATTGGACACCGGAGCGAAAAAAGAATGCAATGGCGATAGATGCATTATTTGAACCAGAACTTGGCCTAGATGGAGGGGAAAATGCATCAGCAACAGAACCAAAACAAGCCAATTTAACCCAAAGGCCTTTTGAAGCCGGGGGAAAATTATTTTTTACTTTAGACAACAAAGATTTTGTTGGCAGTGCTAGTATTGTAGGGCAAAATAACATTCTTTTAACAGCTGCACATTGCGTCCAAGATAGCAAAACCGGAGACATCGCTGAAAATTTTCTTTTTTCTCGTTGCTATTCAGGAGAATCATCAGCAGAAGATATTGCTTTTAAAAAAATTATTGTAAAAGAAAATTGGGTAAAAGAAAAAAGCCGTAGATGGGACTATGCTTTTGCTATTCTTTCTTCAAATTCAAACGTTTCGAAACCACTGCAATATGCTATAAATATGGATTTAACCAACAAAACAGTAAATGCCTTTGGCTATCCAGGTAATTTCTTTGAAGGGGCCCAAATGGTTTTTATCAATGGTTCTGTAAGTAAATCAGGGAACAATTTATGGCGATTGCCTGGCAATCGAATGCTTACAGGGTGTTCAGGAGGACCATGGGTGTTAGAAGACAATGAAACAGTAGTCGGCTTAAATGGAGCATCAACAACTTTAAAAACCCCTAACGTTTTATTATCTCCTGTATTTGATTCAGAATTTGATAACTTATACCAATATACCGTATCACTAACAAAGGAAGGTGAATAAAATGAAAAACGTACGTTACTTTAAACTTTTAAATGGTGGTGCCTTTGTTGCCCAAATCGTAATTGAGTATCGTGAAAAACAAACAGATGACAAAGGGGACGTAAGTTATGAAGCTCAATGGAAAACTTGGTTTACCCCTGGATACAGAGATGTTTTACAATTTGCTGAAAGAACAGTCGATTTATTACACGATTCTCCTATACCCGATGGTTCTCAAGTAAGAATTAATGTTTTCGTAGCCGCAGGAACAAGTGAACCTGCATCTGAACAATTTGTTTATGATAAAAAAAGTGGTTCAATGGCTTGTTATAATATTACAGGAACAACACTAAATAACCAAGTCTCTTTATTATACTATCAATAAAGAAAAACAAATAACAATCTTTTAAAATGAGGAAATGATTATGCCAAAAAAACTATTATCAATTTTTATATTTAGCATTATAACTTTGGGAGCTATAGGTTGTGACAATAAAAATCAAGAACCAATTAAGCCAACAACAGAGGATTATGATAAAAAATTAATGCAATGTTTAGAAAGTCAATTAGGTGGCTATCTTGTATCCGAAACGGATGATTTAATTGAAATTCCTTTAAGTGAAATAAAAAATAACGATCAAGATAAAATTGCCTATTATAAGGGAGTATATGCTAGTAATCATCCAGATAATATTTATATGATGGTTTTTCCTAAAAATGGAACTTATGAATCTAATGTAATGAAAGATTTTGACAAATATTTTTCTGACAAATTTTCTGTATACCAAACATATGAAAGTCCTTTAACCCCTACAATTTATATTCATAAAGAAAACAATGATGTTGATTTTAAAGATGTTGTTAGCAAATGTATAGTTAAGAATACTACAGAAGATAGTAAACCAATACCAGATAATACATTAAATAAAATAAATAATACTGCAAAAGTTGTTATAAAATCTAACCAAAAAGAATTAGGAACAATAAGTAATAAAGAAAAATTATCAGAAATCTTAAATGCTATTTCTAGTAGCAAACGTTCTGGAGATGCTTGTTTAGCAGATAATTACTCATTTGAATTTGAAATGTATGACAAAGATAATAATTTAATTGATACAATATTTATTTGGCGTGATGGTTATAGATTGATTCCAAAAAGTATAAATGGTTGTTATTATTTAATTTCCAATAATACAGATTTAAGAAAAATCATTGAAGAAGAAACAGACTATATATTTTATAACATTTTAGATTATAGAGAGAGTGAGAGCCAAAAAGAGCAATTAATTTATAGTGATAATAAAAATAGCTATTATTTAAAAAGTGATAATACAAACGAAATAGCAATCAAATTTATGTTAAATAATCAAATCATGTCTCTTAAATATGCTTTAGAAAATAAATACATTTCAGCAGAAAAAGTTGCTAATGAGTATCCGGAAATATTGATAAAAAAATAAAAACTTTCAAAAAAAGACTACGACACTTTATCGTCGCAGTTTTACATTCCAAAGAGCACTCCTTTTGGGACTAACAAATAAAATTACATAACACCGTTCAAAATTTCTGAATTTATAATACTACTTATATTTTGAATTATATATTCTTTAAGTGATAAAGGAGTATAAGCATATATACTTAATACTTTCATTACATCTACACAAAAATCATAATTGCACACTATATCTTTGTTAAAATCATATTTTCCTTCTTTAATTGCAATTCTTAAACGATTTAAAAACCACTTTAAATAATCTAGTTCAAATTTTCCTCTAAAATTTTTGTGATTATTTTTATCGAATAACAATTCATTCTTTTTAAATTGTTCAAGTGGTATATCATAATTAATTTTATACATCTTTAATAATTGTTCATAAGAAAAGTTCAACATAGAAAAATTATCTAAACTATCCTCTTCTATAAATTTCGAAAACTTGACCAATCCTAAATCAGCTCTAGATTTTCCATTTATCTTTTCATATTCTCTTATAGTATAATAAAAAGCATTCAGTCTTACTGCAAATTTGCTATATTCAGAATATGTTTTTTTAAAATAATTTAAACTGCATTTGTAATTGTCGCTATGTTTGTTAATTTCCATAAAATTTTCTATTATTTCTTTAATAGTATCTTTATTTAGATAAAAATTTTCGATTGAATAAAAATCCGTGACATAAATGCCTGTAGGTACATTGTCAAAATTATAATCTCGGTCTACAAAAAACATCATTGCATTACTTTTTTTTACTTTTAGTTTCTTTTTTATTAATTCGTATACACCTATAACATTGTGTTTGCCATCACATCTATAATTCACAACATCAATTGATTTTGTATATTGTTTAATTCTTGGCTGATAATAGCAAAAATCTTCTCCTTCTACAAAATAAAATAAAGTATTATTGTAATTATCGTATTCTAACAAAAACTTTTGAAATACTGCAACATCTTTTCCTACTGATTTTGACATAATATCTACTAAATCATTCTTCATTAAGCAACAACAATTTTTTCTTTTATAGGTGTAATATAATTTTTAATATCCTTTGTATATTCTTTAAAATTATTATCAAAAATAAAAGGTGAATGGGTAATAACTATCATGAATCCGCATTTGTTTGATTCTATAATATCAGGTAAAAGTTTTGATTGCCATATAATAGATAAAGAAAGCTCTGGTTCATCAAATAATATTATATTTTTGGAATCTTTAGATAAATATAATTTTGAAAATAGTGACACTATTTGTTTCTCACCTGAAGAAAGATTTTTAAATTCTATTGGGTCTCCACCATATTCTTGAATAAGAGTACATTCAATTTTAAATGGATCATATTTGAATGAATTATTTTCTAAATATTTATTACAAACTCTAACAAAATTATCCAAACTTTCATCTGTATTTTTGGTTTTTTCATATATTTCAAGTAAATTATTAATAATTGTAACTAAATAACTATATTCAAAATCATTGATTTCACTTTGATTTAATAGCTCAATAATAGATTTTTTTACTTCTTCATCAATTTTATCGGCTAATCTTTCAAATACAATTCTTAATTTAGATTCTTCTATTTTTGTTCTTGAAACATTTTGTTTTTTAGATTTATTTTTTAACATTGAAACATAGTTTTTTAATAAATTACTTGTCATCTCTTTAAATCCTTCATTAGTACTATTTTTTAATTCATCACAAGTTTTCTTTATAAGTTGTTCAACATCATTCATACCAAATTGTAAGTTTGAGATTTTTTTCATTATATCATTACGATATCTAATATCGTTATTCATACATTTGTTAAAATCTTCTTCAATTCTTCTATATGTTGGCAGGTAAATTATATTATTTATTACCTCTTTACGAATTACCTCTTCCCAATCATTATCTAAAGTACTTTCAATTTCATTTATGATTTTTTCAATTTGAAGCCTAGTTATATCTATATTTGGACGCAATCTTCTCATAATCATCATAGTCATTTCAGGAAGCGATATTTCTTCTGAACTACGTTTTGTAATTTCTCTATATATCCTTTTTACTATTGAAACTACTGACATTTGATCATATTCTGTTTCATCAGAACTATACATGAAATGTCGTCTTCTAATATCTAAATCTAGCATTGTATCGGTCAATAAATCATCATGATTAATTTCAACTTTAGAATTGTTTCTAAAAGTTACTATAATTTTTTTGAAATTTATATTATATAAGTTATCGGAATCACATTGAAAAACATAATTTATACAATTTAAAATTGTAGTTTTACCTAATCCGTTTTCACCTACAAAAATATTTATATTATTATCAAATGGGATATCAACATTATAAATTCCAAATAATTCTTTAATCTGAAATCTTTTAATAAATGGTTTACTATTCATAATCTCCTCCTCTTCTCTATTACTTGATTATACATGAAATAACCATATTTTTCCATTACTTATTATCTTTCTCACTGTAATGAATCGCTATTTCTATCATTTTATCAATTAATACCATGTTTTCCCCTATTTGTTTTACAAAATCATCCCCTAAAACAAATTTAATATCACAAATAGCGAGTAGAACATACTTTTCTTCAATTTCAAATAATTCCAAATATTTTAAAATTATATCATCCATAAAGTAAAAATTATAACTTTCTAATAATAAATAAACTTTATTAAAATTCTCTTAATTTAATCCATTTAAATATTCTTTATTATAATTGCTATAAACTAGATCTAAATAAGTAGAATTTAAATACTTATCTAAAAACATATTAGAAACCTTTACCTTTTTGATCTTTTAAGTTATACTCATTTAATAATTCTTCAAATGATAGACCATATTTTTCTTTCATATCAGAACTACTCATAGAAAATATATCCATTAATAAGCCATTTTCATCTACTATAGGAATATTATTTGAATTAAGAAATTCAATTTTAGATTGTAGTTCTTGAATTGAAATATGATTAAGAATAGATTTATTTTTTATTTGATTAATATTATACACTTTACATAGGTTAGCAATCTTCTCCATATTTTGAGTTATATTCCATTGCATTCCTATACTTAAAAGATATTTTCCTTTTTCACTCTCTGGATTTACACGAGCTCTTTGATTATTTATCCAAATTCCAAGTTTTGTACCATTTTCATCGTAAGTAAATCCATCCTTTGTTTTAAATTTGAAAGGCACTTCTAAATTTCCATGTTTTTCATAATAGTTTTTTGCTAATTGATAATTTCTTTGCCAATTTTTGTCGCGAGGACTTAATATAATAAATCCTATAGTATGTAATAATTGTTGGTTTTCTTGTGATAAATCTGAAAAGTTTAGCCTTTGTCTACTTATCCAAGTGCCAAGTTTTATACCATTCTCATCATAAGTAAATCCGTCATTCGTGTTAAAACTTTGAGGAATTTCTAAATTTCCATGTGTTTCATAATAGTTTTTTGCTAATTGATAATTTCTTTGCCAATTTTTGTCGTGCGGATTTAATATAAATCCTATAGTATGTAATAATTGTTGATTTTCTTGAGATAAAACTAAAAAGTTTTTTCGTTGATTACTTATCCAAGTGCCAAGACTTGTGCCATTTTCATCGTAAGTAAATCCATCCTTTGTTTTAAAATTTTGAGGAATTTCTAGATTTCCATGTTTTTCATAGTAGTTTTTTGCTAATTGATAATTTCTTTGCCAATTTTTGTCGCGGAGATTTAATACAAATCCTATGGATTGTAATAATTTTTGTCTTTCTTGTGATAAATCTGAAAAGTTTAGCCTTTGTTTATTTATCCAAATTCCAAGTTTTGTACCATTCTCATCATAGGTAAATCCGTCATTCGTTTTAAAATTTTGAGGAATTTCTAGATTTCTATGTTTTTCATAATAATTTTTTACTAATTCATAATTTTTTTGCCAATTTTTGTCGCGGGGATTTAATACAAATCCTATGGATTGTAATAATTGTTGTTTTTTTTGTGATAAATCTAAAAAGCTTGTTCGTTGTCTACTTATCCAAGCGCCAAGTTTTATACCATTCTCATCATAGGTAAATCCGTCATTCGTTTTAAAATTTTGAGGAATTTCTAGATTTCTATGTTTTTCATAATAATTTTTTGCTAATTCATAATTTTTTTGCCAATTTTCTTCATTTACATTTAGTATAAATCCTATGGATTGTAATAATTGTTGTCTTTCTTGTGATAAATCTGAAAAGTTTAGCCTTTGTCTACTTATCCAAGCACCAAGTTTTATACCATTCTCATCATAGGTAAATCCGTCATTCGTTTTAAAATAAATAGGGATTTCTAAATTATTGTAATGTTCATAATAGGCTTTTGCAATTTCATAATAATCTTCCCATGTTTTTATTAATCTATCATATACATATCTCAACATTTCAAATAAATTTTGATTTTCTATTTCGATATCAAATGATGCATCCCTTATTTTTATATCTCTATAATTATTTAATCTTCTACTTTGTATGTCCTTAGTTCGATTTTTTAAATTATTTTCAAGTTCTTTAATAAAATTATAGTTATTAGTTAAATCAATTACGACTGGAGCAATTAATTTTTCAATTAACTTTTCTTTAGACGTATTTTCTTTAACGGGAATATTTCTTTTTTTACACATTTTCATTAATTCTTCTATTGAATGTTTTTCTAATTTAAGAAACATATCTTTAGTATTTCCACGAACAGCTAGTGCTCTACCTAACTGTTCAAAATAGACAATATCAGATGTTGTGCCACGTCCCATAATAACACCATCAATATTAGGAGCATGAATTCCTTCGTTATATTGATTTATGGCAAACATTATGCGGAGTTTATTATCAACCTTTTCACCATCCAGTGTAACATCATCATAAAAAGCATCACGATTTAGCTTGCCCTCTTCACCCATATCACTTGTTGATGTATAAAAAATTATATTTTCTTCTGGAACAAATTGTTTAAACCATTCTATTGCTTGTTTTTTAATTGTTTCAATATCATTAGTTCCATCTTCTACACAAGGTGGACAGAAATAAATATATTTTCCATTTGGCTTAATATTTTTTCTTAAAATATTGGGAATACTTGGAGCTTCATGGATTCTTCTTTTAACATCCAATAAAATAGACATATATTCTTGATATTCTTTTTTAGAAGCATCTAGCCTTTGTACTCTTTCCTCTAATTTACTTTCCAAATCGTATAAATTAGTATAAGCACTTTTATATATAGGTTTAGGGAGCACCCCATCTATCATAGCATCACATAAGTCATATCTACTTTTTATCTTACTTGAGAATAATTCATCGGTATCGGAATTAGCCATATCTCTTTCATAAGATGTTCCTCTATCTCTTATGGTATACGCTGTCATACCAAATATTTTTATTCTAGGATGAGTTTCGATCATAGTATTAATTCTTGCACCCCAAACAGGTGCCCCAATATGATGGAATTCATCTAAAATTAATAAATCACAATTTATATCTCGGATTTCCTCTTTTGATAAAGATACAAAACTTTGATATGTTCTAAACTCTAAATTGGGAAAATCCCTTTTTAAATCTAAATTTGGATTATCTTCTATTATCTTTTTTATATGTTCAATAATTCCGTTTGATGGGACTACATAAACTATTTTTTTATCTTTATTATCATAAGCAAGTTGTAATGCGTTATATGACTTACCCGTTCCTGTTGCATGGACAATTCCAACGACATCTTCGCCATTTTCGAATGCAGATTTTATTTTTTTATAACTAGCAGCATTATGGTTATATAAACCGACTGTTTGAAATTTATTATTATTCATAATTATCACCATCAAAAGCTTCAATATCAACAAAATGCTTTCCTGATATATCTTGCTCGATAATTAAAACTTTATCATTTTTCATTATTTTGGCATTAATTTCATTGGCTTCTAATACAATGTCTTTTACCCCATCTTGAGTTATTACCTTAAAACCAATATTCGTTCTATCCATAGCACTTAATAGTTCCCCATTTTTATATTGTTCTGGTATATATACATCAATTACTTTACCAATTGTTTTAATCACTTTTTCACATCCTTTACTGATAATCAAATGACTTCTTTTATTTTGGCATTTGCGTTTATATAATTATACAATAAATTTTTCCTAATAAATGACTTAAATAAAAAATTCAGTCAAAAATAGACCTGTTAAAAACTCTATTTTCTTTACTTTAGATAATTTTTATTTTTTAAACTTTTATAAATTGATTGATTATTTAGTGCATTTTTATAATTTTCAATGAATGGATCATCTACTTTTTTTAATTGTAATGTTTTTTTCGATTTCCATATCATCAATTATGTAACAAATAGATTTATTTAACTCGAAAGCTTCTGCTAATTTTTTTTCTTCTGCTATACCAAAGCAAGCAATTACACATTTATATTTATCTTTTTTAATTTTTCCTTTTTTTACATAACAAATTAGTTTATTTTTTTCTTCCACTACTTTTCCTAAATTACCAGTTAATTGTTTTTTTAAATAATTTCGTAAAGTATTATAAATTTTCTTCGTAGAAATATTCATATAACGCCTCCCCCTATACCTCAATAAATTTATTGCTATTCTATAACATTTTTATAAAAAAAGAAAGATATAATTAAAATTGTTAATATTTTTAGCTTCGTTTAATTAAAAATATGATAGAATATCAGACGGAGGTTTTTTATGACATATTTGGAAATATTTCAAAAAAATGGTAAAGAAATCAATACCAACCATTTGATTGCTCTATGTGAAATTGAAGAAGATTATAAATTATTTTGTGATGATTTAGAAAAATTAATTAAATCTAAAAGAAATAAAAATTTGATACGAAAGGTTTAT
Source organism: uncultured Bacilli bacterium (assembly GCA_947632625.1). Classification (GTDB taxonomy): domain Bacteria; phylum Bacillota_I; class Bacilli_A; order RF39; family UBA660; genus MGBC108787. The sequence continues at coordinate 3,906 of CANRPZ010000027.1, read as the reverse complement.
TTTAGTATACAAGGAAAAAAGGTTTTAATCCCTAAAAAATATAAAGAATTTATCCAAAAACATAAACATACAATCGATACAATAATGAATTATTCCTGCTTAAATAATTTTACTATTGATAATTATGATTCAAAAGGAATACGTAATAAAAATCTAGCAGAAGATTACTATTATCAATATATAGAAGCACATAAAAAGGATATAGAAACAATACAAGCCGTAATTTTAAAAATTAAAAGTCTTGGAATCGACAAAATTAATTTTGATGAAAGATTAGATTTTACAAAACTAGAATATAAACTTTATAATTCTGATTATAGAGATTTTGCATATTTGGAAAATATGGAAATTGAGCCGACCTATTTAACAAATCCAATTAAATATAAAACAACAAATTCGTGTTATCAAATAAATTTAAGAACTAATGAAAAAGCACAAATAGAGGATAAAAATAGAAATATAGAATTAAATTGTTTGATTTTTGATTCAAACCGATTACCAAATAAAATAGAGTTAGGTTCTGCTCTAGAAATTATAAAAAATTTAGCAGAAAAGAAAAAAGAAGAATATGAAGCGATAAGAGATTCTATAGACTTTTCTATTTCTACTAGTGATTTACAAACATATTTTGATTATTTAAAAAATATTTTTGAAAGAAACGATGAAATAAAAAAGAATCAAGATTTAACAAATTTATTAGAACAAATGAAAAATTTATTGATACAAATTCAACTTTTTGGAGAAAATTTTGAAAATAAAATAATCGATTCCAATGCCGATATAACAAACGAAACAATGAAAAAAGAAAAAGAATCCTATTTAGAAAGAAGACGCATATCTTTTATAGACATCGATTAAAAAAAGTATCAGATAAAATATAAAAAGCAGTTAAGATTTTCAAAACTGCTTTTAATAAACCCAAAACTTATAAATTCCATTTGGGTGGATATATATAATTAATTTTTTCTTTTTTAGGTATGTAATGTTTTTTAATTCTTATTCTATTAGATTTTAATTCGGGCATAGCTTGTCTACAATACTTATCTAATTCACAAAATATATTTTGGCAATCGATTAATTGTAAAGGTCTATTACCAATTCTCTTAAATTCTAAATTTAGCCTTTTAAATTCTTCGTCTTGATGTTCATACATATAACGAATAATATCTTCATCACTCATTTTTCCCTTATCAATAAAACATTTCATAATTCCACGAATCGATCCAGGGCCTGCAACAGTAAATTCATCTTCTTTAAAGTTTACAGCCTCGCTATAATTAATATCTGTTACAATTTGATACGCCATAAAATTACCTATCAATGGATAACTTTTAATAAGAGTAAATGCTTCTTCCATAGTTTTACATTTTATAATTTTATATTGTATTTTATCTTCTTTAAACATTTTATTAAGGAGTGCTAAATGGTTATCATGTTTTCTATTATATCCGAATGCTTTATTTGCACAACTTATATAAGCATCATTATAGATTTTAATTCCATTTTTTAAAGCATTCTCTAATATTTCAGAATATTTTTTTATATCAAAGGTTTTTAATGTAATATCAGAAAAGTGTTTTAATAATAATTCCCAAGTAGATTCCTTATTAAATAGCTTAAATAGTACTATTCTAAATATCATATCCTCTTTAGAATATCTTTTACCATTATAAATTACATTTTGCAATAAATATTGACTAACTCGATCATTGACTCTATAACTATTACAAAACTTATACTCTTGTAATATTTTATCATCTGTCCAGGGAGGAGCTTCTCCATTTCTTTTCTTCCAAAATATTTTTTGCCTTTCACACGCAAAATACCAATATAAATCGTATACCTCTTGCCTTACTTTCATATACTTACCTCATACATTTTGGATCTCTTGTAGTAATACATTTTTTTAATGTTAACTCTTCATCTTTTTCATCATAATTGGCAATTATCTTTTGACCGATACATCCGTTTTTACATATGGAATATTGAGAACAATTAGAACAAGAATTATCGAATTTAAATTGGCGTATATCACGAAAATAATCTGAATTATACATTTCCATTAATGAATTATCCTTTATATTTCCACTAATACCTAATTTAGTGAAATACTTAATTGAATCACAAGGATAGGCGATACCATCAAAACCAATAACCATTACCTCATCTGCAATAGTACAAGGCGTATTTTTAATTCCTAATATATTCCAAGGTGTACCTAATCTAATTCTATCTTTATATTTTGAATTTAAATAAAGACGTTTAATAGCTACTAACTCTTCTTTAGATAAATCCATATTTGTTGTTCCCTTACCATGAGGAACGAATCTTAATAAGCTAATCTTATCAAAATATTGTTTATTTTTAAAACTAGCAAGAGTTTCAGCAATTATATCTTCTAATCTTGCAAAAGAATCTTTTGTAACAGTATAATGAAATCCTAATTTTGCATTATTGTTTTTAAAAACTTTATCAAAAAATTCGACTTTTTCATAAACAGATTTATCTTCCTCACTAGATAGCGAATCAGCAATTGAATAAACTATTTTATTTAAACCTAAATCAATCAAATTTCGATATTTATTTAAAGTTTCATTTGTTCTAAAAGCAAAAGTATAAATAGTAGATTTCATCTTTAATTTTGATGTTAATTCAACAAGTTCAGGAATTCTGTCGTATAGTAGTGGCTCTCCGCCTGTAAAAACTATAGTTTCCGCACCCATTATTTTTGCTTCTTTAATCACTTTAGATACATCTTCAAAATTTAGTTCTTTTAAATGATTAATATTATGAGTAGCGCTACTAGAGCAGTGTTTACAATTCCTAAAACATTTATTTGTAAGTTCTATTTTTACCACTTTTAACATACTATCAGAGCTCCATAAAAAATATTATAACATAAATATATTTATAAAAAAGATTCTAATTTATAATTTAAATTTTAGAAAAGTTTTTAGTTTTTTCTATTAGCTACTTTTTATCGAATTTTTTGAATAAAAATGTTAACAGCTTGGCTAACGAAAGAGGATTCAGATGCTGTATCTTCTACATCTGGACTTGACACAAGAATTGGATATTTTCCTGTATTTACAATTTCAAACCATTCATTTGGATAAGTTAAATTAATATAGCCAGTAGCAACAAGTAAAGTTGGCGTATTTGTATTTCCTACAATAGAGTTTCCTACATAAATCGTTGGTTCATCCCTACCAACTTTTTTTAATCCAACAGAAATAATATTATAACCAGGTTGAGCACTTACATTAATGGTTGTTTTCGCTTGTATAAACATATCCACTCTATATAAACCTGAATTATAAAAAGTTAAGGTATTATTTACATTACTAAAATAAAAATTATTGTCCGTATCTAATGTTTCATTGGCAATAGGAATAGAATATCCCGGTTCTACACGAGTTCCACCACTATTCAAATCTTCACTAGTGGTCACAAACATTGCTGATGGAATTTCAAGTGGTCCAGGAATACCTTGTGGTCCTCTTTCCCCCGTTGGACCAATCGGTCCCTCTGGTCCTGGAATTCCTTGAACTCCTTGTTCTCCGGATACACCTTGAGGACCAATCTCTCCTTTAGGACCTGTTGGACCTGTTGGACCAATTTTACCTTGTACCCCTTCGGGTCCTCGGATCATTCCAACATTTTGCCACGTTTTTGTTTCCTCTGACCAAACGTATAAAGAGTCCCCCACCAAATAAGAATTTCCAGGAACTCCGTTTGGATGAGCATTTACTAATTCTGAATAGGAATCATAATAACCTAATATAGTAACGCTGGTTCCATCTATACCACGAGGTCCTGTTGGTCCAGTTTCTCCAGGTATACCTTGTGGACCTATTTCTCCACGTGGTCCCTGAACACCTTCTATTCCTTGGGGTCCTCTTTCCC
>CANRPZ010000026.1 GCA_947632625.1 uncultured Bacilli bacterium | reverse complement strand
TATTCTTTTGACATTTAAAAAACTAGAATTTCTTTCTTTTTTCTACTTTCTTTTTATTTCAGCTGTGAATTGTAACAAAACTTTTAATATTATCAAATTTTTCTCTAGCACTTTCTCTTCCCTCTGATTGTGATGGATCAAAGTCTTTCATCATATTCATTCTATCAAAGCTAATTGTTACCTCCTTGTCATAAGCACTTTTATAGGAATCGATTAAATCTACTGCAGTATTTTTAATTGCTAATGTTATGGTACAAGCACAAGCAATAATTAAAATAATAATTCCTATTAAAACGTTTCTTCCTTTATTTCTTTTAATTGAAATCCATGCGTTTTTTAATATAAACATAGTGTTCCTCCTTTAAAAACATTATCATTTTATTATGTAAAAATTAAAGAAACATTAAAAAGTTATTTATTTTATTTCTATCCAAAATTTCCTTCCTTTATTTAATTCACTTTCTACATCAAAAAAGGTCAATCTCAAAATGATATTGTTTTTCATACAGAATTACTATTTATACGAAATATCATACAAAAAAAGCAAACTCTATATATTGTTTGCTCGTTAAATTATAATTTAATAATTAGTAGGTTTAAGTAAATTTATTTAATTCTATTTCTTTTGCTTGGCCAAAATAGATAGTTAATCTTTCCTTAATTTAATTCTTTTTAATCTTAAAGCGTTTAATATAACTGTAAAACTACTAACTGTCATAGCAAATCCTGCTACCATAGGATTCATATTAATATTCCATCTTGTAAAGAGTCCAATCGCAAGAGGTATCATACAAATATTATAGAAAAATGCCCAGAATAAGTTTTGTTTTATATTTCTTATTGTCTTTTTACTTATTGTTATAAGATTTAATAAATTCAATAAATTATCATTCATTAAAATAACATCTGCGGAATTATTTGCTATATCGGTTCCACTTGAGACACTTACACCAACAAGGGCAATAGCTAGACTTGGAGCATCGTTAATTCCATCTCCAATCATCATTACTTTCTTACCATTATTCATAATTTTTTTAATTTCGCCTACTTTATCTTTAGGCATAACGTTAGAAATAATTTTACTTATTCCCAGTTCCTTTGCCACTTTCATGGCAGTTAATTCGTTATCTCCAGTAAGCATAATGATTTCTTTACCCATTTTGTTAAGTTCTCTTATTACTTTACTCGAATTTTCTCTCACAATATCTTTTACCCCAATAAGAGCAATTATTTTTTGATTTTCTATCACATAAACAATACTATTTCCCTGTTTAGCCAAAGTTTTTTCATCTTCGCTTTTTTGATTTTTTATTTTTAACGAAATAAGAATTTTATTATTCCCTACATAATATTGCTTTTCATTTATTGTCCCAGTTAATCCTAAACCCGCAAGATTTTTAAATTCTTGTATTTCTTTTTTATTTTCTCCATATTCTTTAAAAGCGCTAGCAATAGGATGTGTAGATTTTGCTTCTAAACTACCAACGATACTTAACAATTCATCATTTGTATAATCACTATAATTAAATACTTTAGATATTTTCAAATTACCATATGTAAGTGTTCCCGTTTTATCAAAAACAATTGTATCTACTTTGTGAGCATTTTCTAAAGTTTCACTTGTCTTTACTAAAATACCATTTTTTGCACACAATCCTTCACTTACGACAATAGCAAGAGGGGTTGCAAGTCCTAAAGCACATGGACAAGCAACAACTAAAACAGTAACAAAATGCGTAAGGGCATCATTAATACCATTACCTAAAACCAAGTAAACAATGAATGTTAAAATGGCTATTACCATTATACTTGGTACAAATATTCCACTAACTTTATCAGCAATTTTTGCTATTGGAGCTTTTGTGTTGGTTGCTTCTACTACTAATCTTACTATTTCAGATATGGTTGAATCTTTACCAATTTTTTCGGCTTTATATTCTATATATCCATCGATATTTAAACTACCTGCGACAATTTTAGCATTTTTATCCTTTTTAACAGGCATAGATTCCCCCGTGATAAAGGATTCATCAAAATGGGAAACACCATGTGTAATAATTCCATCCACTGCAACTTTCATACCAGTTTTACAAATCAAAATATCTCCTTTTTTTACCTCATCAAGAGTAACCTCTTTTTCTCCCTCTTTTGTTTTTAATATTGCTTTTTCTGGAGTAATAGAAACAAGATCTTTAATTGCTTCTTTAGTCTTTTCTTTACTTCTTCCATCAATAAACCTGCCTAGTTTTATAAAAAATAGAACGATACAAGCTGATTCATAATATAAATTTTCTACATATTCTATTTTACCAATTATAATCATAACTGTTCCATATAAACTATAAAGAAAACTTGCCAGTACCCCAATAGATACTAATGTATCCATATTAGGAGATTTATGTATTAAATTCTTAAAGCCATTTTTTAAAATATCAAAGCCATAAAACAAATAAGGAATTGATAAAAGTAACAAGCATATTGAATAATGAATGGGATAATTCATCATGTTCAAAAACGGTATAACTGGAAGCCCTATCATGTGCGACATAGAAATATATAGAACAATAATAGAAAGGAAACCAAATATGATTAAAAGTATTTTATCATTATTTTGTTTTTTCTCTTCATGCTCGTTATAAACACCTAAACTTTTAAATCCAGCATCTTTAACAAAAGTATTTAAATCCTCTAGAGTTAAATTATCATCATACAAAATAAGTGCCTGTTCTAAAACTAAATTTACACTGGCATATATAATGCCTTTTTGCTTATTTAAGTATTTTTCTAAGCCATTAGAACAAGCACTACAAGTCATACCTGAAATTTTTAAAATTTGCTTTTGCATTTTACTCGCTTCCTTTAATATTTAGAATTATATAAAATGATCAAACAAAGTTCCATTACTAAACTTATATAAGTTCTATTTTAATAGCACCTATTTGAGCAGGATTTGACTCTTCTATATTTCCATTAAATGTAATTTGAACTTTATTTCCCACTACGTAAAAATCATTAATACCATTTGTTGGTCTTGTTATTTTAACCGCAACCTTATTTCCTTTTTTTAAAGTATTACTATCTTTTAAAACCTCCACTATAATATAATCTTTTTCTGCAACTATAATTTGTGCTTCAAATACATCCTTTGTTTCTTGAAATTCAATTAAAGAATTATTATTTAGATAATCTATATAGTTTGAACCACAGCAACTAGAAAAAACTTTTGTAATAAATTCCTCTTGATTATTTTTATTATTATCAATTAAACCAACAACGATTACCTTTTTTTCTAAATCAAGGTAATTAAAAGCATAATTAGTATAATTTTCCTCGTTACTAATAAAATTTATTATTTTATCGTTAATATCTTCTAAAGTTATTTCACTAACGGGACAAACATATTTTGTAATTTTCCAAGTCGTTTTTTCTTCTAGGTTATTACACTTAAAATGATTTACAAATAACCCATTATCCACAAGATTAACACCTTGGTACTCTCTTACTTTTAATATCGGACTATTATTAAAAATTTTAGCTTGTAACGTATCAAGAATAAGAATACTTATCAAAATACCTAGAATAGCAAAAGTAATTTTTACAACTTTTTTCATAATTTCTCCCTTTCTAAACAAATTTAGACTTATTTGTTTTTAACCACCCAAACTAACTTATGATTAAGCTTTGTCCATAAATTTTCTTACTTTTATTATAGCAGAATTTAGATAAATAGTTTGCATATTTTCAAATTACTTACAATAATTTATCAAATCACTATCAGTTGGTTTACTATTTTTTTCGATAATCCAATATTCATTTTCTTCATCAAAATGACATCTGTAGACATCATAAAATAGCGTATCATAGTAGATTAAATTTCCTATCGCCGTAGTTGTAATTCTAAACCTTGGCGCTTGTTTATTTAATTTAACATTACTATAATCTAACACCAATAAAAGTGTCATAACAAAAATAATATAGCCAAAATTAAGGAATAATCTCTTTCTAAATGTTTTTCCTTTATTTAAAATTGTAAAACCTATCAAGGAAATCATCATGCCAATTACAGAATAGATAGATCCCCAACTGCTTTCACTAGGAAAAACCGAAACCGCACTAAAAATTAACCCCAAACCAAAGAATAATAGAATATCAGAAATTAATTTATTTTTTTTATTAATTTTTTTATTAGTATAATCAATAGTGTTGCCGATATTTTCCTCACATTTTTCATGATATTCTTTTTCTTTAACCTTTTCACCACTCATTAAATCGTTTAAGGTAATCTCTAGTAAAGAACATAAGGGTTTTAGTAAAGATAAATCAGGCATATTTCGGCCATTTTCCCAATTTCCAATTGTACGATCGGATACACCTAATCTTTCTGCTAATGCCTGTTGAGTTAAATTTTTGTTTTGTCTACATTCAGCAATAAATCTCCCTATTTTCTCTTGATTCATAATTTTTTTCTCCTTTCATTCAACCATTCTATAAAATAAAAATTAATTTTAACAGGAAACGTAACAAGGGTTACTGTATTTTTTAATAATACAAATTGCCCCAACGATTATTAAAACAAGAGATGGCAAATTCACTGCTTAATAACTTTCTTCTTAATTATTCTATTTCACAAATAGCGCCATCACTTTCGGCAGATTCTTTACTACTTTTTAACGTACTTTTATCTTCTTTTATACCATCAAAACCATATTCTTTTAATACCTCATCGTTAGCATTTAATACATCTATATCTAAAATCGTATTATATTTATAGTTTTGATCATCAACTACGATTTTTAAGCTAACGCCATCACCGGTAAACTCTTTGTTATCTTCATCCATAACCTTTTTATATTGTTCCCAATTTTCTTTTATCGTTGCATCTGTAATTGTTGTATTAACATACATGGTCATATGTTTTAATTTATCATTTTCATAAGTCATTGAAATCACTTGTTCAATGCTTACTCCCTCTTCTGTTTCAGTAGTTTTACAAACCAATTTTTGTGCCGGTTTTGCTCCACATCCTGTAATTAAAACAAGAAAAATTGTTAAAAAGATTAACTGCATTTTTTTCATAAACATACTCCATTTCTAAAAAGAGTATAACATAAAAAGCAAACCGTATATAGAGTTTGCTTATAAATTACAATAAACTTTACTTATTTTTTTTGAACAAAAATTTAAAAATTGTTCTTACTAAAGGTTGAATAAAAAATAATTGAGAAAAATAGGCAAAAGGAAAATTAAAACAAATTAATTTTAACCAATTTGCAAGTAAAGTCACAACATGAAATCCTAAATAATATGGATAATATAAAAGCGCTGCAATAAAACTCATAATTGGTACCATAATGGCAACTGTCGCACAAATAATGGCAGTTTCAAATTGAACAGGATTTGTTTTTTTAATATCAAAATTTTTACAAGCCATTTTAAATGAAAAAGGACTACCAATTGTCATTTCCATTAAATAGGCAAAACCTAATTCTGTTAAAACAACAGCCCAAATAGGTAAATAATGTCCAAACATATACACTCCACCCATATGATTGATGGCTATTAATACACTACTTGCTCCCGTAGCATTCATTAAAGTACTACCATTTATAACATATAGACTATAAAACACATAGGCATGAACCGTAATCAAAACGGTAATGAATGCAAATAGGGCTCTTTCTTTTTTATTTAATGACATAACATTTCACCTCCCATTTTGAACAAATAAAAACACATCTAAAGCATCCCTAGTTCCGTAATCAGATTTACGAGCAGGTTTGCTCTACATGTGTCGTCTAATAATTTGCCAAACACATTATAACAAAATTTTTAATTTTGTGTAAGATTTTTTCCTTTTTTATTTTTTAATTCACTACATAACAGTAAAACCCCTAAAATAAAAGCAAGTACGTCTGCAACAAGTGCGCTCCACAACATAGTAACAACATTATGACTTATCTTGGCTATTAGTAAAATAGAGGGAACAAAGAATAAAACATCCCTTGATAAAGCAAGCAGTGTTGACTTAAAACTAGCTCCCATAGATTGTAAAAGAATAGATAATGATTTAATTAAACAAGTTAAAATGATACCTCCTAAAAAAATTCTTAAACAATAGTTAGCATATTCCAAATATTCAAAAGAATTTCCTCTACCAAATAAATTGATTATAAATGTTGGGAAACATTCAAAAATTATAAAGGCAATACAACCAATAATTAAATTTGTTATAAGAATATACTTTATAGTCTTCTTTACTCGAATTTTATTACCAGCTCCCATGTTATACCCAATAATTGGCATACCACCTAAAGAAACACCAATAACAATAGATACAACAATTCCAAATACTTTCATACAGATTCCTATAACAGCAAGAGGTATAACCACTCCATAAGGAGTATTTGAAGAAGATAAGGTCATATAACCATATTGTGTAACTAAATTATTAGCAACAGCAATAATAATAACAATAGCGATTTGAGTAATTAAAGAAGCTAAACCTAAAGATAAAATTTTTTTGCAAATTTCTTTGTCTAATTTTATTGATTGTTTATTAATTTTAAAAGATTTTGCTTTTCTTAAATATAGAATACTTACTAAAAAAGTTACCATTTGCCCTAGGATAGTTGCAATAGCAGCACCTTTAACACTCATGTTAAAACCAAAAATAAAAATCGGATCCAAAATAATATTGATAATTGCTCCTGATAAAGTGGCAAACATTGCATACTTTGGACTGCCATCGCTTCGAATAGTAGCATTTAAACCTTGTCCAATAATATAAAAAGGAAATCCACAAACTATAATCTGTAAATATTCTTTAGCATATTGATAACATAAAGCTTCATTGGGATCCCCTCCAAAAATCTTAAGTATTTGATCTTGAAATAGAATACCGAAAGTAGTTAAAAAAATAAAAATAAATATTAAAAGAATAAGTCCATTTCCAATAGCTTTGCTCGCTTTTTGATTATCTTTAGCTCCCAAAGATAAATTAAATAATGCAGCAGCACCATCCCCCACTAATAAAGCAAAAGCAAGAGCAATAACTGTAAAAGGATAAACAATATTAGTAGCAGCATTTCCAAAGGCTTCCGCTTCACTCCAACCAATAAAAATTTGATCTACAATATTATAGAGTGCAGCAACAATCATACTTATTACACAAGGTATCGCAAACTTTTTAATAAGTTTCAAAATAGGCTCATTTTCTAAATCTAGTTTTTTCACAAAAAATTCCTCCTCAATTTTAAACATAAAAATAGTAAGTCCTCTTCAATTGGACTTACGCATTTTTGCTACTCATTGATAAAATTGACTTAATATTTTTTGTAGAACATACCCATCGTATCACAAATTTTAAATTTTTGTAAGAATAAATTTTTCTAAATATTTAAAATAATGGAGCAAAAAATCTTAAAATAGCTTACCAAATTGATATCCAAAATTCTGTCTTTAAATCTTTACTCTCCAATTTTTGACTATCTTTAATTGTATATTCAAAATCTTTATAAATTTCTTTTATAGCACTTACCTCTTGCATATAAATTCCATTTTCAAAATGCAATTAATTTCTAGCAGCTCCATCTACTGGTAATATGACCCCTGTTATGTAACTTGCCATGTCACTTGCTAAAAATAAGAAAGCATTAGCAATATCTCGAGGAGTTCCCATACGATTTAAAGGTATCTTATCAATTAAAGGTTTTATCATTTCCGGTGGCAAAGAAGAAACCATATCCGTGTTAATAATTCCTGGTGCAACTGCATTTACTCTTATATGAAAAGGCGCAAGTTCACGTGCTAATGATTTCGTTATCCCATTTACAGCAAATTTGGAAGCGGGATATCCAACCCCAGATGGTTGCCCATAAAAACTTACCATAGAACTTGTATTTAAAATAACACCACTATTTTCCTTTTTCATAAAAGGAATAACGGCTTTAGAAACATTAAAAACTCCCTCAACATTTAAATTCATAATAGATGTGAATTCTTCACTTGTTGTCTCCTCTATTTTTTTATTAGCAGAAATTCCAGCGTTATTGATTAGAATATCAATTTTTCCATACTGTGTAACAATTTCTTGAATAGTTTTCAAAACCTCTTCATAATCATTTAGATTAGGATAATAACCAGCTGCTTTCTTTCCTTCTTTTTCTAACTCATTTATAGCATTTATAACCGTTTCCTTTCGAGAACCAAACAAAATCACCTTGGCTCCATACTCTAAAAAAGTACGAACTGTTTCCAACCCTATTCCTCTTGTACCACCGGTTACAACAACTACTTTATTTTGAAAATTCATTTTCTACCTCCTAATTTCTTTCATTATATCATGGAAATAACCCGAAAAAAAAACAAAATAAAAAAATCTCGAAAGATTTTTTATTTTATGACAATGTAACACTAATTTCTTTTTCTTTATAAGTTCGACCACTAACATAACTTACAGTTAATTTTACTTTATCTCCAGCTTTATGTTCATACAAAACATCTTGGATATCACTTAATGCTGTAACTTTATTTCCATTTATTTTCGTAATAATATTTCCTATTTCTAAATCTGATTTATCTGCACCACTACCAGAAACAATTTTAGAAACATAAAATCCTGTTGGCATATTGTAAGCTTCGCTTTTTTCTTCATCGACTATATATCCTGCGATACCAATAGAGGCACTTGTATCTTCTTCCCCATTCATAAGAGATGTAATAAGTTCACGAACATCTGAAATAGGAATTGCAAAGCCCATACCCTCTATACTAGCGGAAGAACTAAGGCCATTTGAAGAGTATTTAACAGAATTAATTCCAACTACCTCACCAGCGCTATTTAAAAGAGCTCCACCACTATTTCCACCATTTATTGCGGCATCAATTTGAATCATTTTATAAGAATTTCCATCAACGGATATTTCTCTATTTAACGCACTAACAACTCCAGTTGTAACAGATTGTCCATAGCCTAATGCATTTCCAATAGCAATAATACCATTACCAACTTTTAATTGGTTTGAATCTCCCATTGTTGCCACTTTGATAGCTTCTAATGTTTCTGTATTTATATTTTTAATAGGAACTGCAATTACTGCAATATCTTTTCGTTCTGATATTCCAATCACTTTGGCATCGTAACTTTTTTCATTTATAAATTGAACGGATAACTCACTTGCTTCATCTACGACATGATTATTGGTTAAAATCATTAAATTTGCATCATTTTTCCCAATAATAATTCCAGATCCAGCTCCTTCTTGGTAGCGTTCTTCACCAAAAAAGCTTGGGCCAAAAATTCCGGAAGAAATTATAGTTTTACTTGTTATTGAAACTATAGAAGGCATTACTTGTTCCACAATATCAGAAACATCAGTAATGTATATACCATCGGCTTTTTTCTCAAAAGTTTCCGTATATTTTAACTCTATATTTTCTTTAAACTTTTCCTCTTGTTTATGAAAAGTAAAAAATAAAACGACACCTATTATTAAAAGAATAGCAAGGCCAATTATAAGACCAAGAATAACTTTTTTACGATCCATTTTGAAATTTCTTTTAAAACTTTTTTCTTCTTTTTCAATTTCATTTTCTTTATTTTCTATATCTTTAGACATTTTCATCACCTTTTCATATTTTTATTTTATAAAACAAATATTAAAGAAACATTAAACTTTTAACTAATGTTTTTTAAAAACAACTTTAAAGGTAGTAAAACCATTTTTTGAAGAAACAGTAATAGAACCCTTATGACTTTCAACAATATTTTTGGCAATAGCAAGACCTAATCCATATCGATTTTCTTTATGCGTTCTTGCCTTGTCCCCACGATAAAATCTTTCAAAAATCTTTTCTTGCTCTTCCTTTGCTATCTCCTTTCCTTTATTCCTTACCTCTATAATAACATTTTTATTTTCTTTAGACAATTTTACCAATATAGAACTATTTTTTTCACTATGACAAATTGCATTATCAATTAATATAGTGATTAATTCATCCATACTTTCTAAATTACATACTAAATTAATATCCGGCATAATGTCCAAATCAATTAAAACATTTTTTTCATACGCCAAACTTTCAAAAATTAAAGCTCTTTTTTCAATAATTTTAGAAAGATTGTTGTTATGAAAATCTTCTTTTTGAATACCATTTTCAGATTTAGATAAATCAAGCAATCTGGTAATCAAATGACTCATTTTTTCAGATTCTGATTTTAAATTATGAATCCACTTTTCATTTTTTTTACTAGGTGTTAAACAATCTATACTTGCAATCATTACAGCAAGCGGAGTTTTAAGTTCATGTGAAGCATTTGCAATAAATTCTTTTTGATTATTAAAACTTTCTATAACCGGTTTAATTAGCCACTCCGTTATTTTTTTAGCTATAAAATAAATAAGCATCTCTCCTAATAAAACAAAAAGCAAGGATAAAATAAGTGCCATTTGCAAACGTTCTTTAGCATTCTTTACATGAACCATTACTAAAAATCGATTGTTTACTAAACTATAAGCATAATCATTAAAATAAAGGCACTTTATATGAATTTTATTATCTTTAAGATGTTTTAAAGTTGCTTCCGCTTTAAGAACAACCCTATTATTTACAGTAGAACCACTATGATTAACTTTAGCAATAATATTATTACGCCCATCTAAAAGAAACGTATATATTTCATAATCTATAACCATTTTATTTTTTAAATCTTCATTCATTTCAAAATTAATTTCAGCCAGACTCTTTTCCCCTTCAATAAAACTTTTCATACGCGTAATGCTATTAAAAATCCCTTTGGATTCCATTTGATACATACGTACATTAAATAAAATTGTAAAACTTACCAAAAAAAGGGAAATGATACCAAAAATAATTGAAAATGTTTTTATTTTTAAATCGTGCATTTTATTACTCCATTCGATAACCAAGATTTCGTACAGCTTTAATGTTTACATTAGAACCAATAATTCTTATTTTCTTTCTTAAAAAAGATAAATAAGCTTCCAAATTATTTGATTCATAACTACTTTCAAATCCCCAAACTTTATCATAAATTTGTTCTTTTGCTATAATTTGATTTTGATTACTCATAAAATATTCTAAAAGTAAAAATTCTCTATAAGGTATAGAAATAGATTCTTTTGTAGTTGTACAAGTTAAAGTAGAGGTTTTAATATTTAAATCCAAGTCTTTATAATTTAAAATGTCTTTCGTTTTTATATCTTTTTTATTTCGGAGTTGAACGTTCACTCTTGCTACTAATTCTTCAATATGAAAAGGCTTGGCCATATAATCATCTGCTCCTATATCAAATCCTTTGAGTTTATCTTCAAGACTTGATTTAGCAGTAAGTAGTAAAACTTTAGTATTTATATTATTTTCACGAACTTTTGCTAATATTTCCAATCCATTTACTTTAGGAAGCATAATATCAAGAATAATTAAATCGTATATTCCTGATAAAGCACTATAAAGTCCTTCCTCTCCATCTAAACAAATATCTATCTCATAACGTTCTTTTTTTAATTTTGTTGCTATAGCATCTGCTATTTTTTCCTCATCCTCAACAATTAAAATTCTCATAGTGCTAGATCTCCTTTTATATATATTACAATATATTAAAGAAAAATTAAAGAAACATTAAAATAGTGAATTACACATTAAAATAGTGAATTACAAAATAAAAAGTGTAGAATGAAACTACACTCTACGCTTTTCTTAATGATAAATGAGAATCTTCCATTTTGGAATAATGAAGCAATTTTATATATTGTTCTAAAAAAGCCTTTTTCATTTCCAAAGGATAAGGATAATTTCCTACACATTTTTTCATTTCTTCATAAGCAACTAACTTTTGTGGAGCATCTAACAATTGAATGGCACTATAAATAGTTAAATAAGTATAAAATTGATTGATATTTCTAATATCTTCTTCAGTAAAACTATTTATATAGGCACCATCTATTATTTTTTGATAAGTAGCAAAAATAGAAGAAACAATAACATCATTAGATTTCTCTTTATATTTTTGAATAAATTGAATTTTATTATTTGTCATAATTTCCTTTCTAATATTTAAAAAACAAGAATTAGTCCATACTTTACTCACTTTTTTACTATTTGTCAACAAAATTTTCAAAAATAGACAATATAAATGATATTTTGTGCATTTTTTTGCCATACTACTAATAGGTGATACAAATGGAAATTATAATTCGTGCTTTAGTTATGTTTATTGTTTTATTTCTTATTGTAAAAGTTCTTGGCTCCAAACAAATTAAAAATTTAACCTTATATGACTACATTTTAAGTATTACTATTGGTTCTATAGCTGCTGATTCTATTATCAGTACCGATATTCCTATTTATGAAGGCATACTTGCTTTAGTCTTGTTTGGAGTAATTGGTTATATCTCTTCTTATTTATCTTATCATAATCATAAAGTAGAAGAGATGATTGATGGAGAACCACTAATCCTTTATGAAAACGATGACTTTAATTTAAAAAATTTAGAAGCTTCAAAATTAAGTGTTGCTAAAATTTTAGAAAGTTGTCGATTAAAAGGCTGCTTCGACATAAATGATTTAGAATGTGCGATATTGGAGCCCTCTGGAGATATTTCTATATTACTAAAAGAAAAAGCACAACCCTTAACAAGCAACGATATAAAAGGAACATTGAAAAAAAATAGTCAAAAGCAAAAATTAAGTCATTTGATTATTGTAGATGGTACGCTCAATGAAATGGAACTAAAAAAAGCCAAAAAAGATTACAATTGGCTTACTAAATATTTGAAGCAAAAAAATTTAACAGTAGAAACTGTACTATTATTAGCAATAGATAAAAATAATAAAATAGCATTATATAATAAGTAAGTATGTTATTTTATACAACATAAAAACGTGAAATTATTGAAATATTATCAATAAAAGAAATGATGGCAGTACAGCCATACATGGATTCTATTAAAATGATTGCTTCTAATTTTACACAACAATATAATGAGATACGTAAACCTAGAAAAAAATAATATTAACTACTCATGCATATTGGCTATCAATATGCAAGTGTGTTTCTAAATCGACAAAAAAAACTACTTTCAATTTAGTTTTGAGAGTAGTTTTTATATTTAATCTCGAAAAGTCCGAGCTTTATTATCAATTTGGTGGAGCTGACTAATCTAAAAACAAACTGTTATGTTTTTAGTTATGGCTTTTTAATTGTTATACCACTAAATAACTAAATTTTATCATAATGAGTCCACATTCTAATAATATGAATTTCTTTTTTTTCTTCATCTACTTCATAAACAATTCGATGTTGTCTATTAATTCTTCTAGAATAAAGTCCTGATAATTCGCCAGTTAATTTTTCATATGATGGTGGATAACAAAAAGGATTTTCCATCATTAGA
>CANRPZ010000025.1 GCA_947632625.1 uncultured Bacilli bacterium | reverse complement strand
AATCTCCTAAATGCGAATCTTCTTCTTCACCAATTGGTGTTTCTAAAGAAACTGGATCTTGACTAATTTTAATAACCTCGCGTACCTTTTCAACAGAAATACCCATTTTTTTAGCAACCTCTTCTTCACTTGGTTCGCGGTTTAACTCAAGAGTTAATTGTCTTTGAATACGAGCCATTTTGTTAATGGTTTCGACCATATGAACGGGTACACGAATCGTTCTTGCTTGATCAGCTAAAGCACGAGTAATAGCTTGACGAATCCACCATGTAGCATAAGTTGAAAATTTAAACCCTTTATCATAATCAAACTTATCGACGGCTTTCATAAGACCAATATTTCCTTCTTGGATTAAATCTAGAAATAATAGACCCCTTCCCACATAACGTTTTGCAATACTTACAACTAAACGTAAGTTAGATTCTGCCAAAATATTTTTGGCCATTTCATCTCCAGTAGCGGCTTTTTTAGATAATTCTAATTCTTCTTCCGGAGATAACAAGCTAATACGACCAATTTCTTTTAAATACATACGAACGGGATCATTAATATTTACATCTTTCGTAATCTCGGCATCATCCAAAATAAGGGGTTCTTCTTCTGTTAATAATCGACTACTACCACTAGAGCCTTCCTCTTCTTCACCAATTACCTCAATATTATTTTCAACAAGTAAAGTATACAATTCATCCAAAGAGTCATTATCGACATCTAATCCTTTTAAGCATTCAGCAAGTTGTTCAAAAGTAATAACTCCCTTTTCTTTTCCTAATTTAAGTAATTCTTCTTTTCTTTCTTCAAATGTTTTAATTTCTTTCATTTTTAGCACATCCTTTATTCATTCTCTTTTTTTAGTTCTGTAATTTTTTCTAAAAGAACTATTTTTTTATTTATATCATACTCTTCTTTAATTTGTTGCTTTAATTTATTTATTTCTTCTTTTTTGGCTTTCTTTTTCAAAATATCTAGTAATTCTAACAACCCATTTTCGGTTAAAACCAAATCTTTTTCATTTTTTATTATAGCCATTATTTCCTCTTTTAAAGTATTATTTTCTGCAAAACTAATGAAATCAGCTAAATTAATGGATTTATTTTTTTCATAGTAATAAACGATTTCGTTAGCAATTGCCCGGTATTCTTTAGTAGGAAATATTCCTAATTTTGTCTGATAAAGTTTGATATACTCTAAATCATTCATCATGTAATATAAAATTTTCGAACATATTTTATCATAGCTATTTTTATTTTCTGGTTCTTTGGAAATAATTTTAACTTTTTTACTAGTTTCCTTTGCTTCATTTAAGCCAAGTTGTTCTTTTAAAATAGCATAACTTATATTATAATCTTTACTTAATTTTTGTAAAGTCACTTCTTTCAAAATAATATCATTTGAGCTTTTTAAACTATCAATGACGACTTTAATATACTCGGCAAGATCAGTAGCATCATTTAAATTTTTATTCTTTTTAAAATAATTTAATTTAAAATCAATAAAAGATATCGCACCTTTTAACGCTTCTTGCATTTTTTCTACCCCATTTTTTATAATATACGAATCGGGATCTTTTTCACCACTCAAACGTACAACTAAAAAAGCGATATGGTTTTCTTCTAACAGCTCTCCTAAATGCAAAGTTGCAGTTTCTCCTGCTTCATCATTGTCCAACATTAAAATTATTTTGCATCGTAGCTTTTTAAATATCTCGATTTGTTCTTTAGTCATCGCTGTACCCATTAAGGCAACGACATTTTTAAATCCATTGCTATACATTCGAATAGCATCCATATTTCCTTCTACCACGATAAGTTCTTTACTTATTCGTACAGCATCAAGGGCTCGGTGGTAGTTAAATAAGATATTTCCTTTTTTAAAAAGAAAGGTTTCTTTAGTATTTAAATATTTTGGGGTAAGCTCACTTAAATAACATCTAGCAGTAAAACCAACTACCTTTCCCTCCAAATTATGAATAGGAAACATGATTCGATTTTGGAAAACATCCTTTAAACCATTTTCTCCCTGGTTAATTAAGCCAACATCTTCAAGCATTTTGTCCGAATACCCTTTTTTGGAAAGAATCGTATACAAACTATTTTGGTCTAATGCTAGTCCTATATTAAAATTTGTAATCGTATCGGCAAATAAATCACGTTTTTTTAAGTAGTCTATCGCTTTTTGTCCTGCTTCTGTATTTAAATTATTTTGATAAAACTTTTGGGCAAAATCCATTAATGCATATTCATCTTTAAATTTGGTATCTTCTTTCTTTTCGATTTTAACCGATAAGGAAAGTCCTATTTTATTAGCAACTAACGAAACGGCTTCTGCAAAAGATATATTTAAAAATGACTCTACAAACGTAAAAACATTACCTGTTGCTCCGCACGAAAAACATTTATAGATTTGTTTTTCTTCTGAAACACTCATACTTGGAGAATGATCATCATGAAACGGACAAACCCCAAAATAATTTTTTCCTTTTTGGGTGAGTGGAACATAGGAAGAGATAATATCAACGATAGAGGCACTGTTACGAATGCGATTAATTTCCTCTTGTTCAATAAAGGCCATAAAAAGAACCTCCTACTTATATATATTACCCCTAACCTACCGATTTCCTTTTTTTTATGACAAAAAAGTACGATTTTTTTAAAATTTCGTACTTTTTTTCTATTTTTTTATTAATTTACCAGTGTTTGTTGCTATGACGACCAAATGTAAATTAGAATTTTTAAGGGGTACAGTAAAATAGGTAGTTGTATCTTTTGTACTCGGTTCTACAAAATGATCCGTGTAATACTTATCAAGAACTTTATAGTAATAGGTTTCATTCTTCTTTTGAATTGGAAAGACATCGAATATCTTTACTTGTTCTAAAAATGAACTCGAAACGTTCATTTGAAGATCATTTTCTTCTTTACGATATTGATTCTCTTTTTTTAAAAAAGGAAAAATTCCCAAAAAAAGAATAAGAAATAAGAAAAAAACACGTAAGCTATTTTTTAAAAACATAGTAACCATTACCAAGAAGCATTAAAAGTAAGAAAAAAGAAAAACCATCCCTTCCCGTACTCGGAACATTTACATTCGTTTCTAAAAGCGATTCACTATTTTCTAATACCTCCTCACGACTTTCCTCTTCTTCTTTAATTTCTTCCTCGGTTTCTTTTTCTTGTTCTATTTCAGTTTCTGTTTCCTTTTCGTTATCTTTATCTTTTTCTTTTTCTATCTCCACACTTGGCTCAATTTCTTCGTTTTTCTCATAATAAATCGTTGTAGTATAACTATTTTCACAAATCGCATCCATATGAATGTATTTTATATTTTCATTTTGCCACATTTGTAAAGTTTTACAATCCAATTTAGGAATATAATGAATCGTATAACTTTTTTGATCATTTAATAAAGATATAGAAATCTGATTTTCCTCTTCTGTTGCTGAAACATTTCTTCCTTCGATCGTAAAATGTTTTAAAATATAAGGATCACGAATCTCAACTACTTTAGAATCGGTATGAATGTTTTGAGCTGTAAAGGAATTATCCATATTGGCTTTTATTTGGGCAATTTCCGTACTAAAAGGCGTTATTGGTTGGGAAAAGTTATCCGTAAAAGATACCGTATACTCTTTAAAAGCACTATAAATTAAAAATTGAGTTGCAGCATAGTATTCATTCGTATTTTGATTGTTATACCCATATCCATAATAAATAATTCTTGATATTTCTTGCATGGTTTCTTCATCGATATCAATTGGGTTTAAACTATAATCCCTGCTATAATAAAAACCATCTCTAGGACTAATTATAAAATAAGCCTTATTCTCATCATCCATTATTTTTGGTAAAGTTCTCGTATTTCGGTAAGTACTACTTTTGCTTACCATTTTTACATAATAGCTTGTAAATAAAGGCGATTCTTGAAACACTTTAGCTTTTACCGGTAAATGAAATAAAAAAATACTTACTACGATTAAAGCAAAAACAACTAAATTTTTTTTCATATTTTCTCCTTTTTAGGAAGTGAGCATTCTTAAAATAGCAAAAAAAAAGGAAGATGTAAATCAGCCATTTTTTTAATTTTCCTGCTCTTTTAGAGCTATTTTCTTCTTAATTTGCTTAATTTGCAAAGAATTTAAAAGAATTAGTAAGAGATTTACCAAAATTAGAGAAAGATAAGCTCCTTCATAAAAATTAGTAAGCAAACTAAATGGTAAAATAAAAATTCCTAATAAAAGACTATAAATCGTAATTCTTTTTCGAGAATAAGGAGAAAAAGGAAGATGCGGAGCTAAAAAAATGAGTAAAAACAAAATATCGCTCGAAAACATATGAGAAAGTAAAAAATTCATATCCCCTTTATAAATTGAAAAACCAAGCAAAGAAAGGAAATAAACCCCATAACTATAAAAAGGAATTTCTTTTTTATAATAAGGATCAAAAACTAAAAATAAAAACGTTAAAAAAATTAAAAAAGTACTTGAGGTAAATAAGCCTCCCACGCTATAGCCAAACAAACCATCTAAATAGGAATATAAGAATAAATGGCTTTGTTCAAGTAAATTCGCATAGGAATATTGTCCCATCCAAACTAAAAAGAAAACCAACAATAACTTTCCTAAAACAATAAAATGCAAATCCAAATCCTTCTTGCTAATCCATAAAGTATTAAGAAAAAGTAACGCCGTTATAAAAAGCAAATACCAAAAGATATTCGTTGAAATAGGTATAATTAAACTAAAAAGAACACCATAAAATTTACTGTTATAAGGCATATTATTTTTAAAAAGAAAATCCAGTAAAGCCCCAATTCCAAACCCACTTAACGGATAAAGGACTAACAAAAACAAATGTGAAAAACCATAATAATGATTTAAGAAAGGCAAAAGTCCATTTTTATACCATCCAAAAAGAAGGAATAAACCAAAACAGATATACAGTTTATTTTCTAAACTCAAACGCACATTTTTATGAATTCTATTCACCATCATCACCACTTAAATATTTTTGTAACGGAATATAAGAAGGACATATATACGTACAAAGCCCACAATGAATACATTCCACTTTTATTCCAAGCTTATAAGCAAGCATAGGATTGGAATGAATCGGACAAATACTAATACATTTCCCACATTTCACACAAGCTTTAGAAACTTTCTTAACCCTTTTCATAACAATAATTCCTTCTAAATCTTTACTTACCAATAACTGATTTAAATTCAGTTGGACTCCTCCCATTAAACCATTAACATAAAAAGCACAATCCATTAAATCTTCTAAATAGTACTTATTAAAAAGACTAGATACTTTAACACCTAATTTTGTCTTAATAATTAGAGGTTTAGAAACCCCATTACCACTTATCGTAATATATTTTTCTAACAAAGGTTTTCGTTTCTTCAAATTGACATAAATTTCATAAACCTCACTTGTTTTTAAATAAAAAGCCTCCGTTAATTTTAAATATTTTTTTAAAAAAGGTTCTTTGCCAATTAAATACAAGTCATCAACAAATTTAATTTCGATATTTTTATACATTCCCAGAATATTTTGATAAGCAAGAATGGTCTTACTATCCGTATTTTTAAGAGCAATAATTGCTTTCGAATTTTGTTGTAAGGATAAAATAGCATCGATTCCATCCATAATTGCTTTGGTATTTTCCCTTTGTAAAAAAGCTTCGTTTTCAATATAAGGTTCATCATCAATCCCTGAAATCAAAAGCGTAGAAGACAAATTTTTTTCCAAACGATTTTTTAAATCTAAATCAAAAATACAATCCAAAAATTCCCTTTTTTCTAAACCCGTAATCTTTTTACGGATAGGTTTAGTACTTTCGCTTTTCTCTTCATAATCATTTTGGATAACAAAACAATTTACGCGCTTACCAGGAAAAAGCAAACATTGGTCAATCCCTGAAAGTTTTCCTGATATCGGAGCATAAACCCCAGGATAGAGCAAACTTTCCTTTTTAATATGAGCTTCCTTTTTTAAATCTTCTTTTTTAGGTGGAAAAGGAATATAAACGAAATCAGGTGTATTGAATTCCTTTTTCTCTAAATTTTGATTCATCAATTTATCTTTATCTAATCTTACAAGTTTGGTCATAATACATCCCTTTTTTCATTATACACTATTTTTTAATGAAAGTCTTTTAAAAACGTATATAAATTTTTAGCAACCTCTACCGGCAGTAAAGTCTGTAATTCCTCTAAACTCGCTTCTTTCATTTTATTTACACTACCATATTTTTTAATCAAGGCTTTTTTACGTTTTTCTCCTATTCCTTCAATATTATCCAAAACACTCGCAATGCTTCCTTTGCTTCTTATCGTTCTATGATAATTAATGGTATAGCGATGGACCTCATCTTGCATACGGGTTAAATAATGAAATAAATTGCTTGTTCGATCAATTTCTACCACCTCATAAGTATCTCCTCTTACTAAATCATTGGTTCTATGGTGTTCATTTTTCTTAAGTCCACAAACAAATATTGGTAAACAAAGTTCTTCAAGTATTTCTTGACAAGCATGAATTTGACTTAAACCTCCATCGACGATAATTAAATCAGGGCATTCTTTTTTCTCTAATAGCATTCGATAATATCTTCTATAAATAACCTCTTTCATTGTATGATAATCATCATTTTTATCGACTTGTATTTTAAATTTACGGTATTCATTTTTAGCAGGTCTACCATTTTTAAAAACAACCATACCACTCACCGAAAAATTTCCAAAAAGATTTGAGTTATCAAACAAATCAATACGATTTAAATTTTCAAGTCCAAGTAAAGTCTTTAATTCTTCATTAGCACTCTCCGTTTTATATTCATCTTTTTTAATCAGTTCAATTTCATTTTCAAGATTAATCTTGGAATTGGTAATGGCCATACCCACTAACTTTTTCTTTGGACCACGCGTTGGCACAACAAATTTAGTATCTATAATATTTTCAAGTAACGTTGCATGCATATCCTCTTCTACTAATATTTCTTTCGGAATTTCATGACGCGCATAAAAATGCATAATGTATTCATCCAAATCATCATAAACGTCACTTACTAAAGGAAAAATATCAGATTTTCCTCCTACCATTTTTCCATTACGCAAGAAAAAGAATTGAATGCTCACATACCCTTTATCAAAATAGTACCCAATAACATCACGATTTACTAAATCATGTAATTCTACCTTTTGCTTATCCATAATAATTTTAATGTATTCCAATTCTTTTTTCATTTCCAAAGCCATTTCAAAATTTAAATTTTCACTATATTCTTTCATCTTGGTTTCTAGACGATTTACCAAAACTTTATCATTACCATTTAAAAAACTTAAGATTTCTTTTTCCATTTCGATAACTTTTTCATGATCCAGTATTTTACTACAATACCCTAAACATTCATGAATATGGTAATACAAACAAACCTCTTTTTTTATTCCTTCACACTTTTTTAAAGGATAGACGCGGTTTAAAAGATTCACGATTCTTCTTGCTGCATAGGCATTCGGATATGGTCCAAATAGCTTCTTATTGTCTTTTTTTCGCACATTAAGATAACGAGACACTTTAACTCTTGGATAAGGCTTTGCAATATATTCAATATAAGGATAACTTTTATCATCTTTTAATAAAATATTGTATTTAGGATTAAACTCTTTAATTAAATTCATTTCCAAAACGAAAGCTTCTAATTCACTTGCTGCCACAATATAAGTAAAATCAGCTATCTCTGAAACCATCTTTTTTGTTTTTCCTGTTTGGGTACGATTAAAATAAGAAGAAACTCTACGATGTAAATCTTTTGCTTTCCCAACATAAATAATAACCCCATCACGATTACGCATTTGATAGCTTCCTGGTAAATGAGGTATTAAAGACAATTTTTCTTTAAACATAGCACGCCTCCTTCCAAAGTTTTATAGTATTTTTAAACATTTCAAACTCCACGAAAAGTATACCATAAAGCAAAAGAAAACTCCACCTTACGATGAAGCTTTTCTCCATTTTCAACCAGGATCATTTATTAGTCGCACCACCTGGAAGCGAAAAACATTGTCGCCTGGAATCATTTATTATTCGCACCATCCAGAAGCGAAAAACATTTGCAACATTTTTAAAATGCAATATAAATGTACAATATTTTTATGAAAATGTCAAAAAGTATCATTAGTAGTATAGACACTTTATTAAAAAGAATTACTTTTTACAAAATTATGGAAACGCGTTATAATAACCAAAAGGTGTTTTTATGAAATTAATAAATACGTATACATATGAAATTAAAAAATCCAAATTTATTGCCTACTACTATGAAATTGAAAAAGAAGAAGACGTCATAAACATTTTAAGCTATTTAAAAAAGGAACATAAAAAAGCTAGACATATTCCTTATGCTTATAAAATCGATACAAAAATCCGCAAGACAGATGATAAAGAACCAAGTAATACAGCTGGAACACCAATCTACCATTTAATTGAAAAACAAAACTTAAACCATGTTTTTATCGCTGTTGTTCGCTATTTCGGCGGTATAAAACTAGGAGCTGGTGGTTTAACCCGTGCCTATCTAAACGCCGCAAAAGAGGTATTAAATATCTGAAAACTAAAAATGAAGAAAGTTTTTTCTTCATTTTTAATTTTATAAATCTTTTAAGATTTTTTCGATTTCCTCTTTAGTTTTAAAACCGATTTCTTTTTTAATTTGTTTTTTATCTTTAAAGAAAACAAGTGTTGGAATACTCATTACCCCAAATTCTCTTGCTAGTTCTTCATGAGAATCCGTATTCACTTTTATAATATTTATATCCGTTAGTTTTTCTAGTACCTCTCCCATCATTTGACAAGGTCCACACCAATCGGCATAAAAATCAACAATCGTAATCCCCTCTTTTAAACAATCTTCTAAATTTTCATTTTCCAAATATTTAATCATTTTGCGCCTCCTTATATTTTTCAATAATACTTTCTCCATTAGTAATATTTAATTTGCCTTTTTCTTGTAAAAGTTTTGCATTTTCAACACTCAAAACATTATATTTTAAAAGAATTTCTAAACCATCCGAATTTAATTTGTCCTTATCTTGTGTTGTTGTATAGTTTTTATTTAAATCAATAACCTCTTTAATAGCAGAATATGAATCCTTCATAATTTCACTTACAACAGGAGTCTTTCCTAATATAAAATCAGCCATTTTACTTTCCGTAATTAAACTACTACGAACATTAAATTGAACCAGTAAAAATAAAACAGCAAATATGAATATATACATTTCGATAAATCCAAAAATAGCCCCCAAGATTTTAGAAGGAATTCCAAGTACAATGGTAAATTTTAAAATAGTTTCAATAATTCCTGATATTTTAATAATAATTTTTAATAAAATTGAAAATAAGAAAAACAAAATTAGAAAAGCAATTGCTTCATAAACCAAAACATTGATAACCGTTATTCCTATATTAAAAAATGGCAAATGCGTATACAAATAGACGGATAAAGGATTTTTTAATGTAAAAGATAGAACGAAAACCAAAATAGTTCCCACTAAAGAAACAACACTTTTAATAATCCCTTTCTTAAACCCAATTATTGCTCCTAAAAGCAAAAATAAGAGAATGACTATATCAATAATACTCAACATAAACACCATACCTTTTCTATACTTAATTATATTATACCCTTTAAAAAAAATCTATGAAAAATTCTTTTTATTTACTTTTTATAGTGGTAAAATAAACGTGAAGGTGATATGTATGACTATTGTATTTAAAGTAAGTGACAATATTAAAGAAAAAATGATTGATTACTATAAAGATGTAAAGCGTCCAAAAACGCCTCCTTATGCTCTATTCCAAGCAGATGAAGCTGACACCATTATTACACTTTATGAAAGTGGTAAAGTGATGTTTCAAGGCATAAGTGCTGATGTAGATGCAAATATTTGGGTCGATTTAGAAAAAAAATTAAACAATCGTACAATCGATATCAATTCCGATAAAAAAGAAAAAGAAAAATACAAAGAAGAATTAAAATACTACTATAGTATGTCTACGATTGGTTCCGATGAGGTAGGAACAGGAGATTATTTTGGTCCAATTGTTGTTACGGCTTCCTATGTCGATAAATCCAAAATTGATTTTATAAACGAATTAGGGGTAAAAGATTCCAAAAAACTAACAGATGAAAAAATTCTTAAAATAGCTCCCCTACTTATTAAAGAAATTCCTTATGTAACGTTTACTTTAAATAATAAAGAATATAACAAATACCAAAGTATGGGCTATAACATGAACAAAATAAAGGCAATTTTACATAATAAAGTTTTATATGCTCTTACTCATAAAGAAGAAAAGTATCCTTATCAAAAAATAGTCGTAGATCAATTTGTCTACCCTAGAAAATACTTTGAACATATTTTAGAGGCTACTGAAAAAGTAGAAAACATTACCTTTACCACAAAAGCTGAAAGCAAATGTGCAAGTGTTGCTGCATCTAGTATTATCAGTCGTTATTTCTTTTTACTAAAAATGGAAGAATTATCAAAAGAATTAAACATTACCATTCCTAAAGGAGCTAATGATAGCGTAGATGAAATAGGTAAGGAAATTGTTAAAAAATATGGTTATGCTAAATTAAATGAAATTGCCAAATTAAATTTCAAAAACACCGACAAAATAAAAGAATTAAATATCTAAATATTCTTGCGCACTAATTTTATTTAAATATTTGGTTTTTAAATGATACGTACAAGCATGGTTGGCATGCCCTTTCCATGAATTCCAGCGTTGTATCATTTTTTTTATGTCCAAATTTTGTTCTTTATAAGAAATATTCCATTCTCGAATTAATTTTTTTATTTTAGTTTTGCTTCGTTTCCTTAACAACAAATGCGTTTCAAAAATTCGGTAGCCACAAAAATCAATTCCCATTTTATTAGGAAAATACTTACTTTTTTCATTTAACTCTAAATTCAAATGCTCCTTTAAAAAAGTTCTTATTTTCTCTTTATAAAAAATAGCATCCTCTTTTTTAGGGACTAAAAGAATAAAATCATCCATATAACGAATATAATATTTAATTTTTAACTCTTCTTTAACATAATGATCCAACTCATTTAAATAAATATTTGCAAAAAATTGACTGGTATAATTTCCAATAGGAATCCCCTTTTCTTCTTGATTATCAAAAATCAACTTATAAGAAAAATTTAATAAATCTTGGTCCTTTATATTCTTTTCTAAAATTTGATATAAAATTCTTTTATCAATCGTATAAAAATATTTTTTTACATCGCATTTTAAAATATAATAACTTTTATACTTTCGCTTCATTGCTCGCATAAACACTTGTGTTTTATGTACCGCTCCATGTATACCACGATTCTTTATACAAGCATAAGTATCTGTAATAAAACGAGGAATAAAAAAAGGTTTAATAAATTCTTCTACATACCACTGATGAACCACTCGGTCCAAATAAGGAAGAGATTTAATAAGCCTTTCTTTAGGTTCATAAACATAAAATTCATGATACTTACCAATTCGGTATTGACCCGTTTTAATTTTATAAAGTAAATTGGTTAAATTACTTTCCAAATTCATTTCAAAACGAATAATTTCCGGACGAGTTCCTTTACCCTTTTTGGCTCTTTCATGGGCATACACTAAATTAATGAAGGAAAGTTTTTCATAAAACACATTTTTTATTGTTTTTGACATGATTTCATCCAGCCTCCGAGTAAATTACCAATATTCGTTATCTTTTTGCTCCAAGCAGCATAATTCTTATTATTAATATACTTTCTTTTATAAGAAACCCGTATTAATACTTTTAACATTTTTAAAACCACATCTAAACGATTTAAAGCTCGAAACTTTTCTTCCCTTTTATACTCTTTATACGCTTCAATAATAGCTTGCATTCCCTCATAGGTTTTATTCTTAATAGTGGAGGTAATAGCAAATCTTTCACTTTTAGGAAACTTTTCTAAAATTGTTTCCGTATAATAAATAAGTTCTAAATATTGCTTATAAATCAATAACTCTTCTACAGCATTCATGACTCTATTAATTCCTTTAATTCATATAAAATATTTAAAGCTTTTAAAGGTGTTAACGTATCCAAATCCGTTTTCTTTAAATAGTCTATCAAGTCATTTATGTCCTTTTTTTCCTGCGACTCTACTACAGTAATAGGAAGCCCATGATTATGAAATACCTTCATGTAATCTTCTAAACTATTTACCGGAAACCCACATTTCATTGTTTCTTTACAAAAATAAGTTTTCTTTAAAACCACATATTCGTTAATTCGATCGACATCTTCTCCCAAGAATATATAGAAATTTCCACTTTTAAACAAATACATTGTATTCGCATCTTTTTCTTTTAAAGTTTTATATTTCTTATACAACTCACTCATACTACACTACTAACCTCACTTTTTATTTTCCCAATTATATCAAAATTTGATTTAAATGTATCGTTTTATGTCTGAAATGCCCTTTTTTCATCTCCAAATTGCATTTTTTTTCAATTTAGGCAAAAAAATACTCTCTTTAGACAATTTTTCCCACATTATAGTCAAAAAAAACTACTTGATTTTAAAAACCAAGTAGTTTTCCGTACGAAATGACTTTCACTTTATTACTCGCCGCTTCATACTGTTCATGTGTTTTTTTGGCTTTCACCAAAAGGGAATTGGATTTCTATGGTAAACATATCCATAAAGTCCTTGAACTTTATTTTGGAACGAAGTGTTGTAAATTCTTTTATACCATAGTAATAGCAAGAGCAAGGCGAAAAGCATGGTTCGTGTTCGCCTCACCTGTGTTGCGATTGAAAGTGAAGACACCGCTTTCAAATCCGTTATTGTAATTGCCACCACGTTTGAACCAAGGGTTGCCAGTCAAGACAAACCAAAAAGATTTCAATAATCCAATCCCCATCTTAATCTATTTAAAAAATTAAGACCACTCATAAAAACCCCCGCCAAATTCTTCCAACAAGAGAAGAATTTGGCAACTGCTCGCAAACTTTTTACTTGAACTACATTATCCGAAAAAAGTTTTTGAAAAGCAGAGTAAAGCGCTTACGCGCTAAATCGCAAGAGCAAGGCGAAAAGCACGGTACGTGTACGCCTCACCTGTGCCGCGACTGAAAGTGAAAACACCGCTCCCAAACCCGTGACGGTAATCGCCACCACGTACGAACCAAGGAGAGCCAGTCAAGACAAACCAACCTTCATCATGATACCAACCACTAATTGTTCTAGTTTGTTCTACAGCAGTACCCGTGGTTCCTTTATACTTTTCGACTATAAATGGACCAATCTCTCCAGTAGCATCTCCTAAAATTCTATTTGAATA
Source organism: uncultured Bacilli bacterium (assembly GCA_947632625.1). Lineage (GTDB taxonomy): Bacteria > Bacillota_I > Bacilli_A > RF39 > UBA660 > MGBC108787. The sequence goes on along the minus strand of CANRPZ010000025.1, from coordinate 169 downwards.
TTGGAATTCGACACCTTTTTTATAGGCATCATAATATCTCTCGTCTTTTAAATCTCCTTCTTTTAATCCACTATTTAAATATATAGGTTCATCATTTTCATCGACCATGACTCCCATTACATATTCCCACGCAAGTCCACTCATATCATAAACTCCAGTATAATTATTT
>CANRPZ010000024.1 GCA_947632625.1 uncultured Bacilli bacterium | reverse complement strand
ATACAAAAGAATGTAGTGAAATACGTATTAATAACAACTCTAATCGTTTAACAGGCTATGCTGCTAAAAATGAACCAGCAACCGGTTATACAGCAACAAATGAATTATGTAGTGCACATAGTGGTGCTTGTAACGAATATGGAGGATCAGGCAAAGGGCAAGATGGAACGGCAAATTATCAATATTTTAATACAGAAAGCACTATAGCAAGCACAACAAATAATTATACTGGAGTTTATGATATGAGTGGACTTGCGTGGGAATATGTGATGGGAGTCATGGTCGATGAAAATGACAAACCAATTTATAAAAGTAGTGAATTAACTGATGAAGATTTAAAAGACGAGAGATATTATGATGCTTATAAATATAGTACTAATGATAATCAATATTCAAATCGAATACTCGGAGATGCTACTGGAGAGATAGGACCATTTATTCAAGAACAATATACAGGAACAACAAGTAATGCCCAAACACAAACTAGAATAATTAGCGGATGGTATCACGATGAAGGTTGGTTTGTCTTGACTGGCCGTCCTTGGTTCGCACGTGGTGGCGATTACGATCGCGGGTTTGGAAGCGGTGTCTTCACTTTCAGTCGCAGCACGGGTGAGGCGTACACGTACCTTGCTTTTCGCCTTGCTCTTGCCTTCTAAAAATTTTTTCGTTTTATAAAAAAATTAAATTATAGGGTAAAAAAGATTATTTTGACATAGAATAATCTTTTTTTCGTTTGTTTTTAGCAAAAAGTTTAAGTAAAATGTCAAAATTAGTGATTTGTAATTCCATTTTTTCTTTGGTATATTTGGGATACTATAGAAAGGAATTGAATATGCAAAAGCTAATAACAATTGAAAAATTTACTAAAATATTCCAAAAAATGGAATATCGAAAAAAACTGGATCAAATATTATTAAATTTTTTTGGGTTAACAAATAGTTATGCATTAAAAAGTGAGCAAGCGCAGACATACGATATAACAATTGAAATAATACTTATGATTAATACGGAAAAAATATTAAGCATTTTAGTTATAGATACAAAAAAAATATTAAAAGAATCCAAAAAATTTTATATTAACTTAAGTTATCGACAAGTAGAATCTTACTATACTTTACTTATACCGTGCTTTTGGGAAATTTATATTCCTTTTTCAAAAGAACATTTAAAAAATAAGCCACAAATTCTTTTAATTGCAGCTTTGCTTTTTTGCACGACAGAAAAAGAGATTATCCAAATTTTAAAAAGAATAGGACTATTTAGTAAAGAGGAAATACAGGATATTCTTTCTCTTGTAAAAAAATAGTTTAGTTTTTATAAAGACAAATAATATTTATTGTGTTAAAATATTTCTAGTAACTAAAAAATTAAGAAGGATGGTAGTATGGCAAAAGTTATCTCAATCGTAAATCAAAAAGGTGGAGTTGGTAAAACTACCACAAGTATAAATCTTGCTGCTGCATTAGGAACAGAAGGTAAAAAAACCTTAATTATTGATTTAGATTCCCAAGGGAATGCTTCTAGCGGACTTGGTCTAAACACAAGCGACTTTGAAAATGATATTTACGATGTCATAACTGGTGCTTGCTCTATTAAAAAAGCAATTATAAAAACCAAATTTAAAAACTTATCCATTATTCCTTCTACCATTAATTTGGCTGGTGTTGAGGTTGAATTTGTAAAAAAAATGTTAGAGGATAAAACTTTTAGACAAAATGAACAATTACGTTTAAAAATTGAGGAAATAAAAGAAAATTATGATTATATTTTGATTGATTGCCAACCTTCTTTAGGTGTTTCTACAATGAATGCTTTAGTTGCTAGTGATTCAGTGATTATCCCAGTTCAATGTGAATATTATGCACTAGAAGGGATTAATCAATTATTAAATTCTATTATTTTAGTTCAATCAAGTATGAATCCAAGCTTGCGAATTGAAGGCGTATTATTAACAATGTTAGATGGACGAACAAATATTGGATTAGAGGTAATGGAAGAGGTTAGAAAGTATTTTAAAAATAAAGTATTTAATACGATAATTCCAAGACTTGTAAGACTAGTTGAAGCACCAAGTCATGGAAAACCCGTAAACGCATATGACCCAACAAGCCGAGCAACGCTTGCATATGCCAATTTAGCAAAGGAAGTGATTAATAGAGATGGAAACTAAAAGAAAGGCTTTAGGAAAAGGATTAGAACAATTATTTTCAAATGAGGTTATTGATTTTGATAACTTTGAAAAAGAAATTGTGAACACAGCAAAAAGAAATGATATAGTGGATATTCCCTTAAATGAAATACGTAGCAATCCCTATCAACCTCGTAAAACTTTTAACGAAGAAAGTATAAAGGAACTTGCTGAAAGTATTAAGGAATATGGAATTGTTCAACCTATTATTGTAAAAAAATCTTTAAAAGGGTATGAATTAATCGCTGGAGAAAGACGTACAAAAGCTGCACGTGTCGCAGGATTAGAAACAATTCCCGCTATTATTAAAGAATTTGACGATCAAGAAATGATGGAAATTGCGCTCATTGAAAATATCCAAAGAGAGAACTTAAATCCAATTGATGAAGCGCTTGCCTATGAAAATATTATTCATTTAAATAATATGACACAAGAAGAATTTGCTCATAAATTTGGCAAAAGTAGAAGCTATGTAACCAATATTTTAGGTTTACTTAAATTACCAGATGCTACTAAAAAATTAGTGGAAGAAAATAAAATTAGTATGGGACATGCTCGTGCCCTTAGTAAATTAAGTGATGAGGCAAAAATTAATTCTCTTGCAGATAGAATAGTAAAAGATAGCTTAAGTGTTCGTGAAATAGAAAAAATGATTTCAGATAGTCATTTAGAAAAAAAGAATAAAATTACTCGAAAAAATGAAGAACCAAATAGTCTTTATTCTATATATGAAAAAGTTATGTGTGAAAAAGTTGGCGCAAGAGTAAAAATTAAAGATCATAAAATTGAAATTCCATTTGATAGGGAAAAGGATTTAGAAAGAATACTAGAAATTTTAGGAATAGAAATAACAGGTGATTAGATGGAAATGGTAAAAGGGGTATTTAGTTTTTTATCAAAAAAACAAGTGTATGGTTTGGCTATTATTCTATTTTTAGGAATTATCTCTTACTATTTTGGTCAATTTTTAATTCAAAAAGTAATCAATTCTGGAAAAAATGATTACGAAAAAAAGAAAAGAAAAACCATTGTTAATTTAATTTCTAATATTTTAAAATATGTTATTTATATTTTATTAGTACTTGCTATTTTAAATTTGTATGGTGTAGATACAAAAGCCTTAATTGCCAGTTTAGGAATTGTTGGAGCAGTACTTGGTCTAGCCCTACAAGATACAATAAAAGATTTCATAAGTGGAATTACGATTATTATGGATAATTTCTTTGTTGTAGGAGATATTGTTACCTATAATGGATTTACCGGAGAAATTTTAGAATTGGGGTTAAAAACCACAAAAATTAAAAATTTTAATGGAGAGGTATTAGTGATTTCGAATCGTAATATAGATCAAGTGATTAATATCAGTCAAGAATTAGCCAAAATATTTATCGATATTCCTACTGCTTATGAAGAAAAAATAAGTAAGGTAGAAAAGACAATTACAAAAATCCTTGCAGAAATAAAAAAAATACCGGATGTAAAAAAAGAGCCGGAATATTTAGGCGTCTCTGAATTATCCGATAGTTCTGTAAAATACACGATTTGTTTTTATTGCACGCAAGAAAAGCAATGGCAAGTCAGAAGAGATGCTTTAAAAATAATTAAAGATATTTATGATAAAGACAAAATAAAAATACCATATACACAAATCGAGGTGCATCATGAACAAAGAGTATAAACTAAATGATACCGTTATCATGAAAAAACCCCACGCCTGTAAAACAAATCTTTGGATTATTACAAGAATTGGTGTGGATATAAAAATTAAATGTATACATTGTGGGCGCCAAATTATGATGGATCGTCTAGAATTTCAAAAAAAGTTAAAAAAAGTATTGGGTGATACAAATGAATGTAAATAAAATAAAAGAAAAACTAACGCTTCATCCTATTATGAGTCTCTTAATTATGATAGGAATAACAATTGTTTTAAGTGGAATTTTAAGTGCGCTAGGAGTTCAAGCAACCTCTAGAATAATTAGTACCTCTTCATTAGAATACAATACCTATATTGCCGAGATAAATTCTTTATTTAGTTTAAGAGGACTTAAGTACATTTTTACAAGTACGATATCTAATTTTATGTCATTTGCTCCATTAAGTAGTTTTATCATTATATTAATTGGAATAAGTGTAATGGAAAAAAGTGGATTTTTAAAAGTTGTATTTACTTTATTAACTAAAAATGCTAAAAAAATAAATGTAACTTTTGTATTGGTTCTTATTTGCATCTTATTAGGAATGATAGGAGATTTATCTTTTATTATCATGCTACCTTTAAGTGCAATTCTTTTTGAAATAGGAAAAAGAAATCCGAATTTAGGACTTATTGCTTCCTTTGCTGGATTAACATGTGGATATGGAATAAATATAATTTTTACGAGTATTGATTCTTCTTTAGTTTCTTTAACTACCCTAGCGGCCCATGTTCTAGATGCCAACTATTTAATTGAAACGACTAGTTTTGTCTTTATTATGTTTGTTACTGTATTTGCCCTAGCTTTTCTTATTACCCAAATTACCGAAAAGTATCTTGTTTATAAGTTAGATAAATATGAATTTCCCGAAGAAGAATTAGAATCCGAGGTAACCCTTAATAGCAAACAAAAAAAGGGATTAGCCTTATCCTTTTTAGCTTTTTGTGCTTACTTTATTATTTTCTTATATAACATTATTCCAGGGCTTCCTTTTTCAGGTAAGTTTTTGGATAACAGCCAAACATTTTATATAGATAAATTATTCAGTTATAATTCTTTCTTTAGTAGTGGCTTTGTATTTATTATTACCTTTGGTATGATTTTAATAGGTTTATTTTATGGAATTGGTGCTAAAACGATAAAAAATCATCATGAATTATGCGATGATTTAGGACATTCATTAGATGGAATCGGTCGTATTTTAGTATTAATACTATTTGCATCAATACTAATTAATGTTTTTAAATATACGAATATTGGTAATGTAATTGTTACAGCTTTATCTTCACTTATAAATAATACAACTTTTACAGCCATTCCTTTAATCATTTTGCTTTTTCTTATAAGTGCGATAGCAACTATTTTTGTACCATCTTCTATTAATCGTTGGACAATTTTATCCGGAGTTGCTGTTCCTGTTTTTATGAATGCAGGGATTTCTCCTGAATTTACCCAAATTATTTTCCGCTTTGGAGAATGTATTACGTTAGGTATCACACCTTTATTTGCTTATTTTGTAATCTATTTAGCCTTACTCGAAAAATACAATCAAAAAAAACAACCAGTAAACTTTTTAAAAGCAGTGAAATATCAAGTTCCTTATATTGGAATGACATTTGCTCTATTATTGACAATTCTAATTGTCTGGTATATAGTAGGACTGCCAATAGGAATTGGAGTATTCCCAACTCTATAGAAAACAAGAGGTGAATTATTATGTCATTAAAAGCTGGAATTGTTGGTTTACCCAATGTTGGAAAATCAACACTATTTAATGCCATTACTAAAAAAAATATATTAGCAGCGAATTATCCGTTTGCAACAATTGATCCCAATGTAGGTGTAGTAACTGTACCGGATAAAAGATTAGAATTTTTAGAAAACTTATACATACCGAATAATTTAGTACCAACTACATTTGAATTTACCGATATAGCAGGTCTTGTAAAAGGAGCAAGTAAGGGAGAAGGTTTAGGCAATAAATTTTTATCTCATATAAGAGAGGTAGATGCCATTGTTGAGGTTGTCCGTTGCTTTAAAGATGAAAATATAATCCATGTTGAAGGAGATGTCGATCCAATTCGTGATATTGAAATCATTAATTTAGAATTAATACTAGCGGATTTGGAAATTATCGAAAATCGAATTGAAAAAATTGCTAAAAAAGCAGAGACAACGAAAGATAAAGAAGCATTAAAAGAGGTAGAAACTTTAGAAAAAGCGAAAGAAGCTTTACAAAAAAATCAGGCTTTGCGTTTAGTTCCTTTTGAAGAAGAAGAAAAGTTAATTCTAAAACCTTTTAATTTTATTACTTTAAAACCTTTAATCTATGTTGCTAATATTTTAGAAGATGATATAGTTTTAGGAGAAAATGAATATACCAAAAAAGTTTGTGAATTTGCTAAAAATGAACAAGCGGGAGTTATTGTAATGTGTGCTAAAATTGAATCTCAATTAGCAGAGTTAGAAGAAAGTGAAAAAGTAGCCTTTCTAAAAGACTTGGGTATTAATGCAAGTGGGCTAGACCGTTTAATATTTGCCACTTATGATTTACTTGGATTAGAAACGTTTTTTACTGTTGGAAAAGACGAGGTGCGCGCTTGGACATTTAAAAAAGGAACGAATGCCAAAAAGTGTGCAGGCCTAATTCATAGCGATATTGAACGAGGTTTTATAAAAGCGGAAATAATGAAATTTAATGATTTAGAACAATTAAAAGATGAAAAAAAAGTACAAGAAGCTGGAAAACTTTATTTAGAAGGCAAGGATTATATAATGCAAGATGGCGATATAGTGTACTTTCGATTTAATGTCTAATGAAATTAAAAATAGAGTATAATATTTTAAAGAAAGGTGATTTTTATGACAAATAAATTAATGAGCAAAACATTTATTTGGATGTTTATAGGATTATTAGTAACGTTTTTAACAGGCTATGTAGTTTCTACAAATGATAGAATGCTTTTGAATATTTTTTCAGGACCAATCTATATTGTTTTATGTATTGCGGAGTTAATACTAGTAATCTTACTATCCGCTAGAGTGCGAAAGATGAATAAAAATGTAGCAAGAATTTTCTTTATACTTTATAGCTTTGTATCGGGGTTAACCTTTTCATCTATTTTTGTAATTTACCAAATTACCTCAATATTATATATTTTCTTAATTGCTTCTGTTATATTTTTAGTTTTTGGCTTAATTGGTTATTTTACAAAATTAGATTTAACAAAATTGGGAACTTATTTATTAATGGGACTATTTGCTATTGTAATTTGTTTTATTATTAATATTTTTATCAATAATGATACATTTAATCTTGCTCTTACGGTGGTAAGCCTAATAATATTTATTGGATTTACTGCTTATGACATACAAAAGTTAAAGAGATTAAGCGAAATACAATCTGATATACCAGAAGATAATTTAAGTATTATAAATGCTTTAAATCTATATTTAGATTATATTAATATTTTTTTGGATTTATTAAATTTATTTGGAAAAGCAAGAGATTAGAAAAATTCTAATTTCTTTTAGTATAAACATATACTATTTCTAGGAGAAAAAAGAATTTACAACTCGGATTTTTTTTGTTATAATCAATCACGAGTATGAATTTACTCCTTGCTTTAAAGAAAATTTAAAGCCAAATAGACCATAAGGAGGTGTAGAGATTTGAAAAAATATGAAGTAATGTTCATTGTTAAATCTACAAATGAAAGTGATGTAGTTAAAAAAACAGCTGAAGCTATGAAAAGCTATGTTACTGAAAACAAAGGAAAAGTTGTAGAATTTAATGAACTAGGAGAAAAAACATTAGCTTATCCAATAAAAAAAGAAATAAGTGGATATTATTATGTAATGGTAATTGAAGCAGATAAGAATGCTGTAAGTGAATTAAATCGTAAAGCTTCAATTAATGAAAATATTTTAAGACATCTAATCATTCGATTAGACGAGGAGTAAGGATATGAATAAAGTAATTTTAATTGGAAGACTTGCAAGAGATCCAGAAATGCGTACAACTGCAAGCGGAACAAGTGTAACTCGTTTTACGTTAGCTGTAACTCGAACTTTTCAAGATCAAAATGGCGAACGTGGAGCTGATTTTATTAGCTGTGTTGCATGGCGTAAACAAGCAGAAAATATTGCAAAATATTGTCAAAAGGGAAGCCAAGTAGCAATAGAAGGAAGAATCCAAACGGGTAGCTATGATGCCCAAGATGGTTCAAAAAGATATACTACTGACATTGTCTGCGATAATTGCACTTTTCTAGGATCTAAAAACAATAATGATGGAGCAAGTAATTATTATCAAAATAATACAAATGATTCACAAGAGGATATTCCAACCTCTGATATTTCTGAAGATCCATTTAAAGATTTTGGAGAAGAAATTGCTTTAAGTGATGATGACTTACCATTTTAGGAAGGAGATAAAGTAATGGCAGAATTTCGTCGTAAAAAGAAAAAAATATGTCAAATGTGTGCCGGAAAAAGCGTTGATTATAAAGATGTTATGATTATTAATAAATATATTAATGAAAAAGGAAAAATAATGCCAAGACGTATGACAGGAGCTTGTGCTAAGCACCAAAGACATATTGCTCAACAAGTAAAATATGCTCGTTTTATGGCTTTAATACCATTTGTAAAATAAACATTCTAAAATTTAGAGTGTTTTTTTATTTACTAGGAAAAAATATTTAAATTGACGATAGCCAAAAAAGAATAGTATAATAACTTTAAGATAAGAGGTTAAAGCTATGAACAAAAATAAAAAAGGATTTACCCTAGTAGAATTATTAGCAACAATCGTAATAATGGCAATTATAACCACATTAGCAGTAAATGGCTATCAAGGAATAAGTGTAGGGATAAAAAAACAAGCTTATGAAAATTTAAAAAAATATATTGAAACAAAAGCCGAAGAATATGCAAACGATACCGGAAATTTGTTAACCAATGTAGGAGAATTAGTAAAAAAAGGATATATAGAAGCGGATGATGAAGAAGGAAACGTTAGAAACCCAATCGATGGAAGCATATTAAATTGTCATTTGGTGAATATTACGCAAGAACAACAAAATTTATATGGAACTTATATAGATGAAGAGGAATGCGATTTAGGAAAATTAACCATAAAAAATCTAAACTTAAAAGTAGAAGCTTATACAACAGAAGATAATATAACGAAACAAGAGAAAATAGAAGATAGTCGCTGGGTAAATAAAAATATATTACTAGAAGCAACATTAGGAGAGAAAATAAACGAAAGTGATGTAGAAGGAATAAGATGGGAAAGTAATATAGAGAAAAAAGAAGAAAAAGTAAACAATGATTTTAATAAACATAATACATATGTAGTAAAAGCTCAAGAAATCGTAAATACGACGTATTTTGTTACATTACTAATGAAAGATGGAAAAAGTTATCAAGCAAGTATCGTAGTAAGAATAGATAAACAAAGACCCGTTGTATATGAGGTAACGGTAGAAAAAGCCGAAGAATGGACAAACAGTGAAAAAAAGATAACCGTAACAGCCGGAGATGGAAGCGGATCAGGAATAGGCGGTTACTATGTAGGAGAAAATAAAAACTGCAAAGACGTAGAATATGATCCAAAAGAAGAGAACACCTACGAAACAACAAGAGGAAATGGAACGTATTATGTATGTGTAAAGGATAAAGCAGGAAATTTATCGGAAGATGAAAGTAGTCGAAAAATAGTAGTAGAAAAAATTGATCAAGAAGAACCAAGTTGTACATGGGAAGGCGAATCGCAAGTATGGACGAATCAAGGAAGAACCATTCAATTAAAATGTAATGATACAAAAAGTGGCTGTGTAAAAGAAATAGTCAATTTAAAGAACTATAGCGAAACAATAAAAACAGAAGATTGGAACTATGAAATAAGAGATAATGCTGGAAATACTACAATCTGTAGTAAAACCGTAGATATCTATGTAGATAAAGAAATACCAAGTTGTACATGGGAAGGCGAATCCCAAGCGTGGACAAACCAAAATCGAACCATCAGTTTAAAATGTAGTGATCAAAATAGTGGATGTGTAACAGAAAATATTAATAGTAAAACTTTTTCAACAACTATAAAGACTGACAATTGGAGTTATCAAATCAAGGATAAAGCGGGAAATGCAACAACATGTAGTAAATCCGTAGATGTTTATGTAGATAAAGAAGCCCCTAGCTGCAATTTTGAAGGAGAATCAACTACATGGACAAACCAAAATCGAACTATCAGTTTAAAATGTAGTGATCAAAACAGTGGGTGTGTAACAGAAAATATTAATAATAAAACCTTTTCGACAACTTTAAAGACAGAGAATTGGAACTATCAAATAAAAGATAAAGCTGGAAATACAAAAACATGCAATAAAAATGTTGATGTCTATGTAGATAAGGAAGCGCCAAGTTGTGTATGGGAAGGCGAAGGAAATACATGGACAAGTCAAAATCGAACCATCAGTTTAAAATGTAGTGACCAAAACAGCGGTTGTGAAAAAGAATTAATAAATAGTACAACATATCAAACTGGAACAAGTACGGTAAACTGGAATTATCAAATAAGAGATAAGGCTGGAAATACAAATACTTGTAATAAAAATGTTGGTGTCTATATAGATAAAGGTTATCCAAGTATTAGTGCGAAAATAAACCCATTAACTCTAGGAACAGAGGATTATACTTTTACTAATAATGTAACTGTTAATTGGAGTACATCTGGACAAGGAACTCTAACCTGTAATCCAGCAAGTAGTAGAAAAAGTGGTACTTATTCAGTAACATGTACCGCAACAGGGAAAAATAATTTATCTCGTAGTACATCTTTTAATGTAATGCATAGCTACCTAGCTACACTAATTCCGACAAAGTGTCCTACAAAAAGCTATACATGTAATAATGCGCATGATTGTCACGAAGAGCAACCACAATGGCGAAATGGAATAGTGTGTACATATACTTGCAGTGACGGAAACGAAAGAGATAATGTTCGTAGTTATTCTTGCCCAGAATATGGTACATGCGGAGCAGGTAATGAATGGACAGAATCGTGGACACCTACAGGTTGTACAACACCTACTTGCCCAAATGGTGGAGAGCCGCAAGAGATAGATAAAACATGGTGGTGTGTATTTTAAAAAAGGCAAATGAGCCTTTTTTCTTTTTGACTAAAATTTTTGTAAAAGTTTTGAAAAATTTGTACTTGCTTTTCATATAATATATTGCTATAATGGAATCTGTATGACGGCTTAGATGTGCGAGGTTGCTGATACACTAGGTTGAGTTGTTAAAACGATATCTAATTTCAGGGAATTTGCGCGGAGCAAGTCTATACATGATATAGGCGAAAGGAGGACATCATAAATGTCAAAAAACAAAGTACGTATTAATTTAAGAGCATATGATAATAAAACATTAGATTTATCTGCCTTAAAAATCGTAGAAACCGTTAAAAGACTTGGAGGTAAAGTTAGTGGACCAATTCCTCTACCAACAGAGGTTGAAAAGGTAACGGTATTAAGAGCGGTTCACAAATATAAGGACTCAAGAGAACAATTCGAAAGTCGTACACATAAAAGACTTATTGATATCTTAGATCCAAGCAAAGAAATTATTGATGCTTTAACTCACTTAGACATACCAAGTGGTGTAGACATCGATATAAAATTATAATAAAAGGAAGGAAAAAATAATATGAAAGGAATCTTAGGACGCAAAATTGGAATGACTCAAGTATTTACCAAAGATGGAAATTTAATTCCAGTTACGGTTGTTGAGGTAACCCCAAACGTAGTTATGCAAGTTAAAACTCTTGAAACCGACGGATACAATGCCATCCAATTAGGCGTAATCGACAAAAAAGAAAAAAAAGCAACTCGTCAAGAAATTGGACATGCTAAAAAAGCAAACACAACTCCTAAGCGCTTCTTAAAAGAATTAAGAAATGTAGAAGGAGAATATCAACAAGGACAAATTTTAAAAGCTGATGTTTTTAGTGTAGGAGAACTTGTTGATGTAACTGGTACATCAAAGGGAAAAGGTTTTGCAGGGTCTATAAAAAGACACAATCAAAATCGTGGACCAATGGGCCATGGATCTCATTATCATAGAGGTCCAGGATCTTTAGGTACAATGTTACCAAAAAGAGTATTAAAAGGTAAAAATTTACCAGGACATATGGGAAATGAAACCATAACCATTCAAAATTTACAAATTATTGAGGTAAATGAAAAAGAAAATTATATTTTAGTAAGTGGAAATATTCCAGGACCTAAAAATTCATTAGTTTTAATTAAGTCAGCTATAAAAAACAATAAAAAGAAAGCTGAATTTGAGGTTATTTCTTATACAGAAGAAACAGTTGTTGATGAGGTAGTAGAAGAACCTGTTACTGAAGAAGAACCAACTGTTGAGGCTGAACAAGCAGTTGATGATAAACCAGCTGAAGCAACTGAAGCTGCAGAAGAAACAACCCAAATAGAAGAAGAAAAAGAAGAATCTACTGAAAAAGTAGAAGAAAACTAGGACACTTATTGGAGGGAAGAAAATGGCAAAAGTAGAACTTAAAAACAATAAAGGCGAAAAGCTTAAAGACATCACCATAAGTGATTCTATTTGGAAAATTGAAACTAATGATGATTGCTTAAAGAAAATGATACGCTTACAACTTGATGCTACAAGACAAGGAACAGCAAAGACCAAAACAAGAAGTGAGGTATCTGGTGGTGGAAGAAAACCATATAAGCAAAAAGGTACAGGACGTGCTAGAGCTGGATCTAATCGTTCTCCAGTATGGAGAGGTGGAGGAGTAGCTTTAGGGGTTGTTCCAAGAGACTATACATTTAAAATTAATAAAAAAGAAAGAGTACTTGCTCTTAAAAGTGCTTTAACTTATAAGTTTTCAAATAAAGAACTTATTGTAATTGATGATATCAAATTAAATTCATTAAAAACAAAAGAGGTAAAATCTTTATTAGAAACATTAAAATTAGCAGGAAAAGTTTTATTTGTAACAAAAGATGACAATGAAAACTTATTTATGTCTAGCAGAAATTTAGGTTATGTTTATCATATTCCTGTTGATGAAATAAATTGCTACGATATCGTAAATGCAGATTATCTTGTATGTGATGAAGCAGCAATGAATTATATTGAGGAGGTATTAAAATAATGAATCCCGATATTATTATTGCACCAGTAATAACTGAAAAAAGTGCTAAAAATGCGCAAGCTGGTGTCTATACATTTAAAGTAGATAAAAGATCAACAAAAACCCAAATAAAAAAAGCTATCGAAGAAGCATTTGGAGTACATGTAGTAAAGATAAATACATTACTTACAAAACCAAAAGATAGAAGAGTAGGAAGATATACGGGTAAAACAAAAGTTTATAAGAAAGCAATCGTAACGCTAATGAACGGCGAAACGATTGATATGTAAGGGAGGTAAAAAGTTATGGCAATTAAAAACTATAAACCAACGACTAATGGTCGTAGGGGAATGACAACACTTGTAAATGAAGAAATAACGACAAGTAAACCTCTTAAAACATTAACAGTTAAAAAAGTAAAAACTGGTGGACGTAACAACCAAGGAAAATTAACTGTTCGCCATATTGGCGGAGGAGAAAAGCAAAGATATCGTTTAATTGATTTCAAAAGAAATAAAGATGGCGTTACGGCTCGTGTTGAAACAATCGAATATGATCCAAATCGTAGTGCCAATATCGCTTTAGTCTCTTACAAAGATGGTGAAAAAAGATACATTATTGCTCCTAAAGATTTAAAAGTTGGTATGATTATTGAAAGTGGAGCTACGGCTGATATCAAAGTAGGAAATAATCTACCTCTTGAAAATATCCCAGTTGGTACGGTAATTCATTGTATTGAATTAAAACCAGGTAAGGGTGCAGAGTTATGTCGTAGTGCTGGAGCTTCTGCTCAAATACTAGGTCGCGAAGGAAAATATGTTTTAGTAAGACTTCAATCTGGTGAAACAAGAAAAATTTTAGGAACATGCCGTGCAACAATTGGTGTTGTTGGAAATGAAGATTATGAACTAGTAAATATTGGTAAAGCAGGAAGAAAAAGACATATGGGAATCAAACCTACCAACCGTGGTAGTGTTATGAACCCTAATGACCACCCACATGGTGGTGGAGAAGGACGTGCTCCAGTT
>CANRPZ010000023.1 GCA_947632625.1 uncultured Bacilli bacterium | reverse complement strand
AATAGAAATAACAAACCAACGGAGCTACAAAGGTATAAGAAAAATACAAAGCAAAAGAAAATTTTAATTGGAACAATTCTATTATTTATATTAATTATCGGAGGTATAAAACTATACCGAACTTTTGCATTGTATAAAGAAGAAAAGTCTTTTAATGTGTTAAAAGGAATCGTACCTGATTTTCATACTTATTATAAAGAAAGTATATTAAATGGAGCATATCCAGAATTAAAAGGAGATTTAATACCAGTTACAATAGATGAAGAAGGAACAGTAAGAAAAGCGGATATAAACGAACCATGGTATAGCTATGAGAAACAAGAATGGGCAAATGCCATAATCAAACAAAATAGTTATGATGCACTAAATGCTTATGGAAAAGTAAGTGGAGCAACAAAAGAAAAAGACTATGTAAGTTTAGATGGAGTAGATGACTACATTGATTTAGGATTAGAGAATCATGACTTTGGTAATACTATTAGTTTGGTAATTCGTTTAAGTTTTAATAGTATAAGTGGAACAGAGCTTTTAACAAATCCAGAAAAAGCTGGTGTAGAATTGCTTTTGTATCAACAAAAATTTGCATTTTCAATATATGATAAAAATGAAAATATTTATCATTATTATGCAACAGATATAACACCAGAACTAAATACCATGTATACAATAGTAGGAACATATAATGGAAAAGAAATGAAACTTTATTTAAATGGAAATCTAGTGTTAAATGAAAAAATAGAAACAGTTATAAAACCTTCTTCAGCTCAATTTTGTATTGGAGCTAATGATAATCCCTCAATATTTAACCATACCGGATTTTCCAATATCGATGTATACCAAGCAGCTATCTTTGACCGAGCATTAACGGAAGAAGAAATAGAAAGTGATTTTAGTAATGAAATAAAAATACATGATAATAGTGAATTATTAAAATATGTAGATTTTACAGAAAGAGAAGAAGAAGCAGAAGAAATAATTCCAGAAGATATAATAGAAAGTTATTTTGTATGGATACCAAAATATCGATATAGAATCTTTGAGATGGGAGAGTACAGCCAAAGAGAAACAATTGAATATGAAAGTAAAGTCCAACCAATAGAAATCAAATTTGGTTTAACGAATACTATAGAAGATGAGGAAGAATGCATTGCTCCGCCAAGTGGCGAAAATGGAAACTGTACTGTAAATAAATGGATGACCCATCCAGCTTTCACAGCCTTTGATACAAAAGGCATCTGGGTAGGCAAGTTCGAAACAGGATATAAAGGAGCAACTAGTGCAAGTGAAGCTACAAAAGATGGAGATGCATCTAAAATCATTATAAAACCAAATGAGTATAGTTGGAGAAACATAACTGTAGGAACAATGTATAAAAATAGTTTAAGTTATAACGAAGACTTAAATAGTCATATGATGAAGAATACAGAATGGGGAGCAGTTGCTTATTTAACTAATTCTATCTATGGAAGATGTCCAAATAACAAATGTAGTGATATACGAATTAATAATAATATGAGTCGATTAACAGGATATGCAGCAAAAACTGCACCAACAACAGGCTTTACAGGAACAAATGAATTATGTAGTGCACATAGTGGTGCTTGTAATGAACAAAGTGCATCAGAAAAAGGAAAAGATGGAACGGCAAATTATCAATACTTTAATACAGAAAGTGTTATTGCAAGCACTACAGGAAATTATACTGGAGTTTATGATATGAATGGAGGTTCATGGGAATATGTAATGGGAGTTATGATGGATGAAAGTGAAAAATTAATCTATTTAAATAGTGGCTTAACTGAAAATGATTTAAAAGATGAAAAATATTATGATACATATAAATACAATCATGTATCAACGGATTACAGCAATCGGATACTTGGAGATGCAACTGGTGAGATGGGCCCATTTATAGTCGAAAAGTATACAGGAACAACAAGTACTGCAGTAGAACAAGTTAGAACAATTTGTGGTTGGTATCATGATGAAACTATTTTTATTTGGAATGGAAATCCATGGTTTCTACGAGGTGGCAATTATCCTCTTGGATTAGGAGGTGGGGTTCTTACTTTCGCTCATGATTCAGGGACAGCTAGTACCGATCGTGTTTTTCGTATTACTCTTGCTTTTTAAGGCAATTCAAAAATTGGATTGCTTTTCTAATGCCTATAAATAAGAACGATGAATTTAAGATTGCTACTTATTAAATATTTTGTTACAATTAAATTAGTGTAAGAGGTGCATTTATATGGACGATAAAACCAGTTTATTTGATATTACTTTATTTAAGCAATCTCAAATTGAATATATTATTAAAGATGTTTATCAGATATTAATGGAAAGAGGTTATGATCCAATTAATCAAATCGTAGGGTATTTAATATCTGGAGATCCAGGTTATATTACAAGCTATAAAGAAGCTAGAAAAAAAATTCAAGAAATTGATCGTGAATTAATTGTGGCTTTTCTATTAGAACAATATTTAAAATGAGAGTATTAGGATTAGATTTAGGAACAAAAACGCTCGGTCTTGCTTTAAGCGATCGAACAAATACCATTGCTTCTCCTTTTAAAACCATCCATTATACGGCTTATCCTGAATTAATAAAAGAATTAGAAACAATTGTTACGGAAAAAGAAATCAGCTTATTTGTTTTAGGATATCCTAAAAATATGAATAATTCTTTAGGTTTTGCTACTGAAAGAACGGATCAATTTAAAAATATATTGGAAAGTCATTTTACCATACCTATTGTATTAATCGATGAACGTTTATCAACCGTAGAAGCAGAAAACGTATTAATTGAAATAGATACGAAAAGAAAAAAAAGAAAGAAAGTAATAGATAGTTACGCTGCCGCGATTATTTTAGATACATATTTGAAAAAAGAAAGTAGGGAAAAAAGTGGATACGAAAAATAGTATGTTTACCGTTAAAGATAAAAACGGGAATTCAAAAGAATATGAAATAATATTTACTTTTGATTCTGAAGAAACGAAAAAAAGTTATGTTGTTTATACTGACCATTCTAAAGAAAAAGGCAAAATGAAAGTTTATGCAAATATTTATGATAAAACAGGAAGAGATAAAGAACTTTTACCAATTGAAACGGAAGAGGAATGGAACACGATAGAAACTTTTTTAAGTAAATTAGAAGGTGAAATTCATGAAGAAAAATAAAAAAGTACTTGTACTTTTTCTTTCTTTGTTTGCTATCCTTTTTTTAGGAATAGGTCTTTATGGATTTAGTTTATCAAAGGTAAGTAAAAATGAAGACTCAATTAATTTTACAATTGAAGGAGGAACAAGCAAAATTGGCATTGTAAATGATTTAAAAAATGCTGGCTTAATTCGTAGTTCCTTTGCCGTAAAAGTATATTTATTTTTTCACAATGATATCAATTTACAAGCAGGTAAATATGAATTAAGAAGAAACATGAGTGCTCCTGAAATTATAAAGAAAATACAAGAAGGGAAAGCCATCACAGAAAGTGTTAAAGTAACCTTTGTAGAAGGAAAAAATATGACGGACTTTATTAGTACCATTACCGCAAATTTTCCCTATACAGAAGACGATGTAAAAGAGGTTTTAAACTCTCGTGAATTTATGAAAGAATTGATTTTAAAATACGATTTTTTGACAGATGAGATTTTAAATGGTAATATTTATTATGCACTTGAAGGTTATTTATTCCCTGATACATATGAGTTTTCTAAAAATGTAAGTATTAAAGATATCCTAATAAAGATACTCGACAATACGAAAGTAAAATTAGAAACCCTTGATATGGAAAATAGTGCCTATTCTATTCATGAGATTCTTACAATGGCTTCCATTGTAGAATTAGAAGCAGTAAATGAAGAAGATAGAAGAAGAGTTGCTCAAGTGATTTATAAAAGATTAGAAATGAAAAAAGGGTTAGGAATGGATGTAACAACGTATTATGCAGTAAAAAAATCATTAAAGGATACATTAACGATGAATGATTTAAGAACTGCTAATCCTTATAATACGAGTGAATCAAATAGTGGTATGGCTGGAAAATTACCTGTTGGCCCTATTTGTAATCCATCACTAATGAGTATTAAAGCTGTTTTAAATCCAAGTGATACTGATTATATATATTTTTATGCCAATATAAAAACACATGAGGTCTTTTTTGCAAACACATATGAAGAATTTATTGACATACAAAGAGAAGTAGGTTGAGGGTAAATGAAACAATATATTTTAGAAATGGAACAATACGCTAAAGAAAAAAATGTTCCGATTATTGAAAAAGATTCTATTGCTTTTATTATGAAATATATTAAAAACAATAATGTAAAAAATATTTTAGAGATTGGAAGCGCTATTGGATATTCTGCTATTTTAATGGCTTCTTCTAGCAGTGAGGTAAAAGTCACAACAATTGAACGTGATGAATCTCGCTATATGGAATGCTTAAAAAATGTTAAAAAGTGTGGTTTTGATAAAGAGGTAAACGTAGTTTTTCAAGATGCTTTAGAGGTCAATTTAACTGGTGTTACATATGATTTAATCTTTATCGACGCTGCTAAAGGACAATATACGAAATTTTTTGAAAAATTTAAATATTTTTTAGCACCTGGAGGAGTCATTATTACGGATAATTTAAAATTTCATGGTTACGTAGGAAAAAAAGAAACGATTGATAGTAAAAATTTACGTGGTATAGTAGATAAAATCGAAAGTTATATTGATTTTTTAAAAAATAATGAAGAATTCGACACCGAATTTATAGATGTTGGTGATGGATTAAGCGTGAGTAAAAGAAAATGAAAGAAAAATCATTTTTAATTGTGGTAACAGAAAAAGACATATTAAAGTTGAAAGTTAAGAATATTAACTTTCTTTTTCCTATTAAAGATTTTTCGGTAGGTTTTTTAAATACCTATGACATTGATACGATTACAATACCAAACGCCTATCTTTATATAAATCGTATTCTAGATAATAAGGACATAAAAAAGTTAGAAAAAATTCTAGCAACCCTTAAACCCAATATAAAAGGCATTTGTTTTACTGATTTAGGTATAATAAATCTTGCCAAAAAATTAAAGTTATCGCTAGAACTTATTTATATGCAAAGCCATAATACAACAAATTATGTTTCTGTTAATTATTATTTAGATTATGTGGATAGTCTTTTAGTAAGTACGGATATTACGGAAAATGAAATACTTTCGATTTTAGATCATGCTAAAAAGAAGCTAGTGGTTCCTTATTTTTCTTTAATAGAAACCATGTATTCTAGACGTACTCTTTTAAAGAACTATCAAAAGTATTTTGCTCTTCCAAATAAACAAGAAGAAACATTAATAGAAGAGAATTCTAAAAAAGAATTTCTGGCAATTGAAAATGAGTATGGAACGGTTTTATATGCGAAAAAATTTATTGATTATCGCTTTATTGAACATGAAAATATTTTGTATTATTTTATAAATCCGATGCATTTAAAGCAAAAGGATGTAAAACGTATATTAGAAGGAAAAGAGATTGCCGTTGATAAAGATACTGGTTTTTTACATCAAGAAACCTATTATCGCTTGAAGGAGGAAGAGAAATGAAAAAGGTTGAATTGCTTGCTCCAGCAGGGGATATGGAAAAATTAAAAATAGCGTATTTATATGGTGCTGATGCTGTGTATTGTGCAGGGAAAAGCTTCGGCTTAAGAGCAAATGCCCAAAATTTTACTTTAGAAGAATTAAAACAAGCGGTAAAATATGCCCATCGTCGTCATAAAAGACTATATGTTACCGTAAATATCCTTTTTCATGAAAAAGAATTGGAAAACCTTGATGCTTATTTAAAAGCTTTAGATAAAATTTTTGTCGATGCGATTATTGCTAGTGATATTTTAGTCATCAAAAGAGCAAAGGAACTTGGTTTAAAATTAGAGGTTCACGTTTCGACTCAAGCAAGTATTCTAAATAGTGAAGCAGGTCTTTTTTATAAAAGTTTAGGTGTTACGCGTCTAGTTCTTGCTCGGGAAGCTAGTCTAGAGGATATAAGAAAAATAAAAGAAAAGACCCATTTGGAATTGGAATGTTTTATCCATGGCGCTATGTGTACAAGTTTTAGCGGACGTTGCATTATGTCTAATTACTGTACCTTAAGAGATGCCAATCGTGGTGGATGTGCTCAAATTTGTCGTTGGACATTTAAAAATAAAAGTGAAAAAGAAATTTTTAGTATGACACCAAAAGACTTAAATTTAATAGAATATATTAAAGAATTAATCAGTATTGGAGTTAATTCTTTTAAAGTAGAAGGTAGAATGCGAGGAATTTATTACATCGCTACCGTAATAAATGTTTATCATACGATTCTTGATAAAATAAGCGAAAATACTTTAAGTGAAGGGGAAATAAAATACTATTTGGATATTTTAAATCGCTGCGCGAATCGAGATTCAACCCCTCAATTTGTAAATGGTTTGCCAACCGAAGAAGAACAATATTTTTTAGGAAGACAAGAATTATCCAATCAAGATTTTTTAGGACTCGTTCTTGACTATAATGAAAAAAACAAAATGGCAACCATTGAACATCGCAATTATTTTAAAAAGGGTGATATAGTCGAATTTTTTGGCCCTCATTTAGAGGCGACAACCTATGAAATCGGCGATATTTTTGACGAAGATGGTCATGTTTTGACCATTTCAAATCATCCGAAAAAGATTATAAAATTAAAAATTGATGTTAAGTTAGAAAAATACGATATGATGCGCATAAAAATGTTTGACAAACAGGATTATTTATAGTATTCTTATTACTGATATTTTTAGAAGGTGGAAAAAATGAAACAAGTTGAAAACATTATGCTTACTGCAGATGGATATTTAGAATTAGAACAAGAACTAAATACCTTAAAAACAGAAAAAAGACCTGAAGTGATTAAAGCCTTAAAAGAAGCGAGAGCTCTTGGAGATTTATCAGAGAACTCTGATTATGATGCCGCAAGAAATGAGCAAGCGCAATTAGAAGCTAGAATTAAAGAATTAGAATTTAAATTGGAGCATTGTACTATTGCTTCTGGAAATAAAAAAGATAAAGTCGATGTGGGGAGCACAGTTACGATTACTTATGAAGATGGAGAAACAGAAGAATATAAAATTGTAGGTTCTTTAGAAGCAGATCCATTTGAAAATAAGATTTCTAACGAAAGTCCAATAGGAAAAGCCATTATTAATCATAAAAAAGGTGAAAAAGTGGATGTTGCAAGTCCAAATGGAAATTTTGCTGTAACCATTACCGATATAAAATAGTTGTACGATTGTACAATTTTTTTATTTGCATTTTCTATGTGCCTTATGTATAATAGAACTTGTTAGAAAGAGGACGTATAATGAAAAAAAATGAAATTGTAAAAGAAATTAAAATCGAAAAACAAGAATGGGAAAAATGTTTAGATACAGCTTTTAAGAAAAAAAATAAAGATGTAAAAATCGATGGCTTTCGTAAAGGTGCTGCTCCAAAAGAAATTTATATTAAAAAATTTGGCATTGAATCTCTTTATATGGACGCTTTAGATAGTGCGGTAGATTCTTGTTATAAAAAAGTACTAGAAGAAAATAAAATAGTACCTGTATGTGAACCAAAATTAAATGTAAAAACAATTAATGAAAAAGAATGTGTTTTAGAATTTACTTTCATTACGGCTCCAGAGGTTACTTTAGGAGAATATAAAAACTTAAAAATTAAAAAACCAGAAGCCAAGGTAAGTAAAGAAGAGTTAGAAAGTGAAATTGCATCTTTAAGAAATAAATACGCTGAAATCAAAGTAAAAGAAGAAAACAGTAAAGTAGAAAAGGGCGACACAGCCATTATTGATTTTAAAGGATATGTCGATAATGTAGAATTAGAAGGTGGAACAGGAGAAAACTATCCATTAGAGATTGGTTCTAATACCTTTATTCCAGGTTTTGAAGATGGCCTTATTGGTTTAAAAGTTGGAGAGACTAAAGAACTTAATTTAAAATTTCCTGAAAATTATACCGAAGATTTAAAAAATAAAAAAGTTAAATTTAATGTAAAAGTAAATGAAATTAAAACGCGAATTTTAC
Organism: uncultured Bacilli bacterium; assembly: GCA_947632625.1. Taxonomy (GTDB): domain Bacteria; phylum Bacillota_I; class Bacilli_A; order RF39; family UBA660; genus MGBC108787. Next base: position 6,412 of record CANRPZ010000023.1, on the reverse strand, counting down.
CAGAGTTAAATGAAGAATTCTATTTGGATTTAGGCTATACAGATGTAAAAACAAAAGAAGAATTTGAAAAAAAGGTAGAAGAAAGTATTAAAGCTCGTAAAGAAGCTTCTATTGAGGATGAATATATTGAAAATTGCCTTGCTAAAGCAAGTGAAAATATGAAAATTGATATTAATGAAGAAATTATTGATGATGAGGTTCATCGTATGATTCATCAATTTGAACAACAACTATCTATGCAAGGATTAAAATTAGAGCAATATTATGAATTTAGTGGTATGACGCATGAAAAATTACATGAGCAAATGGAACCAGAAGCTACCAAAAGAGTAAAATATCGTTATTTACTTGAAAAAGTGGCTGATGTTGAAAAAATTGAAATTAGTGATGCAGAAGCTGATAAACAAGCTACTGAAATGGCTAATAACTATGGTATTAGTAAAGAAGAGTTATTAAAAGCTTATGGCAGTTTAGATGTTGTAAAATACGATATGAAAATGCATAAAGCGATAGAAATTGTAAAAGGAAACTAATTAAAAAAAAGAATTTATAGAAATTCATTTAGAACATCCATAAATTCTTTTTTTATGTTTTCTAATAATTCTTCGGTTTTAGCCTCAAAACGAACGGTTAAATTTGGTCCTGTATTACTTGCACGAATAAGTGCCCATCCATTATCAAATGTAATTCGTACCCCATCGATATCATTATACGTATAGCCTTTTGTTTTAACATATTCTAATACTTGAGAAACAATAGTAAATTTTTTTTCATTTGTGGTTGGAATTTTAATTTCCGGTGTTGCTATATAATAAGTTCGATCTTTTAACATCTCACTTAAAGAATTATCAGATTTCGATAAGATTTCCATAATTCGTAAACCAGCGTAAATACCACTACCTAAAGCATAGCTCCGATCATTAAAGAAAATATGTCCTGAAAATTCTCCTCCAAAACCTAAATTTAATTCTTTTGTTTTCGCTTCCGTATAACTTGTACCAGTTCGATAACAAAAAGGAGTGCCACCAAGACGAATGATTTCATCTTCTAACGATTTAGAACATTTAACATCATACAAAATAGTCTTGTTTTCTAAAGTAGGGAGTAAATCTTTAACGATTAAAAGCATTAGAAGGTCAGCGGAAATATAAGTTCCATTTTCTAATACAATACCAATTCGATCGCCATCTCCATCATAAGCAATTCCAATATCGGCGTTTTCCTCGATTACTTTTTGCTTTAACATTTCCATATTTTCTTCCACAGCGGGATCGGGGTGGTGATTTGGAAATGTACCATCATTTTCATCACAAATATAGGTAATATCTAAATTAGGAAATAAATTATGCACCTCTTTAGCAATACAAGTAGTCGCTCCATTTCCTAAATCAATCACTGCTTTTACTTTTTTATCTCCCATATGAATATTGTTTTGCATGTAATCTAAATATTCTTTTTTAATATCTTTAACGATTACTTTACCGCGACCCTTTAAAAACTGATTTTTAAAAACATAATCGCGAAATTCATAAATCATCTCTCCACGTGCATTTGCTAAAGAATCAAAAGAAAACTTAAAACCATTATCTTCTTTTGGATTATGACTAGCCGTAACCATAATTCCGTATAAATGATTTAAATGTCTTGTTAAATAATGCATCGGAGTTGTAATAAGTCCATAATTGTAAACATCGCAGCCGCTATCCATAATCCCTTCCATTAAAGCGTTAGAAAGTGATAAACTAGAAAGACGATTGTCTCTTCCAACAACACAAGCTTTTTCGTTTAATTTTTCTCTTAAAAAACTACCATAACCTCTTCCAATTTGGTAAGCAATTTCTTCATTTAACTCTACAGGATAAGTACCACGTATATCGTATTCTTTAAAAATTGTTTTGTCGATATGCATACTAGAAAACCTCTTTTCTATACTAATAATAACATATTAGAAATAAAAAAAATTATACTTTGTAAAGTAATTTACTTTTCGTTGACAAATACTAGATAAAAGGGGTATAGTTGTTTTAGAGACTGGAGGAATCTTCATGGAAGATTTAAATACCAATTTTGAAAACATAAAAAAATTAAATGAACAATTAGATCAACATATTAAGGAAATTCGTGAAAAATATGCAAGACAAACGGCGTCCATGCAATCTTTTGATTCAAAAGCCTTTTATCAAGAAATAAAAGACAAGAAGGTTATGGAAAGTGTCAAACAAAGTGTTAAACCAAATGTAAAAGTTCCCAATAAAAGAAAAAAAATCAAACAAGAGATAAAAAAATATACCTATATACTAACCGCAAGTGCTGTTCTTGCCGTATCAATTGGAGGATATGGACTTTGGCATCATAAAGATAATGAACAATTAAAAAATCAATTAAGAGAGTACAAAGAACAAATTTATAATCCAAATATGATTTATCAGGGGGTTATGTATAACGAATCTTTAGCTACTAATATTCCGGTTCATGACCATAATTGGGAAAGTATGATCGAACAAATTCATAGTAAATATGAAAATCCTATTACAGCCTTTTATTTCTATTACTTTACATTAGATGAATATTGTAAAAATAATTACTTGCCACTTGTTTTAAATGAAATTAATCTTTATTATGGTACAAATTTTAAACAAATAGAAGATGTTCTTGCCCAAGCGGGAGTAAAACAAATCTCCGATTTAACCACTTATGTTAAAAATGATTTGGAAGGAAAGAGGATAGATGAACTTGGAAACCGTAACATTGGAAGATAATTTAGAATACGTTATTATGGATACTTTAGAAATAAATGGCATAAAATATTTATATTTAGAAAATGTAAAATACTTACAAGAAGAAAAGGATAAGCCGGAAATTGTTATTCGTAAACTAGATGCCACCGAAGAAATGATTTTAGGGTTAGATAGTGAAGAAGAATACTTAAAAGCTTTAGAAAGTTATGTAAGTAAAAATCATGAAAATATTGACAGCGATTAAAAAAATAAATATAATAAAGTTGTTTTAAAAACGAGGAACAAGAAAAGTAAAAAAAGAAACTTTGCTAGAGAGTTCATGGTTGGTGGAAATGAATAAAGTTCTTTTTCGAAAAATCACTTGGGAGTTTTATTTCTGAAATGAATAAAGTAAGAAATAACGGGCACTTACGTTACAAGCAAATTAAGTAAAATAAAGGATGGTACCGCAATCATTTGCTCCTTGGCAAATGGTTGCTTTTTTATTAGAAAGAAGGATTTATATGAAAAATTTTAAAGAATTAGATAAAAGACCAGTTAGTGAGGTTGAAACCTCTATTTTAGAGTCTTGGGGTAGTGTAAATGCTATGCATGATCGTCAAGTAGAAAAAAATAAAGAGAATGAGACATTTGTCTTTTATGACGGACCCGCTTTTGCCAATGGATTTCCAGGTCTTCATCATATGGTAGCAAAAAATTTAAAAGATACAATTACTAAATATTATGTTATGAATGGTAAAAAAGTAATTCGCAAAATAGGTTGGGATACACATGGCCTACCAGTAGAAAATCATGTTGAAAAAAAGTTGGGTATTTCTTCTAAAAAAGAAATAGAAAAACTAGGAATTGCTAAATTTAATGAAGAATGCCGCAAGAGTGTTAGAGAAAATGAAAATGCATTTACCAATTTAACAAGTAAGATGGGCCAATTCTTTGATGTTGAACATCCTTATTTAACGTATAAAAATGAGTATATTGAAACCGAATGGTGGATTTTAAAACAAATGTGGGAGAAGGATATGTTCTATGAAGGAACGCGAGTTGTTCCTTACTGTCCTCATTGTGGAACGGGTCTTGCTACCCATGAGGTTGCCCAAAATTATCAAACCGATCATGCTATAACGGTTTATGTCCCTTTTAAAAAGAAAGATGAGGATGTTTATTTTTTAGTTTGGACAACAACCCCTTGGACTTTAATTGCCAATGTTGCTTTATGTGTAAATCCTAATGAAAACTATAGCCTGGTTGAATCAAAAGGAACAAAGTTTATTCTAGCAAGTGCGCTAGTTGAAAAAGTTTTAGGAGAAGAAGCAACCGTTTTAGAAACATTTAAAGGTCGTGATTTAGAATATCAAGAATATGAACAATTAATTCCTTCTTTTTCAGTCGATAAAAAAGCTTTTTACGTAACTTGTGATGAATATGTTACGATGGAAGATGGAACAGGCATTGTTCATATCGCTCCTGCTTTTGGCGAGGACGATGCAAACGTTGGAAAAAAATACGATTTGCCTTACCTAAATCCAGTGGGAAAAGATGGCTGCTATGTTGGGGGCTTATGGGATAAAAAATTTGTTCATGATGTAAACGAAGAGGTTGTCGAGTACTTAAAAGGCGAAGGGAAATTATTCAAACGTCAAAAAATAGACCATGAATACCCTCATTGCTGGAGATGCGATACACCTTTAATTTACTATTCTATGCCAAGTTACTATATTCGCGTTAGTAAAATGACCGATGCTTTAGTCAAAGCTAACGAAAGTGTGAATTGGTATCCGGCTTATGTAGGAGAAAAACGTTTTGCTAACTGGATTCGTAATGCGAGAGACTGGAATGTTTCCAGAAGCCGTTATTGGGGTAGTCCAATTCCTTACTTTAAATGTGCATGTGGGTATAACCATATGGTTGGTTCGATCGAAGAATTAAAGAGTATGGCAACAACGGAAATTAAAGATGATTTTGATTTACATAAACCTTATATTGATGAAATCCATTTAAAATGTCCAAAATGCGGTAAAGATATGACTCGTATTTTAGATGTTTTGGACTGTTGGTTTGATTCCGGTGCAATGCCATTCGCCGAGTATCACTATCCATTTGAAAATCAAGAGTTATTTGAAAATCAATTCCCAGCTGACTTTATCTGTGAAGGAATTGACCAAACAAGAGGATGGTTCTATACTCTTTTGGTTATCTCAACCTTCGTAAAGGGCTGTTCTCCATTTAAAAATGTTTTGGTAAATGATTTATTACTCGATGCCGAAGGAAAGAAAATGAGTAAATCTCGTGGCAACATTGTAGAACCATTTACAACTATAAAAGAGTATGGAGCAGATACCATAAGATTTTATCTTCCTTATGTTTCTCCTGTTTGGACACCGCTTCGATTTGATATCAATGGTTTAAAAGAGGTTTATTCTAAATTCTTTAATCCATTAAAAAATACCTATAGTTTCTTCCAAATGTATGCCAATATTGATGAAATTGATACGGAACTTTGTAATGTACCTTATGAAAAACGTGAGGAAATCGATAAATGGTTACTTTCAAAATACAATCGTTTAATTAAAAATGTTCGTTCTTCTTTTGATGAATATGATTTAAATAAAGTTGTCCATTATCTAGCCAATTTTGTATCAGAAGATTTATCAAACTGGTATATCAGACGAAATCGTAATCGTTTCTGGGGAAGCACTTTAAATGACTCAAAGAAAAGTGTATATATTACAACCTATGAGGTTTTAGTTGGTTTATCAAAACTAATTGCTCCAATTACTCCTTTTATTTCTGAAGAATTGTATCGTAATTTAACAAATAATGAATCCGTTCATTTAGAAGAGTATCCACTTTGCAAAGAAGAATTAATAAACGAGCATATAGAATCAAGAATGGATTTAGTAAGAAACTTAATTTCTATTGGACGTTTTATAAGAGAAGAAGCCAAAATAAAGGTTCGTCAACCTCTTACAAAAGCGATACTAGATGGTAAAAATAAAAAACTAATTGCGGATTTAGTACCTTTAATAGAAGAAGAATTAAACATTAAAGAAATTGTTTTTGTAAATGACTTAAATGCCTATATGAACATCACGGTAAAACCAAATTTTAAAGTAGTTGGAAAAACTTTAGGTTCTAAAATGAAAGAATTCCAAGAAAAGTTAGCAAATTTAACGGAAGAAGAAATCACTTTGCTTCATCAAAATCAACCAATAACTTTAGATATAGATAATGAAAAGTTAGAGGTTACTCATGAAATGGTTGATATTCGTATTTCTTCAAAAGAAGGATTTAATGTCGGTATGGAAAACAATGAATTTGTAATTATTGATACAACATTAAATGAAGATTTATTATTAGAAGGTATTGCTCGTGAATTTATTTCTAAAGTTCAAAATGAAAGAAAATTAAAAGACTTTAATATCGTCGATCGTATTTCGATTTATGTTAAGGGCGATGAAGAATTTAAAAAATCTTTAGAGAAATTTAAAGAGTATATTAAAAAGGAAACTCTTGCAACAAAAATAGAAGAAAAAGAGGGTTTAACAAATAAGTTTGATTTGAATAATCACGAGGTTTATATTGAGATAGAGAAGGCTTAAAAAGGCTTTCTTTTTTTTTGGAATTATTTGGGGTTGAAAAGCAATGGAAAACGATTGACTTTTCTTTCGGGGGGG
>CANRPZ010000022.1 GCA_947632625.1 uncultured Bacilli bacterium | reverse complement strand
TGTAGGAACAATGTATCAAAATAGTTTAAATTATAATAAAGATTTAAATAGTCATATGAAGAAGAATACCGAATGGGGAGCAGTAGCCTATCTAACTAATTCTATTTATGGAAGATGTAGTGGAAATGAATGTAGTGATATACGAATGAATAATAACTCTAGTCGATTAACAGGATATGAAGCAAAAAACGAACCTACAATTGGATATACTCAAACAAGTGAGTTATGTAGCACTAATAGTAGTGCTTGTAACGAATATGGAGGTTCAAGCAAAGGTCAAGACGGAACTTATAACTATCAATATTTTAATACCGAAAGCATCAAGGCAAGTACTACGAATAACTACACTGGTATTTATGATATGAGTGGAGGCTCGTGGGAATACGTAATGGGTGTGATGGTCAATTCAAATGATAATTCAAAAAGTGGATTAACTCCAGAAGATTTAAAAGATGAGAAATATTATGATTCCTATAAAAATGGAGTAAATAATCAATATTCAAATAGAATACTTGGAGATGCTACTGGTGAGATGGGGCCATTTATAGTCGAAAAGTATAAAGGAACAACAGATGCTGCTGTAGAACAAACTAGAACAATTAGTGGATGGTATCACGATGAAGGTTTGTTTGTCTTGGCTGTCAGCCCTTGGTTCCTACGTGGTGGCGATTACGTTCACGGGTTTGAGAACGGTGTTTTCACTTTCGGTCGCATCACAGGTGAGGCGGACACGGGCCGTGCTTTCCGTATTGTTCTTGCAAAATAAATAAGTAAGTGGCAAGCTTACTTTTTTTGTGATAAGATAATTCTAGGTGAAGAAAAATGGATAAAAAAGTTGCTTTGATTACGGGAGCTAGTCGCGGTATTGGCGCCGCTATTGCCAAAAAATTGGCTTCCTTAAATTATAATATTATTCTTAATTATGTAGAAAGTTTTGATAAGGCAAGTATATTAAAAGAAGAACTAGAAAAAACTTATCCAATTCAAGTATTATTAGCCAAAGCTGATATTTCAAACGAACAAGAAATAAAAAAGATGGTGGATGCATCGATTGAAAAGTTTGGCCACATCGATTGTTTGGTGAATAATGCAGGGATTGCTATCGATAGTTTAGTAGAAGATAAAATCGTTGCCGATTTTAGACGTATTTTAGATGTTAACTTAATTGGAACTTTTCTCGTTTCAAGAGAGGTTGCCAAATATATGGTAAAAGAAAAAAAGGGTTGTATTATAAATATTTCTTCTACAAATGGAATTGATACTATGTATCCTTATAGTTTGGATTATGATGCTTCCAAAGCAGGTGTTATTTCTTTAACAAAAAATTTAGCAAAGGAATATGCTCCTTTTATTCGTGTAAATACTATTGCTCCTGGTTGGGTAAATACGGAGATGAATAAAGAGTTAGATGTGGATTATATAAAAGAAGAGGAAGAAAAGATTTTACTTAATCGTTTCGGAGAACCTGAAGAAATAGCAAACGTTGTTGCATTTTTAGCAAGTGATGAGGCGAGTTACATAGATGGTAGTATTATACGCGTAGATGGAGGTTTAAAATGATTACCAATGAAAAAATACTTACTTTAGCCGATACAGTTGAAAAAGAACTAAAACCAATTTATGGAAAAGTGGAAGAGATTTGTAGCTTTAATTCTCAAAAAGTAATAGAAGCTTTCTGGGCAAACAATCTAAACGAAAGTGCATTTTTAAGTACTAGTGGCTATGGCTATAATGATGTAGGAAGAGAAACTATTGAAAAAATCTATGCCCATATTTTTAAAACAGAAGATGCCTTAGTAAGATGCCAAATGGTATCAGGGTCTCATGCTTTATCTACTTGTTTATTTGCTTTATTACGACCTAATGACACTTTGCTTTCGATAACGGGGCTTCCTTATGATACCTTACATGAGGTGATTGGGATTAAAGAAAACGCTAGTTCCTTAAAATCATTTCATATCCATTATGATCAAATTGATTTAGTAGAGGATAACTTTGATTATCCAAAAATTGAGGAATATTTAAAAAATCATAAAGTAAAAGTCATTGAAATTCAAAGAAGCAAAGGCTACTCAACAAGAAAAAGTATTACGATAGAAAAGTTAGAAAAGGTTATCAAATTTATTAAAGAAATCGATAAAGATGTAATTATTATGGTAGACAATTGCTATTGCGAGTTTGTATCTAAAGTAGAACCAAGTGAGGTTGGTGCCGATATTGTCGTTGGTTCTTTAATTAAAAATTTAGGTGGAGGGATTGCCCCAAATGGCGCTTATATTGTTGGAAAAAAGGAATTAATTGAACTTTGTGGAGAACGCCTAACGCTTCCAGGTGAAGGCAAGGATGTTGGACCGACACTTGGTATTAATAAAAGTATTTTGCAAGGGTTATTTTTTGCTCCAAGTGTAGTAGCAAGTAGTTTAAAAACCGCTATTTTTACAAGTCTTATGATGGAACGATTAGGTTTTATTGTAGAGCCAAAATACGATGAAGAACGCGCCGATATTGTCGAAAACATCATTTTCCATGATAGAGAAAAATTAATTGCTTATTGTCAAGGCATTCAAAGTGGTTCGCCCATTGATTCAGCCTTTTTACCAATTCCAGGAGATATGCCAGGGTATGAGGATCAAATTATTATGGCAAGTGGGTCTTTTACTCAAGGAAGCAGTATTGAACTATCTTGCGATGGACCTTTAAGAGAACCTTTTATCGCATATCAACAAGGGGCTCTTACTTACGAATATGGTAAAATTGGCGTATTAAGGGCGATTGATTATTTGTTAAAAAATAAGAAAATTTAAAAAATGAAAATGATTTATCTTTTTAGGTAATTCATTTTTTTTATAAAAAATAAAAAAAATACTAAATAAAAAAAGGAAATAACAAATTTGCGTTGTATATATATAAGTGAAAGGAGAAAGATGTATGTTAAAAAAAATAGTTGTTATTTTTGCTTTTGCTTTAGTATTTAATAGTATTGATGTACTTGCCAAATCCACTACGGATAGTTTTAAACGTACCTTTATAGGGAGCTATAGTTATGTAGATAGTAATGGACATTATGGAAATTTTGAACATTTTACAAGAAATGGTGATGGAGAAACGGCTTTTTGTATAGAACCAGGGGTATCTTTCTCTACAGATGATTATAAAGGTTATTACGATTTATCCGTGGATGAACTTGCCAAAAAAGTCTCTTTAGATAGTGAAGAGTTAAATCTTATTTCTTTGTATGCCTATTATGGATATGGTTATAAAAATCATACGGGAAATGAATGGATTGTAGCAACCCAAGCTAAAATATGGGAAACGCTAGGAAATGACTTTGATTTTACGAAACAGTATGATAAGCCCAAAGAAAAAATAAAAATACCTAGTGAAATTAAAAGTAAAATAGAAATTTTAGAAGATTTAGTAGAGGATTATTTAAAAATGCCTGAATTTAATACTACAGACCAAACAATTCCTTATCATGGTTCTTATAATTATGGAAAGTTAAATGACTTTCAAGTGAAGGAATGTAAAAATTGTACGTATAGCATTACCGATGGACAATTAATAGTTATGCCAAATTCTACTCAAAGTGGGGAGGTTTATTTAGAAAAAGAGGCGGCTCATTACGATGATAATTTTATTGTCTATAAATCTAGTGATGGTCAAAATTTAATGGTTCCAGGGAATATAGAACCTTTAAGTGCTAGTGTTCGATTTAATGTTGTTAGTGGAAAATTAAGTTTAAAAAAATATGACCAAGACACCAAAAGCTGTAGAGTTCTAGCGGAAGGATCCTTAAAGGGAAGCGTTTATAAACTCTATAAAGAAGATAATACGTTTATAAAGGATTTGGTCATTGATGAAAATTGTTCTGCTACTTTAGAAAATTTAGAATTAGGAACCTATTATGTATTAGAAGATAAAGCGGGATTGAATTATGAATTAGATCCCAATAGATATACTTTTACTTTAACGGTAGAAAAACCAGTTGAAGAATTAGTTGTTTATGATAAAATTTATTTAGGACAAGTAAAACTAGTAAAATATGATCAAGATACAAATAGTTGCCTTTCTAGTGGCTATGGTTCTTCACTTGCTAAAGCAGTGTACGGAATTTATACCGAAGAAGGAACTTTAGTAGATAAAATAGAAATAGGAGAAGATTGTACGGGTTTATCTAAAAAAAATTTAGTGTTAGGAACTTATTATTTACAAGAAATAACACCTCCAATTGGCTATACGTTGGATGAAAATAAATATCCCTTTACTGTAACAAAAGAAAACGATACGAAATTAGTAGAAATTCAAGTTTTTGATCAAGTTTTTAAAACGAAAGTATTCGTAGAAAAAAACTTTTTGTATTTTACAACATCTGTAAAAGAAGAAGGGGCAGAATTTGCAATTTACAATAAAGAGACCAACCAAATTATTACTACATTAAAAACCGACAAAGAAGGTCTTTTTAGCATTACGCTTCCCTATGGAAAGTATTGTATCAGGCAAATAAGTGGACAAGCTGGGTATCATTTTGTAGAAGATATTGATTTTATTGTTGATGAAAATACCCCCGAAAGTGTTTCATTATCGCTACTAAATAAACCATATCTAGGCACTTTAGAATTTTTTAAAGTAGACGTGGAAACAGGGGAATTTTTATCTAATGTCTTAATTGAGGTTTATAATGAAGAAGAAAATTTAATTTATCAAGGACGCACCGACTTAAATGGCCAAATTAGGATAGAAAATCTTCCTTATGGAAATTACTACATAATTGAAAAAGAAGCTTTAGATGGATACCAAAAATTTCAAGATAAATTATATTTTTCGATAAAAGAAGATAACCAAGTCGTACAAGTGACTATGGAAAACGAACAAATTGTTGAGGTTCCTGATACCCAAAAAAGTATAAACGCTGCCTTTTTTTATCCCGTAATTGGTTTATTCTTTAGTTGGAGCTTGCTTTTTAATGATAAAATTAAAAAATAAGTTTATTTTTATCCTTTTGTTTTCTTCTTTATTTTTTATTTCGTATTATGAGAAGAAAAACGAAGAAGAAAAAATCGAAAATTTTACGGCGGCGGATACATTAATAGAACAAAAAGATTCTTATATTGCTGTATTAGAAATTCCTAAAATAAATTTAAAAAAAGGATTTTATTCTTTAAATTCTACATTAAATAATGTTGATAAAAATATTCAAGTAATTGAAACCTCAAAAATGCCCGATATCGAAAATAGTAATCTTATTTTAGCAAGCCATAGTGGAACAAGTAAAATAGCTTATTTTAAAAATTTGTTTCGTTTAGAAAAGGAAGATATTGCGTATATTTATTATAAAGGAAAAAAATATGAGTACCAGCTACAATACGTTTATAATGAAAAAAAGGATGGTAACCTTTCGATTCGTAGAGAAATGAATCAGACCAATTTAACTTTAATTACCTGTGATAAAAAAGAAAAAGATATTCAAAATGTATATATTTTTAAACAAATCCATTCTTTTTAAAAAAGGGATAACTGTAAAATTTTTTAGAAGAAAGAAAAAAAGTTGTATATTTTTTTGATATTTAGTATAATTGTAATCAGAAAATAGGTGACTTTTATGTATAAAAAACATTTTCCCAAAGTTTTACTTTTAGTTGTTTCATTAGTTGTTTTAGCCTTTAGTGCAACTTATGCTTATTATCGTGCTAGTTTTAATCCCACTACTACTACAGCATCAACAGGTATTTTTAATGTAACGAGTAGCTTGAATGCCACTGATAGCAATAGTATTCATAATGAAAATATGGAGTTAATAAATGAGCAAGAGGTTGCAAAAAGAGCAGATTCTTTAACGTTTACTGTTACAAGTACAACTGATACAACCGTAGATGGAAAATTTGAGGTTTATTTAAAAGGAATGGAAATGGCTGAAAATTTAAAATCCAAATATTTTAAATGGGAATTGTTACAAAAAGATGATAGTGGAGATTTAAGTTCAGTTTCATCAGGAGACTTTAGTAGTGTTACTCTAGGAGAGATGGTTTCAGACATCGATGATACACATCCTCGTAAAATTGTAAAAGTAAATGATTTAAAATTAACGACTGATGCCGTTTCATTACCAGCAAAACAAACTGTAACTTTAGTTTTGCGTATGTATTTATTAAATGATCTCAATGAAAACCAAATAGATTTAACGGAATGCAGTTTTAAAGGTCATCTTTATTTAGAAGCCGTTCCAGTATCAAAACAACAATCATAGTACTTTAAGTACTATTTTTCTTTTCAATTAAATGCGTTATAATGAATATGGTGAAGAAATATGAATTATTTAGCCCTTCTCTTAACAATAATTGTAGGAATTTTTTTCTTACTTGGTATGTTAATCCCAAGCTTTTTTCAAAACAAAGAAAAATTAATTTTATTTACAACCAGTTTTTCTTTAATCATTATGTTATTTTTAATGCTAGGTGATTTAATTCCGGAAATATTGGAAATTTTAAATCCTCAAGAAAATAATCGTTATGGCTTAATTATTCTAATATTTTTTATTTTGGGTTTTCTTTTATTAAAAGTTTTAGATTTCTTTATACCAGAGCATAAACATGAACATAAAGAAAAAAATGATAAAATTATCGAACACCAAAACCATTTTTATCACATTGGATTTATTACGTCTATTTCCTTAATCATTCATAATTTATTAGAAGGAATTTCAATATACATTACCGGTTTAAACAATATAAGAGCAGGCCTACTCATGGCTTTGTCGGTTGGTTGTCACAATTTACCATTAGGTATTGAGATTTTTATCAGTATGTCTTTTAAAAAAGAAAGTAGAAAATCAAACAAACTCGTTTATTTTCTATTAATTTCTTCTAGTTTTGTTGGGGCACTCTTCCTCTTCTTCCTAGATAAAGAAATCAATTTTTATATCGAAGGTATTTTACTTTCTATAACTCTTGGAATGCTTTTTTATATCAGTTTTTGTGAGCTATTGCCAGAAATTTATAAAAATAAAAGTAAAAAAGAAACCAAATTAGGCATTCTTTGTGGTCTTTTATTAGCTTTTGTTTTATCAAGACTATAAGAAGGGAGTTTTAAAAAATGATTGGACTTGCTTTACAAGGGGGTGGAGCTAGAGGTGCTTATCAAATTGGGGCTTACTATGCTTTTAAAAAAGCCCATTTAAAATTTGATGCTGTTGTGGGAACCTCTATAGGAGCATTTAACGGGGCATTAATTGCTAGTGGAAAAGAAAAAGAACTTTTAAAATTTTGGAGTGAAATTTCGATTGGAGAACTACTAAACTTTGATAGTCAATATGTTCAAAAGAAAATTGATAAAAATTATGACTTTGCTTACTTTAAACTAGGGTTTAAGAATTTCATATCTATTTTAAAATCAAAAGGAATTAGCATTCAAGGACTTGAAAAAATACTAAACTTATATTTAGATGAAGATTTGCTTTTGAAAAGTAAAATGGATTTTGGTATGTGTACCATTAGATTAAATGATTTAAAACCTTTATATATTTTTAAAAAAGATATGATTAAAGGAAAAATCAAGGATTATATTTTAGCAAGTTGCTACCTACCAATCTTTCATATGGAAAAAAAGATTGATGAACACTATTACATCGATGGTGGTTTCTATGATAATACCCCTATTAATATGTTAATAAAAAAAGGATGTAAAAAAATTTATGTAGTGGAACTAAATCCTATTATTAATATTAATCGTAAACCTAAACAAGAGATAGAGATTATTAAAATTACTCCCAAAAGAAATTTAGGAGGCGTAATCATTTATGACACTAAAAGTTTAATTGAAAATATAAAAATGGGCTATTATGATGCCATAAGAGTAGTAAAAAAATACGATGGCGAATTTTACTGCTTTAAAAGAGTTCCAGAATTTTTCTACAATTTTCTCGTTCGAAAGATTGATAAAAAAGAACTGAAACATTTAAAAGCCTTTTTTCACGCCAAAACGAATAAGTTAGTCATTATAAAAGCTATGGAATATTGGATGAAATATAAAAATATAGATTATTATAAAGTATATAAACCTTACAAAATGTTAAAAAAACTCCAAAAAGGGGAAATTTCAAAACACTTTGTATATAAATTTTTAACACAATTAAAAATTTTATGATATGATAATAAAGAAATGAGGGATACATATGGGAAGATTTCCAAGCATTGCAGCAAGTAAAGCGAAAACAGGAGCACAAAAAGCAAAAGTGTATTCAAGTTATGCTAAAGAAATTTATCAGACAGCCAAGAACGGTGGAACAGATCCAAATGGCAATTTAACTTTAAGACGTTTAATAGAAAAAGCAAAAAAAGAACAAATTCCGAGTGAGGTAATTAATAGAGCAATTGATAAAGCCAAAGGCGCTGGAGGTGAAGATTACCAAACAATTCTTTATGAAGGATTTGGCCCAGGAGCTTCTACATTAATTATTAAAACCATGACGGATAACGTAAATCGTACCGTTGCCGAGGTTCGCGCCGCTTTTAATAAAGTGCATAAAAGTTTAGGAGTAACAAATTCAGTATCATACAATTACGATTATTTAACTTTAGTTCAATTTCAAAGTGATAAAGAAGAAGAAATTTTTAATATTTTGTTAGAGCAAGGAATAGATATTGTAGATTTTGAAACCGAAGATGGTATTATTACAATAACGGTAAATCCTAATATTCAACATAAATTAAAAGATAGCTTGGAAAAAATAATTCCTACAATCGATTATTTAGTGGATGAAACAGGTTACTATCCAAAAGAAAAAGTAAGATTAGTAGATGAAGATAAACTAGAATTTGACAAATTAATGCGAATTTTAGACGAAATCGAAGATGTTACAAACATTTATCATAATGTATTAGAAGAGGAATAAAACAAAAAAAACATATTCCTTTTTATTTTGCAATATGTATAGAATTTTTTATTAAATTTTGTTATAATGGAAAACATACAGGAGTTGATTTAAATGTCATTACAAGCCATATGGGCGTTACTAACAAAAGTTCTTGATATTTGTGTGGTATGGTTATTATTTTATTATATTTTAAAAAATATTAAAAACAACGTTAAAATGATTTTAATCGTTAAAGGTGTTATTTTAATCTTATTCATTGAAATCATTAGTAAAATCTTTAATCTTTATACCGTTGGTATTATTCTAGAATACATTTTTGAATGGGGACCTCTTGCTATAATCATTATTTTTCAACCCGAAATTCGTAGCGTTCTGGAAAGTATTGGTAGAACGCAATTACTAGGAAGACATAAAACCTTAACGGGTGATGAACGTGAAAAAATGGTTTGTGAAATTATGGAGGCAGTGGAATACCTAAAGAAAAATCGTATTGGGGCATTAATTGTCATTGAACGTGATATTTCCTTACAAGAATACATTGAACCAGCAACCAAAATTTATGCGGATGTTACCAGTGAGTTATTAGGTACGATATTCTTCCCTAACTCTCCTTTACATGATGGTGGAGTAATTATTCAAGGAAATCGTATCACCTGTGCTGGTAGTGTATTTAAAACAAGTATGGATCCAAATGTAAATAAAAGATTGGGTACAAGACATAGAGCGGCGTTAGGAATTGCTGAAGAAAGCGATGCTTTAGCTCTTGTAGTATCTGAAGAAACAGGAAAGTTAAGTATTGCCTGTGATGGGGATTTAAATTATAATTTAACTCTTGATGAATTCCGTTTACGTTTAATGGAAGAATTAAAACCAAAAGCTGAATTTTTCTATGAAGCGGATAAGGACGATGAAATGGTAGGTGAGGATGAAGATGAATAAAAGAAAAACAAAACAAAAGAAAAAAAATATAGTTGTACGTTTCTTTTCAGCCATTTATAACCTTATCGATCGTATATTAATTACACCAATTAGTAGATGTATTTATAAAATAACCGATAAACTAAAAAATAATTCGAATCGTATAGAAAAAATATTAAATCGACCTAATATTTTGCTTTATTTATCCTTAATATTTGCAATTGCCATGTTTTTCTTGGTAGATAGAGAGGTAATTAATCTAGTTCAAAACGAAGCTGAAATTATTGCCAACCAACCAGTAAAAGTTTTATATAATGAGGAAGCTTATGTTGTTGAAGGACTTATCGATAATGTAGACATCATTTTAACGGGAAATAAGAGTGCAATTTATTTAGCTAAACAATTAGGTGGCCATGAGGTTGTACTCGATTTAACTGACTATAAACCTAGCAATTCTTCTTATCGAGTTAAACTAACTTATAATCAAATGGTAGATTCCATTAAATATAAAATTGACCCTACTTACGTAACCGTAACAATAAAAAATAAAGTAAGTAAGCTATTTGATGTTTCCTATGAATTATTAAATGAAGATAAATTAAATGAAAAATTAAGTGTTGAAAACGTAGAACTTTCTAAAAGTGAGGTCGTAGTAAAAGGCTCTATAGATTCTTTAAACAAGATTGCTACTGTAAAAGCTTTAGTAGATTTAAATAACAAGGACTATGCGGACGCCGGTTTATATGAAACAGATAATATTCCATTAGTTGCGTATGATTCATCAGGGAATTTACTAACCAACGTTGAAATTGTACCTTCTACCGTTACAGCATCCGTTACACTTGATACTTATAAAGCAAGTGTACCAATAAAAGTTTTAACAACAGGTAATTTAGTGACTGGAAAAGCAATTTCAGCTATTACAATAAATGGAAAAGAAAATTATTCTGTAGATGTTTATGGAGAAAAAAGCATAGTAGATAGTATTACAAATGTTCCTGTTACCATAGATGTCGATGGCCTTGGAAATAGTGGTTCTAAAACTTATAATGTTACAGTAACAAAACCAGCTGGTATAAGATCTATAAGTGAAACCAGTGCTAAAATAAGTGTTAATTTCGGTGATGAAAAACAAAAAACGGTTAACATTTCTGATTTCCATAGTAAAAATTTAGACCCAAGTTTATCCGTAAATTTCCCACCAGAAAATGGTGTCATTTCCGTTCAAATTAAGGGAGTAGAAAATGTAATTAACAATATAAATGATGAAAATATCTCCGCTTATGTCGACTTGGCAGGCTATGGAGTTGGAAACTACGAGGTAGATTTAAAAATTGAAGGAGACGATCCAAAAATAAACTATATCGCTTCGAATAAAGTAAAAATAGAAATTTCTGCCAAATCAAATAATTAAAAAAAGATTGATAAAAAATACATCAATCTTTTTTTAGCTAAAAAGGATTTTTATCTCCTACTTAACTGGATCATGGGTAATGTGATTAAACAACAAACCGATATTGATTAAACCACAAATACCAACTAAACTATAAACAATTCTAGTAATTACCTCATTTTCCATGAATAAAGCTTCAACTAGGTTAAAATCAAAAAATCCAATTAAACCCCAGTTTAATGCTCCAATAATTGTAAATACTAGACATACTTTATGTATAGTTTCCATTTTATCACTCACCTTTATTTTTATTATGAACACATTTTTCTACATTATTCATGAATATTTTAAAATAAGTAAAATATAGTTAAATTAGAAAAGGAAAGTGGTTAAGTGAAAAAAATAGGTATATTATTTTTACTAGTGTTATTTTTAACATTTGGTTGTGGAAAAGTAGATGTAAATAAGGTAAAAAGTGATTTTGAGGAAAGTGTTACCAAATCAAAATCATATGTATTAAATGGCACTATGGAGATTATGAACAATGAAGATACATTTGTTTATACGATTGAAGCTAGTTTTTTAAAGGATGATTATTATAAAGTAAGACTTGTGAACCAAACAAATAATCATGAACAAATAATATTAAAAAATACGGATGGCGTTTATGTGGTAACTCCTAGTTTAAATAAGAGTTTTAAATTTCAAAGTGAATGGCCAAGCAATTCTAGTCAATCTTACTTACTTGCTCCATTATTAAATGATGTAAAAACAGATAATGAAACAACATTAGAAGAACAAGAAAATAATTACATATTAAAATCAAAAGTAAATTATCCAAATAATAGTGAATTAGTTTATGAACGTATATATTTTGATAAAAATATGAATTTAGAAAAAGTTGAGGTTTTTAACAGCGATGACGTTGTAAAAATTAAAGTAGATGTTCAATCTTTAGATTTAAAAGCAGGATTAGATAAAGATGATTTTATTCTAGAAGATTTAATAAGTAAAGATTGTTGCAGCACTAATACTTGTGAAGATGAAAATAATACTTGTGAAAATAATAAGGAAAAAGAAACAGGTGTTTTAGAAGATGCAATTTATCCATTATATATTCCAAGTGAAACTTATTTAACAAGCAAAGAGGTTGTAAATACTGATGAAAATGATAGAGTAATCCTTACTTATAGTGGAAATAAAAACTTTGTATTAGTTGAAGAAATGGCTTCAGCAAGTGATGAATTTGAAATTATCCCTGTATATGGAGAACCACTCTTATTAAATGACTCTATTGCAGCATTGCAAGCTAATTCTGTTCATTGGACCAGCAATAATATGGAATATTATTTAACTGGAAATGATTTATCTGAAGAAGAGTTATTATCAATTGCAACATCCTTAACAAATGTCGATATTGTAACAAGTAGCCAAGTTGAGAAATAGTTTAATGCTATTTCTTTTAATTTTTTTTTACTCTTTCTTGCAAATAAATTTTTCCTATGTTATTATGGTAATGATAGAATAAAGGGAGTGGTTAGTATGCAAACTGGAATACTAAAAAAAATTGATCTATTGGTAGAGATGGCGGAATCAAATGCAAGCGTCGATACCTTAAAAGCAGAATTAAAAGAAATAGAAAATGAAATAAGTGAGTTAAAAGATGAACTCATTTCTTTGCGTGAATCTAGAGAAGAAAAGTATTTTAAAGTAACAGAAAAACAAGTAGATGAAAATATTAAAGTAAGTCTAGATGCTAAATTGAAAAAGCAAGAAAAAGCAATTAAAAAGCTCCAAAAAGAGATTGATAGTGTAGTAGAAGAGGAAACCAGTTTACATAATAAAATACAAAAACTTAAAGAAGATTTAAAATTAAGTAATGATTATATTGGCGAAATTAATAAAAGAATTAGTATTATGCATAATAGCTCTACAAAAGAATATTATAATGCCATTTTAACAAGCGAAAAAGATAAAGTAAAAGCTCTTGAAACTTTATTAGAGGAAAGTCAAAAAAGAGAAGAAACAACATTAGATAAATTGGATACGTTAAATGAAACTATGGAGCAACTAGTTTCTGAAAATGAAAACGATAAGCAAAGATTAGAAGAAACAGTTCTTAATTTATCTAATCCTAATTCTTATTTGGATGAAGAGTTAAAGGAACATGATGATAAAAAACTACAAGAATTGCAAAAACACATTTCCGATTTAGAAAAAAGAAGATTAGAAATCATTACCGATCCCGTTATAATTGCAAATGATGCCAAAGAATTTATTGTTAATGAAGAAAAAGGAAACGCCCTTACAAAATTACAAGAATTGGTAACAATAGTAAAATCAAAACCATATATGGATATTCCAAGCAGTAGTGAACTTACAGCAATGTTAGAAGAAGAGGAAGAAACTGCTACATCCGCTAGAGATGAATTTGCATCCTTTATTGATACAAAAAATTATTCAAGCGGTGATACGGAAATTATTGAAGAAAGAATTCATTTCTTGAATGATGAGATTAAAGAATTAGAAGATAAAATAAAAGGCTTTAGAGAAGAAATTGCTGATATTGATACAACAAAGTTTAAAAGTGTAACAGATCATCTTGAACATGTTGTAGAAACTTATGAACAATTAAAAAAAGAACTAGAAGAATATAAAGTGATTATTGAAACAGAAAACGATGATAAAACACCGAAAAGAAGAGCAATTTTATCAGCAGCTTATGAAAGAAAGCAAAAAGAACTTGAAGATGTTGAAAACATAATTGAACGTTATAAAGAAAATCAAAGAGAACTTGTTAAAAGAGCTTATGATTTAGAAAATATTACCATTAAAGAATATGAAAAAACAATTGAAAATCATAAACAAGAAATTCGTACAATGGAATTTTTATTAGAAAATGTAAGTAAAGCAAAAGATGTTTTAGCTATAGAAAATGATAAACAAAAATTAAAAGATTTGGATATTGCAGTTAAAAATATTAAACATCGTCAAAAATACAATCAAACTCCAAGTGAGATATATGATGAGATTGAGGTTCAATTAGGAACTATGGATTTATCTAACTCTGTATTAGAAAAGGAAGAAGACGTTGAAGAAGAAATAGTACCTAAAAAAGAGGATGTTGATGATTTTGTTGATATAAATACTGTGATGGATGAGCTTCCAAAAGAAGAAGAGACCGTTAGCTTTACGGATATACCAGTTATAGAGGAACAAGAGGACGAAAATCCATTCGTTATCGGTGAATATGAAAATAGTCCTTCTATAGATGAAATACCTAACTTACCTACAGAAGAGAATGACGAAAAATAATGACAAATAAAAATCTTTCTTAAAAGGGAAAGATTTTTTATATAGTAAAATGATTGAAATGAATCTTTACTTTTAGTATAATGGAATTAATCTAGGAGGAAGAAAAATATGAAGAAAAGAAATAAAATCCTCCCAACCGAAACTAGCTTCGGGGGGGGGTTGTTAGAAAGTAGAAAGAATAAACCCAAG
>CANRPZ010000021.1 GCA_947632625.1 uncultured Bacilli bacterium | reverse complement strand
ACATCTCCTCCAACAAAATCTGGTACTATTCCTTTTAATACATTAAAAGACTTTTCTTCTTTATACAATGCAAAAGTTCGGTATAGTTTTATACCGCCGATGATTAATAGAAATAATAGTATTGTTCCAATTAAAATTTTCTTTTGCTTGGTATTTTTCTTATACCTTTGTAGCTCCGTTGGTTTGTTATGACTATCTAACAACCCCCCCCCCGCCGAAGCTATTTGCGGTTGGGAGGTTTTTCTTTTTCTTCATCATTATGATTCCTCCTACTATATGCATTATTATATAATTTTTTAATTCAATATGCAATATTTTTTTATGGCATGAAAACTTTTAATAAAAAGGCTTTTAGTTCAGTATAAGCATCCCCTAAACCACTTTTAACGCGATAATCAATAGAAGCAATTTCTTTTAAATAAGTCTTTAAATCCTCTTCATTATAAGAATTCATATTACGAATAAGTTTATCGATTTGCCAATCCTGTAAACCAAGTTGTTTACTAATAGTTGCTTTAGGATAACCTCCTCTTAATAAAGTTTCAATAGAAAGCATTAAACGATACTCACGAGCAAGTAAAAGAATCAAAGCAATTGGTTCAACTTTTAAAACATACAAATCCTCTAATATTTTTAAAGCTTCTCGTCCATCCTTTTTAATAACGGCTTCGACAAATTTAAAATTATTGTCCATTAAAGTCCTCGAAACAATATTTACAACATCTTGTAACTCTATTTTTTGAGGTTCTACATAATACAAAAAAATCTTTTCTAACTCATTATAAATTAAATCAAAATTGTTTTGGCAAGATTCCATTATATAAAGAATAGTTTCATTATCAATCTTAAATTTTTGTTTAAACACCATATCTCGAATTTTATTAATTAAATCATTTCTATCCGTAATAGAACAATTGATTACTTTATACGTTTTACTAAATTCTTTATAGATTTTCTTACGTGCATCTACTTTAAAAGGACTTGTAAATAAAATGGTGGTTAAGGATACAGGATTTTGCATATATTTTAAAAAAAGTTCTATTTCTTCTTCTTTTGTTTTAGATTTAGCCGTCGTAAAAAAATTAGCATTACGAACAATAAGATATTTTTGTTCTTGAAACATAGAAACATAGGTAGCTTCTTCAATAATTTCTTTTAAAGAAGAAGCTTCTAAATCGATGGTTAAAACATTAGGACTTTCTTTAACAACTTTTTTAATCTCTTCTTCAATTAACCGAAAACTTTCACCATAAAATAAATACATGAAAAAACACCTACACTTACAAGTATTATACAATGTTTTTTTAAAAGAAAAAAGAAGAAAAAATTTCCTCTTCATCTATTTAAACATTACCAGCAATGTACTATATTGTATGAATTTTAAAAAAGAAAGTTCTTAAGAAAGAAGCGTTTTTAAACGCATTCCTTTTTTATTTAAACGAACAATTATTGTTCCATCATCCTGTGTATTATAATACGTAATCTTTAATTTCTTTAAACGCTCAATCGTTTCTTGGGCGGGATGATGATAAAGATTATTTCTACCCGATGAAATAATGGCATATTTTGGTTGAATGGTTTTTAAAAAAGTATAGAATGAACTTGTTTTAGAACCATGATGAGCAACTTTTAAAAAGTCAACTTTTTGATGATCTTTAAGAAGAAAATCATTTTCTACTGTACTAGAAGCATCTCCCATTAACAAAAAAGTTTTATCGTAAATTTTTATTTTAGTAAGAATACTATTATCATTTTCGGAAGAATAGACTTTTAAAAAAATGGTTTCAAAATCAAAATATTTAGAATTGTACTCTTTTACAATGGGATACTTTTTGCTTAACTCTTGTTCTTCTTTGGTTCTATCGCCTTCATTTAGCATGACGTTTTTAAAAGGTATCGACTTTCCAATAAGACTTGCGTAGCCAATGTGATCATAATCGCCATGGGTAATAATAAGAAGATCAATTTTTCTTACGCGAATACTTTTTAAGAATGTGGTGATATTCTCACCGATACTCATCGTTGGTTTTTGATTAAAAGAAACAAGTCCACCCGTATCAATTAAGATAGCTTCTTTCATATGAGGAGCAACAAAAAGTGTACTATCTCCTTGGTTCACATCCAAAAAATACACTTGATAATCACTCTCAAAAATATTTTTATTATATAAAAAGATTAGGAAAAGGAAAAAAAGAACCAAAACATTCCTATTACGCGTTTTAAAACCAATAAGCAAAAACAAATAGAAAACAAAAAGATCGATGAAATGAATTTTGCCAAAAATGATAAAGAGAGAAAACTTTTGAAAAAAGGTATTTAAAAATTCTAAAATAGAAATTGCCCAACGAAAGATAGGAAGAAAAATTGGAAAAAGAAAGGTAAGAATTGCGAAAGGGAAAACAAAAGCACTTATAAAGGGCACTAAAATAATATTGCATAAGATCGAAAATAGATTAATCTCATAACGAATAAAAAGCGAAATCGGCATACTAAATAGAAAAGTAACCAAACTAACACCAAAAACTTGTCCTATTTTAGAATGACCTTTTAACTCTTTACCTGTATAAAGAAGGGAGAAAGTCACTACAAATGTGTACCAAAAACCAACGTTATAAAGATAAAATGGATTATAAAGTAGTAGGAAAAAAGCCGTCAATAAAAGAATTTTATAAGATGAAATATTTAAATGCATTTTACAATTGAGATCCATTAAAATAAGAAACAATATAGCTCTAAAAAAGGAAACTGAAAAACCAGTAATAAACAAATATAAAAATAAGAAACTATAAATTAGAACATTTTGATACTTTACTTTGGAAAACAATTTTTTAAAAAAAAGATAGACAAAGGATAAATGCATTCCCGATAAAGCAAACAAATGCCCTACACCATTTTCCATAATTTTTTTATATTCTTCTTCCTCAATTAAAGATTTATCTCCAATAATAAAAGCTCTTAAATAAGAATTATTTCCTAAAGATTTAAGGCGTTCATCTATTTTATTCTTAATGGTATTGAATAGTCCAATTTTACTTTTTAGAATTTCTATTTTACTGGCCGTAAATGTGTGATAGATTTTTTGATATTCTAAATATTTTTTATAATTGAAAGTATTGGGGATGGTAGGAGAAAGAATGGTTTGTTCTTTTCCTATAATATGAAGAGTTAAACCAATTTTTAATGTATTTGCTAAAGTGTTTTTTTCTTCCTCATTTTTAAAGTAATAAACCACCCGAATTTTTTCCTGTTCTTTTATATAGAGATGAACTTTTTCATTATCCATATCATAAGAAAAAAGTGTTCCTTTTATCTCGGTTTTATCTTTATAGGAATGCGTATTTAGAGGAATAACTTGAGTTATGAAAAAAACATAAAGAGAAATAAGCAAAAAGAGCAAAAGATAAAAACCATTAGATTGTAATAGAATCTTTAATTTTTGCATACGTTGCTTCTCCAATCCCCGAAATATTCATAATCTCGGAAATTTCCTTGAATGGCGTTTTTGTTCTATATTCAATAATACTTAAGGCTTTGGCTTCTCCAATTCCATTTAATGTCATTAATTCCTCTTTACTTGCTGTATTTAATGAAATTTTTTGGTTAGTCTCTATTTTGGTACTTTCATTTATAGTAGTACTTTTACTTGTATCGGTTTTTGTTAAAGTACTAGAGGCGGTTTCACTATTTTGTTTTTTTAATTCATTTTTTGAAAGAACAACAATAACATCTTCATCTTTTAATTTTTTACTTAAATTTAAATTATCGGTAGTACCACCACTTTTAACACCACCAGCTAGATTAATAAGATCTAAAAGAATAGCCCCCTCTTCTAATTCATAGACACCAGGATTTTCGACATAGCCTTTTAAATCGACTTTCATCTTTTCTTTTTCTTCTTCTAAAACTTGCTCTGGACACTCTTCTGTTGCCTCGCAAACGCAAGGCGTATTTCTTTCTTGATACAAAAAGTATCCTGTTCCTATATTGGTTAGAACAAGAGCTAAAATAAGCAAAAGAAAAGGTATTTTTCCTTGTAAATATTGGGAAATTAAATCCATAAAAAAAATCACCTCCTACTTTATATATACAACCAAAATTGGTTATTTCCTTTTTTTCGGAGAGATTTTTTTATAATTTTGCCATTTCTCTTTCTATTTTTGCTTTATTATTTTCGATTGCAACCTCTTGTACAACAAAAAGCATAATAATTAAATTTAACGTGTAACTACCACCATAAGTTAGGAAAGGAATTGGGACACCAGTTAAAGGAATAAGAGCTAAAATTCCCATTAAATTTACAATCAGATGTAAAAATATATAAGCAAATGTTCCATAACACAAAATCATATTCCGCACATTGCCTCGAGCATTCCGAGCAATTTTTAAAATTCGATATAAGATAAAAATATACCCGATTAAAACCAAAATACCTGCTAAAGCTCCTAGTTCTTCCACTAAAATAGGAAAGATAAAATCGGTATGCGCTTCTGGTAAATATAAATATTTTTGAGTGGAATTTCCAAGTCCTTTACCAAACAAGCCACCATTATGAATGGCAATAAAGCCATTACATACTTGATATCCCGTATCCTCGGAATATCTTGAACATGGATTTTTAAAATTCAAACGAGACATTTGTCTAGAATTTAGTAAATTCGTTCCACTATAAAGTAAAAAAAGAACCGCTAGCACGACAAGTAAACCGATGGCTTTAAATAATTTTAATTGATTTTTTTTATCGAAAGGAATCGTTAAAAAAATTAATCCCGCAATACCTGCAATGATTAAAGCACCCCCTAAATCGGGTTGCATAGCAACTAAAACAAATAAAATGCCTGCAAAAGCAAGAGGAATTAAATTATAATACAAGTTGGTTTTTTTCTTTTTCATACTATGATCATAAAAAATAGCCATAAAAAGTATCAGGATGGTTTTAGCAAATTCCGCTGGCTGTAAGTTAAAAAAACCTAAATCATACCAACTTTGGGCATCATTTGCAATAATTCCTTTAAAAAATAAACCAACCAATGCACCAACAATTCCAACAGACAAAAAAGGCATAAAAAATTCATATTTTTTAGTTCTAAAATTTAAAATAAAGAGAATGCCAATGAAAAAAGAAGCTAAAACAACTACAAGTTGGCGGATAAAAAAATGATAGGAAGAGAACTTGTAACGAAGAACAGCTGATACAGAAGAAGCACTTAAAATCATAATAAGTCCAAGAATAGAATAAAGGATCATCATAATAAATAATGGTAAATCGATTTTAACATATCTCTTTTTCAACTTTCTTTCACCCTATTATCATCATATCATAAAAACACGATATTTTTATAAAAAAAAGCAAAAACTAGACACTTTCTAGGTTTTTTAAGTAGCAAAATCGAACAAAACTAATAAACTATAATAGATACATAAAGGAGGTATAATATATGTATTATTACGGAAATAATGGCTACTATAATGCAGGTTATGGTAGTGGATATGGTGCTCCTTGTTGTACTAATACTGGTTATGCTGGATATACATCTGGTTATGGTATTGGCGGCGCTATATGGATTGTCCTATTTATCCTTCTTATCATCATTATTGGTGCAGGATGGAATTGGGGCAACAATTATAACAACTAGGAAGTTTTATCTTCCTTTTTTTATGTTTTCTTGATAAAATAAGTTCGAAAGAAAGGGATGTAGTATGAAATTGCCCGAAATAGAAATATTAGACGAAAAAGATAAAAGATTAAGACAAATTAGTAAAGAGGTCACCTTCCCTTTAGATAAGGAAGATAAAAAAAAGATTCACGATATGCTTACCTATTTAAAAATGAGTCAAATAGAAGAAACGCGCGAGAAATATAATTTACGTGCTGGTATGGGACTATCCTATGTTCAAATTGGAATTCCCAAAAGAATTTTCGTAATTGTTGATGAGGTCGAAGAAAATGTTTTTGAAAATTATGTCCTTATCAATCCCAAAATAATTAGTAATAGTGAAGAATTAATTTATGTGGGAGAAGGAGAAGGATGTTTAAGTATTAATCGTGAGGTAGAAGGAATTGTTCCTAGATACGCAAGAATTACGGTTGAAGCCTTCGATATGGAGGGAAACGCTTTTACGATAAGAGTACGCGAAGACTTATCTATCGCCTTTCAACACGAAATTGATCACTTAAACGGAATATTATTTATTGATAAAATTGACCCTAAAAATCCTTATAAAAATGCCGAAAATATGCGAGAAATATAAAAAAGCATCCTTTCCAAAAGGATGTTTTTCTTTAAGAATTTTCCATTTTAACACTTACGATTTTACTAACACCAGATTCTTGCATCGTAATTCCATATAAAGTATCGGCATATTCCATCGTTCTTTTTTTATGGGTAATTAAAATAAATTGACTATTCGTTTTATACTCTTGTAAATATTTACCAAACGCATCGACATTTGCTTCATCTAAAGCCGCTTCAACCTCATCTAAAACACAAAAAGGAACGGTTTTAACATTTAAAATAGCAAAGAGTAATGCAATAGCAGTTAGTGTTTTTTCTCCTCCACTTAATAAACCGATAGAATTTAGGGTTTTTCCAGGTGGTTCTGCAATAATTTCTACACCCGTTTCCAAAATATTTTCTGGATTGGTAAGTTTTAACATGCCATTTCCACCCTTAAATAATTTTTTAAATACCTTTTTAAATTCTTCATTAATAAGTGTAAAGGTTTTGGTAAATTTCTCTATCATGATGGTATCCATTTCTTCAATAATGTTCATCAAGTTCGTACAAGAATCTTCCAAATCCTCTTTTTGATGGGTTAAAAAATCATAACGAGTACTTACTCTTTCATATTCCTCAATAGAAAAAACGTTTACCTCTCCTAATTTGGCAATCTCACCTTTTAAACTATTGATTTTATTTTTAGCAATTTCAGGGTCCATCTCCAAAGTATAAGATACTTTAGCTTGTTCATAGGTATAATTATAATTTTCATTAAGAGTTAATAGTAAATTATCCAAACGAATATCCATTTTTCCTAAAGAAATTTCTTTATTTTTCAAATCATTTTGTAGTTTATTCGAATTACTAGTTTTTTCCCGATATTCTTTTTCTAATGCATCAATTTTACTATTTGTATCTTCCTTTTCTTCTTTTAAAGCATTTAAATTACTTTCCGTAATATTTTTTTGACTTTCCACTTTATTTAGTTCATCCATTAAAGATAATAATTTATCATCAACATCGCCCTTTTGTAAAGTGGATGCTCCATTTAATTCTTTTTGTAATTCCTCTTTTTTACTAACTTTCGTTTCTTTGAGGTTCATTTTTTCATTTAGTCTCTCTTGTAGACTTATTTTATTACGGTTTAATTGTTCTTCTTCGCTATTTAACATGTTTAATTGTTCATCTTGACTTGCTAATTCCAATTCTAGTTTTGCTTTTTCTTCTGTTAAACCCTCTATTCTTTTTTTCGTATTTTCAAGTTCCATTTTATCTTTCAAAATACTTGTATCATTTTTTAAAGTTCCACCTGTTAACGAACCACCCGCATGCATGATTTCGCCATCTAAACTAACAATACGATATTTGTATTCCAATTTTTTTCCAAGTCTATTTAAAGCATCTAGATCACGAACCACTAAAACATTACCTAATTGATTTTTAATAATATTAGAAAATTGATCATCATAGGAAATTAAATCGGCGGCGATCCCTAAAAAGCCATCCATTTTGGTTATTTCTTTTAAAATATCTGGATAGATAGTTTTTTCTTTAATTATATTTAAAGGAAAAAAGGTTGCTCGTCCTAACGTATTCTCCTTTAAAAATTGAATACAATTTTTGGCGACTTGTTCATCCTTTACCACAATAAAATGTTGGTTCATTCCTAAAGCAGTATCGATTGCTTTCGCGTATTTATCAGGAATTGTAATTAATTTACCAATTGTATTATAAACGCCACTTAAACGGACATTATTTAAAACATTACGCACGGCATTTGGTAACTTACCATCATTTAAAATACTATTTTCCAATATATCGCGTTTACTGGATAAAGAAAAAATAGTACGAATGCACTCTTGTAACTTTTGATTACTGGCATTTCTTTTTACCTTTAACATAGCTTCCTTTTCGCTATTTTCTTCCAAAGCTCTTTTGGCTTCTTCATAAGATTTTTTGATATGCGTACATTCATTTTCTAATAAATCAATATTTTTATCCAAATCTAAAATTTCTTCTTTTAAACTGATTATATCTTTTTCTAATTTTGTTAGATCGCCCTTAAATTTTTTTCGCTCCGTATACATAACTTTTTCATTTTGCAAATTGACAAATTGACTAGTTACCGAAAGAAGCTCTTGATTTTTTTTGGCAATTTCTTCTTCTAAACGTAAATTTTTCAATTTTAAACTTTCAATTTGTCCAGCAAATTCACTTTGAGAGGTATTTTCATTTAAAAGTTGTTGATTCATTTTTTCAATAGCATCTTTCAATTTTGTATAATCATTTTCTATCGTTGTAATCTCATCTGTAATAGTAGCAATTTCAATATTTTTTAAATCTTCCTTTAAATCTAAATATTTTCGTGCATTCATACTTTGCTTTTTCAGTGGCTCTAAATTTACTTGTAATTCATCAATAATTAACTGAACTTTTTCGATATTATCTTTGGTTTTCTCTAATTTTCGCAAGCTCTCTTCTTTACGTTTTTTATATTTTAAAACACTTGCGGCTTCTTCAAAGATCACTCTTCTTTCGATTGGTTTACTATTTACAACAGAACCGATGCTTCCTTGACTTATAATGTTATAAGAATCTACCCCTGCTCCACTATCTAAAAATAAATCCGTGATATCTTTTAAACGCACCTTGGCTCCATTAATAAAATATTCACTTTCCCCGCTTCGATATAGAACTCTTTTTACCTCTATTTCATTTAAGTCACTTTTTAAATAATGGTCGGTATTATCGAATGTTAAACAAACCTCGGCTCTCGTTGCCATATTTCGCGATTTAGAACCGGAGAAAATAATATCACTCATATTATTTGTACCACGTAAATTTTTAACGGATTGTTCTCCTAAAACCCAACGGATGGCATCCACAATATTGGATTTACCGCTTCCATTTGGCCCAACAACACAAGTAATATTATTATCAAATACAATATTGGTTTTATCTGCAAACGATTTAAATCCGTTGGCTCTAATACTTTTAAGATACATAGTATTCCTCCTATTTACAAGATTTTTGGTAAGCGTCCTTGGCAGCTCTTTGCTCGGCTTCCTTTTTGCTATTTCCTACCCCTTTTCCATAAATCATGCCATCGATTTCTACCTCGACCATGAATTTCTTTTTATGAGCAGGACCTTCTTCACTAATTAAAACGTACTCTAAACTCCTTTTATCGGTTTGTACCATTTCTTGTAAAAGAGATTTATAGTCATATTTAAATTGAATATGCTTTTCAATATAAGGAACAATTAAATCCAAAATAAATTTTTTAGCAACCTCTAAACCACATTCTAAATAAATGACCGCTAAAACACTTTCAAAAACATCAGCAACAATTGTAGCATTGACATCTTTTTCTTGCCCATGACCCACATAGATATATTTTTCTAACTCTATTTTTTTAGCATACGCATCTAAAGCTTCTTCACAAACATAGCTAGCTCTTATTTTACTCATATCGCCTTCTTTATAAGAGGTATTTAAAAATAAGTATTCGCTTGTTACAAGTTCCAATACGGCATCTCCTAAAAATTCTAAACGTTCATAATTATCGACATTATGTTCATTAGAAAAAGAACTATGCGTTAAAGCCGTTTTTAATAGTTTTTCATCTTTTATGTTAATTCCATAGGATTTTAATTTTTCTATCATTTGTAACACATCCTCTAAAGTCTTCTTAAATATTATAACACGTTGCCCCTTCTTTTGTAAAAAAGAAACAAAATTTTAAGACTTTGTTTCTTCTTTTTTTACTAATGTAAGAGTCGCATCTTTTTTATTATAATCAAAGGGTTCAAAAAGATTATAGCTATTTAAAATGTCCTGATAGTTTTCCGTTGTATAAACTTTAATCTCTTTCTTACCATTGTAAAACGCCCCATCACAAGGAAACGGAATAATATTTTCTCGGTAAAATAAATTGTCATCCTTTATAATATAAGACCCACTCATTTTAGGATGTTCAAAATCGTAAAGCATTGTATAATCCTTTTCTTTATCATGAAATAGCAAATATTGATCGCGGTGGTACGAAAAATCAAATTGAGCATCTCTCTCACTTAAACGCCCAAACTCTAAAATTTGCTCCTTCATATTTAAAAATTCTTCGTAAGAGACATGATTGACTACATAAGTGTTTGTATCGTAAAAACGTAAAAAATCATATAAGGACTCACTTAAAACTCTATCACTATCCCCCATCATAACAAGTATACCATTATTTTTTATTTTACGATTAGGTGTATAAAAATGGGTTGCGGTTTCAATATAATTTTCTAATTTAGCAAACTTTTCATGCTTTTCCTTAAATTTTTCTTCTTGTTCTCGATATCGTTTATTAAAATCTTTAAAATCGTTACCTAAAAGTACCAATTGATAAGAAAGTTTTTTTAGTAATTCATTGTTTTTTTGTATGGCCTCTTTTTTAGCATCAGCAAAATTTTTATAAAGTCTATCGACAACAGTACTTGTAATACACTTTTGATCATAAATATTAAACCTTGGTACAACAAAAGACCATTCGTTAGGGTATCTTGCATCTAATTTTTGATAAAGAAAAGAGACCTCATATTCCATTCTTTCTTCGCCATCTTCACTATAAACTGTACGCTTTTCCATCAAAAAACATTTAGAAGCGATATAGCCAACTACGTTATAATCTCGTTTAAGTTCATTAACACCTAAAGTCCATCCCGTTTGTTCCAAAATGGGCATTACCGCATAAAATACAGGATAATTGATTTTCATAAAATGCCCTCCTTTAAAAAAATTATAGCAATAAATCTATTTTACATCAATGAAAATTTGTAGTAGAATGTTAGTGGTGATACAAATGAAAAAAGTTTGTATTTTCTTCATAAATTGTTATCAAATCTTACCTTTAGCTTCTCATAAAATGTGTAGATTTACACCGAGTTGTAGTGAATATACAAAACAAGCAATTGAAAGATTTGGTGTGATTAAAGGGATAAAATTAGGGGTAAAAAGAATTTTAAAGTGTCATCCAAAAGGTAGTTTTGGGTATGATGCTGTCCCCGAGAAGGAGAAATTATGAAAAAGAAAATTTTAAGTGTCTTACTTTTAGGACTTATTGTACTAACCTGCGGCTGTAGTAATAAAAAAAGTGATGGGTTAAAAGTATTAACGACTATTTATCCAATTGAATTTCTAACCGAGCAAATCTATCAAGATGGTGTAGTGTTTAGTCTATATCCTGATGGAGCTAGTACTAGTAATTATACTCTTACTCCAAAGCAAATTAAACAATATAGCAAAAACGATATTTTTATATACAATGGTTTATCAAATGAACAAGAGATTGCAAAAGATGTAATTAATAGTAATAAAAAATTGTATATTATTGATGTTGCTTATGGATTAAAGTATGAAAATGGGATTGAAGAATTATGGCTTAGTCCAAATTATTATTTAATGCTTGCCAAAACCATCACCGATAACTTAAAAGAATTTGTAAGTAGTAAATACGCTAAAGAAGAATTAGAAAATCGTTATAATGAATTAGCAGAAAAATTATCCATTATGGATGCTGAATTAAGAACCGTTGCGAAAAGCGCTAATGAAATAAATAAAGGAACGATTGTTGCTTCTTCGAATATGTTTAAATATTTAAAAAATTATGGCTTTGATGTAATTTCTTTAGAAGACGTAACAAACTCTAAAACAATTATAAATGACTTTAAAAACAATACGTATACCACTCTATTTACTCTTACCCGTGATGCGGATAATGAACTAGTAAAAGAATTAGAGCAAAATGGGGCTAAAATTATTACTGTAAATTCAATGGAAACCTTAACTAAAGAAGAAAAAGAAAACAACGATACCTATTTTACAATTATGAATGAGTATATGGAAAATATTAAAAATGCTACAATAGGGAATTAATTTTTCCTATTTTTATTTTTAAGACATATAAAAATTAGTTATTGACTATAATAAAAATATATAATAAAATGAATTTGTAGTCTTATGGAGCAGTACTCAAGAGGCTGAAGAGGTGCCCCTGCTAAGGGTATAGGTCGGGTAACTGGCGCGAGAGTTCAAATCTCTCCTGCTCCGCCATTTGGAAATTAAAAAAGATTTGGTGTTTCAAATCTTTTTATTTTTGTTTAATAGCGAATTGATTTAATACCTTTTTCTTTAGTCTATGTGACATAAAAAGGAAAAAAATGCCAAATAATAAAAGAGGAATAGAGACCAAATAAACGGTCCATTTAAGGGCTTTAAAGTGAAAAAGAAAATACCCCACAGCATACAATATTAGAAGAATGCCAATAACATTGATACGTGTTAAGCGTAAAAGCATTTCTCTACCCTTGCTCTCTGATTTATAGGCTTTTTTTAACTTTATTTTTTCTTCTTTAGTCATTCGTTCATATTTTGTTTTCATAACCTTTACCTCTTAAAAAGATTATAGCACGTCTTTTAGGTTTTTTAAATTATTTCTTTTTTCTATTCATACATTATAATAAAAGGAAATGAGGAATTAAAAATGGTTTTGGATTTAAAAAAAATGGGAAAAATTCATATGATTGGAATTGGCGGAGTGTCCATGAGTGGTATTGCAGAATTTCTAAAAGAAAAAAATATTCCTATAACAGGGAGTGATGCCTGTGAAAACCAAAATACGAAACACTTAAAAAGGCTAGGAATCGAAATTGTGATTGGTTCCAAAAAAGAACTGGTTAAAAAGGCCGATACAATCATTTATACAGCAGCTATAGCAAAAACAAACCCAGAATATGTCTATGCCCAAGAATTAGGAAAAAAAGTTTTAAAGCGTAGCGAGTTTTTAGGTGAAATAACCAAATGTTTCAAAGAATGTATTTGTATTAGTGGAACTCATGGAAAAACAACCACAACGGCTATGCTTTCATTAATTTTTTTAGAAGCCAAAAAAGACCCTACCATTCAAATAGGGGCTTATTTAAAACCAATAAACGGCAACAACAAAACTGGTAAAAGTGAATATTTCATTTTAGAAGCCTGTGAATATGAAGAATCTTTTTTAAAATTTCATCCTCAAACCGAAATTATTTTAAACATAGACGATGACCATTTAGATTATTACCAAAATATTCAAAATATTAAGAATGCCTTTTTAAAATTTACGGATTGTTTAAATAAAACAGGTACTTTAATTGCAAATATAGAGGATAAAAATACCAGTGAGATTATAAAAAAAGTAAAGCACCCTATTATTACGTTTGGCCTTCAAAAAAATGCTAATTTTAATGCCCAAAATATAAAAAAGGATTCTTATGGTTATTATAGTTTTGATTGCTATAAAAATAATATTTATTATGATACATACACTTTAAAAATTTTGGGAAAGCATAACATTTTAAATGCATTAGCAGCCATCGCTACAAGTGATTTTTATAAAATTGATAAAACCGCTATTAAAAATGCCTTACAAAATTTCACCGGTGCTAGTCGTCGCTTTGAACTTATTGGTAAATATAAAGGTATTTGCATTTACGATGATTACGCTCACCACCCTACAGAAATCAAAACAACTTATCTTTGTACAAAAGAAATTCCTCATCATGAGGTTTGGGCGGTTTTTGAACCGCATACATATTCAAGAACAAAAGACCATTTAGAAGAATTTGCTCATATTTTAAAGCAATTCGATCATATTATTCTTTCCCCTATTTACGCAGCAAGAGAACAAAAGACCGACGAAATTTCCTCTAAAGATTTAGAAACTTTAATAAAAAAAGAAAACAAAAATGTATGCTTTTTAGAAAGTTATGCCAAAATAGTTGAGTATTTAAAAGAAAATGTAGAGCAAAATGATATCATTGTTACGATTGGAGCAGGAACGATTAATCAAGTTGGTTATGCTTTACTAAAAGAAAAATAAAAAGTATTTCTATAAAAAACTATTTTCATAAATATCTAAAAATTTAGTAACAAATTGTCCTTGTGCTTGTTCATCATCTGTACCACTTACTTGCCAACCATATTGCATGTAAACGCGATAATTCTTTTTAGATATTTTTGCCAAATGATTTTCTTCTTCTATTTTTTTTAAAACTTGTCCATAATCGTTTATTAATCGATTGAATGCTTTATTTGGATGCTTAAAAACCGCTTCTCCTTTTATATTGGCGCCAATTTCAAAATCACTACTTTTCTCTAAAAAATAGTTTTTATCCACCTCCCCTTTACAATTTTTAACTCCAGGAATATATTCCTGTACACTAAAAAATATCGGCACAGATCCTTGCTTTACAATAACAAAAATACCACCAAAAACAACTATTAAAATTCCCAGTATTATAAAAAATTTTTTCATTTTATCACATCCTATAAAAAATTATATCATTTTTTTACACTTTTTTAAAATTTATGTTATAATAAATTAGCAAACAAAAAATGTCTCCTTAGCTCAGTTGGTAGAGCAACTGACTCTTAATCAGTGGGTCTAGGGTTCGAATCCCTAAGGGGA
>CANRPZ010000020.1 GCA_947632625.1 uncultured Bacilli bacterium | reverse complement strand
CTATTCTTTTGACATTTAAAAAACTAGAATTTCTTTCTTTTTTCTACTTTCTTTTTATTTCAGCTGTGAATTGTAACTAAATTTTTTTATGAATAAGAAATATTAGCACATATTTTTTAATTTTAATCAAATTTTTAAAATTAAAATTAAGATTAGAAAATAAACCGAATAAATTTTGACTTACCGTAGTTTAGCTTAGTAGTGAAGCTTTTTTATAATTTAAAAGTTTAGAGAATATTCTTATAAATAAATGAAGACATTCCCCTATAATAATACAAATAACAAATATAACAAATACTCTTACAATTGGGTATGAGTAACATCCAAAAGAATTAGATAAAAAATTGAAATGCATATAAATTCTTAAGGCAATATATTCTAACGGATCATGAAACAAATATACACAAAATAAATTTCGAATTATTAATTTCCAACATTTATTTTTAGAGATTCTTTTAAATAGTCTAGTGCATAAATCTGAAAATAAATATGTTAAAAATAATCCACATATTATAACAAAAAATGAGTTTAAAATAAAATAATGTGCATTTAAAATTTCAATAACAGTAAGAACAACAAAGGCAAATATAGTTGTACGCAAATTCCAAGATTCATGCTGTCTTCGTTCTATTTCAAAAACATATCCTAAAGTAAACCAAAATATATAATTTAATCCTTCTTTTAGTAGAAAAATATTAAAAGGCAATTTTATAGAAAAAATTTGTATAATACCTGATATTAATAGCGATAAATATATACTATTTGTTTTTTTAGATAAAATTTTTCGAATAAGCACAAATATTACCATGCACCAAAATAAAGCAGGTAAAAACCATAAATGACCACTATCTATTCCTGATAAAACCCCTTGCATTGCTAATAATAATCCTTGTTTATTATAAAAATTCCCTAAATATTTTACAGGAAGCATAAATAACCATGCACATAAAAAATATGGAATAATTAATCGCTTTATTTTTGACTTAACAAATACATCTAAATCTGGTATTGATTTTAATGCTAAAACTGCACCTGATAATGCAAAAAATAAAGGCATATGAAAACCATAAATCCAACTAGCAAAAATAGTAAAAAAATTTACAAACCCTGAAAAAAATGCTTGATTAATATTAGAAGAGAGAGTGTAAGCTACTCCACCATATAATGTTTGAATATTTAAATATATACTATGCCCCACAACAACATAGAATGTAGCCAACAATCTCACCCAATCATATATTAAAACTCTAGAACCCCCCCCCTGACTCTCTTTAACTAAAATTTCATCATCTTTCATTTTTATATTTCCTCACTTTTTTAAAGTTTAGCAAAAATCTGAATTATTTGCAACCATCTTAATGTCATGCTATAATATTCTAAACAAAATTGTTTAATTAGGAGGTATTTTATGACTACTTTTTTAGTTGGTCACACAGGTTTTGTGGGATCCAATTTAGCAAGTCAATATGCTTTTGATGGCTTGTTTAATTCAAAAAATGTTGCGGAGGCTTATGGAAAAAATCCAGATTTACTAGTTTATAGTGGTGTCCCTGCTCAAAAATTTATTGCAAATAAAAACCCAGAGGAGGATTTTAAAACAATCGAAAATGCAATAGAAAATATAAAAAAAATTAATCCAAAAAAGATTGTACTTATTTCAACCATTGATATTTACAAAAATCCAGATCTTGTTGATGAAGATACTGAAATTATCTCTGAAGATTTAGAAGCTTATGGAAAAAATCGCTATTATCTAGAAGAATGGGTAAAAAAGAATTATCAAGATTATTTAATAGTTCACCTACCAGGATTATATGGTAAGAATATAAAAAAGAACTTTATTTATGATTTAATTAAAATCATTCCAAGTATGTTAAAAGAAGAAAAATTCAACGAATTAAAAAATAAAAATGATTTTATAGCAAATTATTATGAAAAAGGCGATAATGGTTTTTATAAGTGTAAGGTATTAACACCTGATGAAAATAAAAAATTAAAAGAATACTTTAATGCTATAGGATTTAGTGCCTTAAATTTTACAGATAGCAGAGGCATTTTCCAATTCTATAATTTATCTTATCTATGGAAGCATATTACGATAGCATTAGAAAACAATATCAAGGTTCTAAATTTAGCCACTGAACCAGTTTCAGTTCATGAGGTTTATCATTATATTTTACAAAAAGATTTTATAAATGAAATAAGTAGTAATATTCCATATTATAATTTCAAAACAAAATATGATTCTTTATATGGTGGAAAAAATGGTTATATCTTTGATAAAAATTTTATTTTAGAAGATATAAAACAATTTGTTGAAAAAGAAAAAAATCCAATAAAATTAGCTATATCTAATATTGCCTGGACAAAAGATATGGATAATGAAATTTATACATTTTTAAAAGACAATAACATCCAAGGTTTAGAAATAGCACCAACAAGAATTATTGAAATGAACCCTTATGATAATTTAGAAGAAGCAAAAACAAAAATTGAAAAATTAAAACAAGAATATCATTTTGCTATTGTTTCAATGCAATCAATATGGTTTGGAAAAACAGAAAAAATATTTGAAAGTGAAGAAAATTTTAATACTCTATTAAACTATACCTACAAAGCAATTGATTTTGCCGAGGCAATTCAATGTCCAAATTTAGTTTTCGGCTCTCCTAAAAATAGAAATATGGCTAACTATGAAGAGGATTATCCAAAAGCTATAGAATTTTTTACTAAAATTGGTAAATATGCTCAAGAAAAGAATGTTGTAGTTGCAGTTGAACCAAACCCAACGATTTACAATACAAACTTTTTAAATACAACTAAAGAAGCTTTAGATTTTGTTAAACAAATCAATTTAAATAGTATTAAAATTAATTATGATTTAGGAACAGTTATAAGTAATCAAGAAGATCTAGATCTTTTAAAAGAAAATTTAGAATATGTGCATCACATTCACATTAGTGAGCCAAATTTAATGATTATTGATCCAAAACATTTACATGAAGAGCTTTTTGCTATTTTAAGAGAGAAAGAATATGATAGATACGTTTCCATTGAAATGAAAACGCAAGAAAAAAAAGAGGATATAGAAAGAGTAATAAAATACGTAAAAGGTTTGTAGCATGAAAACAAAAAATTTTAAAAAACAAGAAGGAGTTCCCGAATTTAATTGTAAAGAATATCAAAAAAAGACTAAAGAATATTGCGTATGTATTCCAGTTATTAATGAAGGAAATAGAATAAAAAAAGAACTTACAAGAGCACTTAAAGCTAAAATAAACGAATATGTAGATATTATTATTTGTGATGGTGGCTCTACTGATAATAGTTTAAATGATAAATTAATGGAAGAACTACAGGTAAATACCGTTTTAACAAAATTAAGTTCAGGAAAACAAGGAACACAACTACGCATGGGATTTTGGTGGTGTTTAAAAAGAGGTTACAAAGGTATAATAACTATAGATGGAAATAATAAAGACAGTATAGAAGATATTCCAAGATTTATTAAAAAACTAGAAGAAGGCTACGATTTTGTACAGGGTTCTAGATTTATTAAAGGAGGAAAAGCCATTAATACCCCTTTTATTCGATTAATATCTGTTAAACTAATTCATGCCCCCATTATTTCCTTAACTGCCAAAAAAAGATTTACGGATACTACTAATGCTTATAGAGCCTATTCTAAAAAATATTTAGAACATCCAAAAGTAAATCCTTTTCGAGAAATATTTGTAAGTTATGAACTTCTTGCTTTTTTATCCGTAAAAGCATCACAACTCGGAATGAAAGTTTGTGAAATACCTGTAACAAGAGAATATCCTAAAAATGGAAAAACTCCCACAAAAATTAGTTTTTTTAAAGGAAACTTTGAACTTATTAAAATCTTATTTCGAAATATGTTTGGAAAATATGATGTAAAGGATGAATAAATATGAAATACGATAAAATTATTATTGGAGCAGGAATATATGGTTTATACTCTGCCCTATATTGTGGAAAAAAAGGTGAAAATGTACTTGTCTTAGAAAAAGATACTGAAGCCTTTTCTAGAGCCACTTATGTTAATCAAGCAAGAGTTCATATGGGCTATCATTACCCCCGTTCCTACTCTACTGCTATAAAATCGGCTGGCTATTTTGAAAGATTTAATAAGGACTATGATTTTTCTGTATTAAAAGATTTTGATCAAGTTTATGCTACATCAACGGATTTTTCTTGGACAGATGCTAAACAATTTAAAAAGTTTTGTAAGGATGCAAATATTCAATGCGATGAAATTGCAACAACCAAATATTTTAAAGAAGGCATGTGTGATGGTGCATTTTTAACAAAAGAATATACATATGATGCTATGATATTAAGAGATTATTTTTTAAAAGAAATTAGTAATTTTAAAAATGTTCAAATTTTGTATAATGTAACAATTGATACTATCGAACAAATAGATAAATTATATGAAATTACTACGGAAGATAAAAAGAAATATCAAACTGGATTTTTACTAAATACCACTTATGCGAGTGTTAATCAAATTTTAGATAAACTTGGATTAGAAAAATTTAAAATTAAATACGAATTATGTGAAATTATCTTATGTAGTGTTTCAGAAGAATTAAAAAATGTTGGTATTACGGTAATGGATGGTCCCTTCTTCTCTATTATGCCTTTTGGGAAAACTGGTTATCATAGTTTAACATCTGTAACTTTTACACCACATAAAACTTGTTATGATGAATTACCAAGTTTTGCTTGTCAAAACAAAAGCAATGGCTATTGTAATTCTAAAAATTTAGGAAATTGTAATAAATGCATTGCAAAACCAGAAAGTGCTTGGCCTTACATGTATAATTTAGCTAAAAAATATTTAAAGGATGATTTCAAAATCAAATATGAAAAATCACTTTTCTCAATTAAGCCTATTTTAATGGCATCCGAAATTGATGATTCGCGTCCAACCGTTATTAAAACTTTTACTAAAAATCCAACGTTTATTAGTGTTTTATCTGGTAAAATAAATACGGTATATGATTTAGATGAGGTGTTGTAATATGAAAGAAAAAAACTTTATTTCTGCAGTTGTTTACGTTAATAATTGTGAAAAAAATATTGAAAATTTTTTAAATCAAATAATAAAAATATTAGAACAAAAATTTTTAAAATTTGAAATTATTTGTGTAAATGACGCTTCTACTGATAATTCAGTAGCTATCATTAAAAAAATGGCAAATAAAACACATGGAAATATAACCATTATTAACATGAGTTATTATCAAGGTAGAGAACTTTCTATGAATGCCGGAGTTGATCTATCTATCGGCGATTTTGTCTATGAATTTGACTCCACTATGATTGATTACGATTTAAAAGCAATCTTTAAAATTTATGAGGATTCATTAGAAGGTTATGACATAGTAAACGCAGCTCCAAAAAAATCAAAATATTTATCTTCAAAATTGTTTTATTTCATTTTTAATAAATTTGCAAACACTCAATACAATATTAATACTGAAACTTTTAGAATTTTATCTAGAAGAGCAATTAATCGCATCAATTCTATTAACAAAAGTATCCCTTACCGAAAAGCTATATACGCTAATTGTGGATTAAAAGTTAAAACAATTACCTATAAAGCAAATATTACTAATAAAGAATTAATGAATAAAAATCAAAGAAAAGATAGAGAAAAAACTGCAACGGATGCTCTACTTTTATTTACAGATATTGGTTTTAGAATTTCAATTTTTTTGTCTTTTTTAATGATGGCAATTACGTTAATTGTTAGTATTTATACTATAATCGTATTTATTGGTAGCAATCCAATTGCTGGTTGGACAACAACAATGTTATTTTTATCCTTTGGCTTTTTTGGAATATTTGGATTATTTGCTATTATTTTAAAATACTTATCTTTAATTATAAATATAATATTTAAAAATAAAAAATATTTAATTGAATCAATTGATAAAATAAATTAAGGAGTGTATATGTTAAATTCATTGAAAAAAAATAAAAAAGGAATTTGCTTAATGCTTTGTTCCTCTTTAATGGTATGTATTGGTCAATTATTGTGGAAATTAAGTGCTAATGGAAACTTGATTTATTTACTTTTCGGATTTATTAGCTATGGTTTTGGGGCCTTAGTTATGCTTTATGCATATAAATTTGGAAGTTTATCTGTCTTACAGCCTATGTTAAGTGCAAATTATATTTTTACAATTGTTTTTGCATCTACTATACTACACGAACAATTTACTATTTTTAAATTAACTGGAATTCTCGTTGTATTTTTAGGAGTATTTTTAATAGGATGTGGTGACGAATGATACAAATTATGTATATCGTTTTAATTATAATGACTTTTATTGGATCTATAGCGTCATTATTTTTAAAAAAAGCATCTAATTATGATTCCATAATTTCCCTTTTGAAAAATAAAAATCTTTATATTGGTGCTTTCTTATATTTATTATCTGCTATATTAAATATTGTTATATTAAAATATTTAAACTATTCCACAGTTTTACCATTAACATCTTTAACATACGTCTGGACTATGGTTATTTCAAAAATAGTATTAAAAGAAAAATTGACAAGTAAAAAAATATTAGGAACTACGCTAATATTTATTGGAGCTATATTTATCATATTATAAACAAATCTTTATAATAATTAATAATTATAGATTAGTAAAAATTAAAAAAAGAATAAATTATTACATATTTAAAAGTTTATCATAGCAAAATATTAATAAGTTTATAGTAAAGGTGGAGATGAAATGTTCGATTTAGGAAATGCTAAAAATAACCAACTGGCACTTAAAAATAAAAGTAATAAGTATTACAATGAACTAATTACAATTGATATCAATGATAAAAATGATAGTCACGCAATACTTGCTAATCAAGTAAAATCAAATTCTGTTTGTTTAGATGTTGGATGTTCTGTAGGTTATATAGGGGAACTTTTAAAAAAAGAAAAGCATTGTAAAGTATATGGTATTGAAATAGATGAAGAAGCAATTAAAATGGCAGAAAAAAAATTATGTTATGAACAAATTTACAATTTTTCTGTTACGAACAAACAAAATGATGAATACAAAAGTTTTTTTAAAAGTCATCTAAAATTCGATTATATTATTTTTGCGGACATTTTGGAACATTTAATTAATCCAGCCGCTGTTCTTTATGAATTTTCAAAAAAATTAAAAAGAAATGGTTGTATTTTAGTTAGTATTCCTAATATTGCACATATGGATATAAGCAAAAATTTAATTAATCGAAAGTTTAATTACAATACAACTGGATTATTAGATAA
The DNA here is from genome assembly GCA_947632625.1 of uncultured Bacilli bacterium. Lineage (GTDB taxonomy): Bacteria > Bacillota_I > Bacilli_A > RF39 > UBA660 > MGBC108787. The sequence continues at coordinate 7,434 of CANRPZ010000020.1, read as the reverse complement.
TACTCATATAAGATTTTTTACAAAAACATCTTTTATTGAAATGATACAAAATTTAAATTTAACTTATAAAACAAATCTTCATGTTAAAAATATATTTAAAACTACTGTTGTCCCCCCTTATGCAAGTCAATATCCAAATCTTTATAAGCTTTTAAATGATGATAATGAGTTATGTACTTTACAATATATTTATGAAATTGAAAATTCTTCTAAAAATAAAAATTTAGTTTTTCATGAAAAAAATTACTATGATCAAATAGAAAAACAAATAAGTGAAAGAAATGCTTTTTTAGAAAAAATTCATGTTCAAGAAAATGAAATACATAATTTTGAACTAAAATCGGATAACTATGAAATTCAATTAAATTCATGTCAAGCACAAATAAAAAATTTAGAAAATCAACTTGAACAACTAACTAACGATTTAAAAGATAATATTTTAAAATTAGAACAAACAAAACAAGATTTAGAGAAAGCTCAATTAGAATCAAACCTTTTGCGACAAGAATTATATAAAATATTGACTAGTACAAGTTGGAAAATAACCAAGCCTTTAAGAGATATAAGAAATATGTTAACAAAAAAGAAATAAGAAGCAAAAAATTACTTATTAAAAAAATAAAATATAAGTAATTTTTTATTAACTTAAATTAACAAAAATTCTACATATAAACTTGCTATAAATTTTTTTCTATAATATAATAATTTTAGAAATGGAGCAGTAACATGATAAAAAGAGTTATAAAAAAAATAAAAGATGTTCATAATATTAATATTATTAAAAAAAGCAACTATTTTGATGAAAAATTTTATGTAACAAATTACCCAGAAATATTAAATACTGGAATGATTCCAGTAAATCATTATTATTACTTTGGTTGGAAAGAAGGCAGAAATCCAAGTTCAGAATTTGATAATAACTTATATATTAATGCAAATCCTGCTTTTAAAATTGATATTAATCCAATTTTACATTATATGAAATATGGACAATATGATAGTAGAATTATTGGTCCTAAAACTAAATTTAAAAGAACTGTAAAAGACATACTAAATGCACATTTTAATGAAAGTATACCTTTTAATACAATACCCACAAAAATTGAAAAAACTCGTTTAAATATTGTTTTTAATGGATTTGATAAAGGCTGTTTTTTTGGAGGTAAAGCCACTGCACTAATTTTAGCTATAGAATTTGTAAATAAGTATGATTATGATTTAAGAATTATTGCCCAAAATCCAGAAGAAAATATTTTTTATGAATTTCTTGATTTATTTGAATTAAAAAAACCAAAAAAAGTAGAATTTTTTGCTACTGATTTACAACAATATTTAGAAATTTCTGAAAAAGATCATTTTTTATGTACAATGTGGTCAAATGCTGATGCAGTTTTAAATACCCCAACAATAACCGGAAAAGTATTCTATATTATGCAAGAGGTAGAAACCTTCTTTTATGACCATGGAGATTATCATTTACGTTGTTATAATACACTAACTGATAATCGTTTAATACCTATTGTTAACTCTAAATTGCTTTTTGACTATCTTTCACAAAATGGTTATGAAAATGTTAAAAATAATGGTATTTATTTCGAACCTGTTTTTTCAAACAAGCTATTAAAACCAAGTAAAAATAGTTTTGCCAAAAAAGAAAAATATAATTTATTTTATTATGCTAGACCTTCTCATCAAAGAAATATTTTCTATTTTGGATTAGAAGTTTTAAATGATGCATTTACCACTGGAAAATTAAATCCTGATGAATGGATAGTTTATACTGCAGGTGATAAAAAAGCACCTAGCTTTATCTTTGATACCAATGTAGAAATAAGAGAATTAGGAGTAATGAATTGGAAAGAATACTGTGATTTTGTTTCTAAAGTAGACCTATGCTATAGCATGATTTATACTCCACACCCTAGTTACCCACCTTTAGATACAACTACTGCCGGAGCAGTATGCGTTACCAATAAATATGCAAATAAAAAGAATTTAAATAATTATTCTGAAAATATAATTACTGCGGAATTAAAAAAAGAAGCAATGTTAAATGCTTTAGAAAAAGGAACACTTTTAGTTAAGAATTCTGAACAAAGAAAGAAAAATTTTATGAATTCACATACTATTGGAACATGGGATAATGCTTTTAAAGATGTACTCAGTCATATGAATAAATTTTTAAAGGATGATGACAATGTTTAAAATTGAATGTAAAAAAGAATTTCAAATGCCTCTAAAAGTTCCTTCTTTCTCTGAAAGATACCAAATTTTTTTAAAAAAAGGGCAAAAAAAGAAAATAATATATTTTAAAAATGAATTCGACAACACTACATTTAGATATCGCTGCTATAATTTTACTGAAGCTTTATATAATAGTAAAAATTATGATATTTCCTATTTTTTATGTAGTGAAATCCCACTTATATTAAAACATATAAAATTAATTGATTTAATTATATTTCAAAGAACAAGTTGGACGAAAGATGTTGAAAACTTAATTTATCTTGCAAAATATAATAATATTAAAATAGTGTATGACATGGATGATCTACTATATAAAATAGATTATATCCCTATGTTTATTAATAACATATGCCAAAATTTTTGTACAGAAAATATTTCACTTTATTTATCAATTGCTGGAGCTTATGAATTAGTTGCTAATAAATGTGATGCATTTATTACGACTACTCCTTTTTTGCAAAAAAAATTAAAACAAGATTTTAATAAACCAACATTTGTTATTCCTAATTTTCTCAACAATGAACAAATGCTAGAAAATGATTACATTTTAGTAAAAAGAAAGTACGACAAATCAAAATTTATTATAGGATATTTTAGTGGTTCTCCATCTCACAAAGGAGATTTCCATTCAGTAGAAAATGATCTTATACGACTACTAGATACCTATAATAATATTTATTTAAAAATAGTTGGTTTTATGGAATTAACCGGAAAATTACGAGAATATTGGAGCATGGGAAGAGTAATTTTAATCAACCTAGTTCCCTATCAACAATTACCATATGAAATTGGTAGCGTAGATGTTAATATTATTCCACTTAATCATAATGATTTTAATGAATCTAAATCAGAACTAAAGTATTTTGAGGCCAGTATTTTAAAAATTCCTTCTTGTATTACTAAAACTAAACTTTATGATTCTTTTATCGAAGATGGTAAAAATGGTATTTTTTGTGAACCCGGAGAATGGTACACTAATTTAAAAAAACTTTATTTAAATAAAGATTTCAGAGAATCTATTGGAGAAAATGCATACAAAACTACAATGGAAAAATACCTACCAATTATGCAAAAGGAAAATATAGAAAGCGTTTATGACAATTTACTAAACATTAAAATTTAAAAAGAACTATAACAATATTAATTATAGCTTCTTTTTTTATTATTTTTTTCTTTCATTATTATAATTATAAAAATAATAGAAACTATTACTATTATTATATCTACCATACGATTCATTTTCATTCATTTTTGGTACATACATTTTATCAATTATTTCGCTATTACGCGTTAAATACACAGTTTCTTTTGCTTTTAAATTAAAATTGCAAATATAATTTCCTATTTTGTCGTAATTTTTTGCCCCATTAATATATATTGATTCTTGAGGTTTTAACTCTGCGTCAGGTAAATTATATCTTGTTAAATTTTCATAATTATCAGAAAGATAATAATTAGTTAAGTTAATTATTTGATCACTAATATTTGTAACTTTAATCCAATCATCATAATCTTTAGCAGAGATTTCACTAATAATTAATGGCAAATCATTTTTTTTAGATACAGCAGATATTTTTACTTTATTATTTTTAATTAAACTATTATTTATCTTTAATTCTTTATCATAAATTTTTGTCCCATTTACAAGCCAATATTCAAAATAGTACCCTGGATATTCTTTGACATTAAAACTAATTTCTGTATCACAATAATATTCATTATTATACGTTTCATTTTCATATAGTTGCATATTATTCCATACGATTTCCATTCCTGACGTATTTTGTATTTCTAAATTATATTTAATATCTAATTTAAAGTATTTCTGAAAACTATTAAATACTTCACTTTCTCTTATTTTTGCTTCATCTTTCATTAGGTTAATGTAATTTCCATATTTCTTATTTTGATTACTAGAGTATTGCTTTATATTCTCACTTTTTATTTTTTCATATTCTTCATCTATAATAGTATTAATATTGTTAAAGTTAAATGTTGTATTTAATAAATCTAATACAATTGTAACAAATTTATCTCGATAATATGTGGATTTTATTACATTAGTAAAAGAGCTTTTTACACCATATTTTTGTTCCATTAATATTTCAAAAGTATCTTCTGAAAAATGCGTGTTATTTTCAATACCAAAGTATGTCATATCTGTATCATAAATAAGAAAGCGATAACGTCCATCAGAAAATGGATTATTTAAATCATAATCCCCAAGATATCGCCACATTTCAAAATTATTGCCTGGCCAATCAGTATTATTTAATAAAATCTGAATAGCAAAGTATAATAAATAATTATCCATGTCTACATATTTTTCTAATTCAAATCGATTATTTTTATCATTTAAATCGGTATTAAAATAATAATCAGCTTCATTATTAAATTTTAAATAACTTTCAATTCCCTTTTGAGTTTCAATTTTAGAAGAATCTTCTAATAAATACTTATTTTTTATAAAACTATGAGAATAATTTTGTTGCATGTCAAATACACCATAAAATTCACCATTTAAATAAACAACAATTCTTTTGGTAGTAGTACAGCCATCAAAATTGCTTTGATTACATAAACGACTTGCTATGCTAGAGCGAATATTGGTATTAAATTTATCTTGGCTTCCTGACCTAATTCTTAAACTATTATATTTTGAAACTAAAGAATTTTTAGAAAAATCTCCCGTTTCGTATAAATTTAGATTTAATTTATTTATACTATAATTATCACCTGAAACTAATTTTAAAGATTTTATTGAATCAGCAGATGAAGAACCTCCTGAAACAGCTAATCCAATATCCTGTTCTAATAATAACTCGCCCATAGAGTTAAACATAACCAAATTAGCATCACGTACCCAGTCGTCTCCCCTCAGATTATAATTACCATATCGTATATTTTGTAAATCTGGATTTTCATCATATGTTACTCCAGGCACAAAAATTCCAGTATAATAATCATATAAATTTTTACTATCGCTTGTTATACTAATGACGTCCAAATCAAATCTATTTTTGACATCTTTACCTAATATATAAGTTTTCTCAATTACGTTACTACAAGTATTATGATAGCAAGTAATTAACTTTAATGGATATACTTGCATATCTTCCGTTGGAACATCTAATTCTATATATTTATCATATTGTGCACTTGCCATTGTTGGATCATTACCATTCAATGTATAAAAAATTTTACTAACAATTGGAACATTAATATCTTTTGTAACATGAATTTGAATTGAATTATCATAAAACCCACTTGATAAATCAACTTTTAAAACATTATCCCCTAAAATATCTAAATATTCTTTTGGTTGATAAAACATTTTTAAGACATATAAAAAACATATTACTAAAAATAGCAATATTAAAAATATATGAACTAATTTTTGTTTTTCCATTTTAACCAAGTGTTTCATTTGATTCAGATACCCAATTAATTGTTTCTATTCCTTTAACTTTTAAAACTTTATCACTTATTAATGGGTTTATTTCTCCTTTTGTTTTTATTTCAATTATAAGTTCAGTAAAATTTTGAGCTTTATTCATTGTTCTTAATTTATAATTTTTTATAAAAGGTTTTATGGTTTCAATTAATTTATTTATATCTACGTCAGAATCGCCAGTTACTACTAGCAAATATTTACAATGTATTTTAGGAAAGTAACAGAAAAGTATTATAGTTATAGAAATAAATAAAGTTGTAAATATTGCCAACCTATAATTTAAAGATCCCACACATAAGCCTTCTGTAATTGCCCAAAAGATAAATACAGTATCTCTACTATCTTTAATAGCCGTTCTAAAACGTACTATGGATAATGCACCAACCATCCCTAAAGAAATAACAATATTGCTGCTAATCATTAACATAATTACTACTGAAATTAAATTAACAATAATTAAATTTAAATTAAATTTGGCATTATATAGTGCTCCACTCCATTTATTTGTTGACCAATAAGTTAAAAAGATAATTATAGAAACAGCTAAAGCCGCAAGCATTATCATTATAATAGCTTGTCCATTTAAATTAGCGTTATTTGTATAAAAATAGTTAAATAATTCTTCTTTTGTCATAACTTTCACCTCTTAATAATTAAAATTTTGAAAAATATTTCTTGATATACAATATTTACTAGTAGATACTTTTGTTAGATGAAAACAAGCTAAAATATTTTGAATAGTATTAAGTAATTTTATATTATATTTCGTTTCCAAAACCACTTGATTCATCATTACATAACTAAACTGTATATTATCTGAAAATAAATCAAAATTACTTTCAGAGCTTCTAATGTTCATATCAAATGTTATTCTTGTATTATTTATAGGAGATGTATAAGCAATTCTATCGTATTCAACCATAACAACTGGACGATAACATCCTTGTATCATAGTTGTATAAATACTTATTGCTACTGGATTATCAAAGTATTTTTTTAAAATAAAGTAATGCATTTTTATAAGTTCTAAAGCATCCTCTTTTGTTATCCACAAACTTATTTTATGTTGTAATTCTCCAAATTTTTGTTTCATTTCTAATTTACAATTTTTACTTTTAAAATCATAAACCCTTATTCTAATTTTTTTTCTTATCTCTATTCCAGACATCTTTGAATTAAAATCTAAATCATTAATAGTATCAAAGTAAAGGCTTCTAACTATATAACCTTTAGCATTAGAATTTATGTCTTTTTTTAAAATAATTCCAATTCTATTTTGTATCCCGTTTGCTATTTCGTTTGAAATTAAATATTTAATTTCATTTCTATAAATGGATAAAGAGTTCCCGTTCATAATTTATCAACTACATTTCAGTAAATAGTATAACATTTAACCCCCCCCCCCAAGTCAACTTTTTTATAAAAAGCTTTGTTTTAAGCAAAAGAAAAATAGATACATTAGAAATATCTACTTTAAAAACTATTCTATATTACTTTTCTTCTTTCTTAATGTCTTCTATTTCGTCTAATGTTAATCCCGTACATTTAGAAATTACATTAATATCAATTTTTTCTTCTAACATCTTCTTCGCTATTTCTCTATTAAAGTCTTGTCTATACAACTCTCGAATTCCCGCTTCATCTATTGCTTTCTTGTCATAGAATAAATAAGCATCTAACGCTTTCTCATAATCCTCTACTTTTTCATTTACCTTTTTCATCATTTCATTACC
>CANRPZ010000019.1 GCA_947632625.1 uncultured Bacilli bacterium | reverse complement strand
CATAATAAAAATCTCTCCATTTCTTTTATTTTATCATGGAAAGATTTTTTATTTACACAGATTTATTTACAGACTCGAAAAATTTTAATTTGTTTGTTTTACTTTTGTTCTGCTATACTATTATTAGTGATAAAAATGAAAAAAGTAATTATGAGTTGTATTCTTTTTCTTTTAGTTATTCTCTCATTTTCTGTGTTGCATAAAAAATATGATAATGCTTCCTTTCATATAGAAAGTTATAAAAGTAGTGTCGATAAAGATATGGATGGAATTGATGATCAAACGGATTTTTTAGAGGGTGTAAAGCGCTATATAAAGACAAAACCAAAATACAAAAGTAAATATTATGAAACTGGTTATAGCACAGATATTTATGGCGTTTGTACAGATGTGGTAATCGAAGGATTTTTAAGTGCTGGCTATGATATTATGAATTTAATGTATGAAGATATAAAAGAGAATAGAGAACTTTATGGTATTGAAAAAATAGATAAAAATATTGATTTTCGAAGAGTAAGAAATTTAAGTGTATATTTACAAAGAAAAAGCATTTCCTTAACAAACGATTTACGGGACGTAGAAAGCTTCCAAGGAGGAGATATTGTCGTTTTTAAAAATCATATTGGAGTTGTCTCTGATAAAAGAAATTCTAGAAAAATTCCTTATTTAATTCATCATAATAGTCCTTATCAAATTCAATATGAAGAGGATGTCTTGGAACACTATGAGATTCTAGGACACTATCGAATTAGTTAAAAATATGTTAAAATAAAATAAGAAGTAGGTAAAGAGATGAAAAAAGTTAAAAAATTAATTACATTTGTTGTTCCAAGTTATAATTCGGAAAGTTATTTAAATCGTTGTATTGATTCCTTACTAGTAGGAGGGGAAGATGTAGAAATTATCATTGTTAATGATGGATCTACAGACAATACTAAAAGGATTGCCAATGCTTATGCTAAAAAATATCCTTCGATTGTAAAAGCTGTGCATAAAGAAAATGGCGGACATGGTAGTGGAGTTAATAAAGGTTTGGAGTTGGCTAGTGGAGAGTATTTTAAAGTTGTGGATAGTGATGATTGGTTAGATTCAGAGGCTTTAAAAAAATTGATTAAAAATTTAAAGGGTGAAAAGCAAAGACCGGATTTAATTGTTTGCAATTATATTTATGATCATATCTATGATCAAGAGCAAAAAGTGATGTCTTATCAAAATGTATTTCCTGTTAATAAGTTGTGTACATGGAATGATATAAAATCATTTAAAAAAAGTCAATATTTGATTATGCATGCATTAGTTTATAAGACAAGTGTTTTAAAGGATAGTCATTTAAAATTACCAGAGCATACTTTTTATGTTGATAACATTGTCGCTTTTGCACCTTTATCTTATGTAGAAACCATATGTTATTATAATTTGAATCTTTATCATTATTTTATTGGACGTGGGGATCAATCGGTTAATGAAAAAGTAATGATTACAAGAGTGGATCAACAAATAAAAGTAACAAAAATTATGCTTTCTTGTATGGATTTAGAGAGTATCAAAAAAAATTCTATAAAATTGTATAAATATTTATTGCAAATGTTATCGATGATGATGGTTATTAGTGATGTTTATTTATTAATGAAAAAAAATAAAAAAGCGCAAGAGCAAAGAAAAGAATTATGGAATTATGTAAAAGAATTAAATCCAACTTTGTATCATATACTTCGATATAAATCTTTGGCTGGGCTTACGTATATACCTACGAAAGTGGGAAATTTTATCACGCTAAATGGCTACAAGATAGCGAAGAAGATTTATAAATTTAATTGATATTTTCTTTATAAGTATGTTATAATGGACTAGTTTGAGGGTGAAAATTATTTATGAATGAATTTGACCTTATTGTAAAAGATATAGTAAATAATGCTAATTTTAGAGAGCTAGATAGTGAACTCCATCATGGAATTACTCGTTATGGGCATTCTTTACGTGTTGCTAAAGGGGTATATAAAATTACTAAAAAATTACATATGAATTATAAGGAAGCTACAAGGGCTGCTTTACTCCACGATTTCTTTTTTAATTATCAATTGGAAGAAAATGGCCCAATAAAAAATTTAGGAGAACATCCTAAAGTAGCTTATTTAAATGCTACAAAGTATTACAATTTAAGTGATTTACAAAAGAATATGATTTTATCTCATATGTTCCCTCTTGGGGGAGTGTTACCTAAATATAAGGAAAGTTTTTGTATTACTCTTGTAGATAAGGTCGTTGCCATCTATGAGCAACAAAGATACAAAGTGGGAATGAAATTAGGTGTTTATTTTTTATTTATCTTTAATATGTTAACTTTACATAAATAAATTAAAAATGATTATTGTTGGTAATCATTTTTTTCTTTAAAAAGAATAGACTTTAAACGCACCATTTGTTAAAATAAAAGAAGAAAGGATTTGATAATAATGGAAAAATCAAAAGTTTATTTTACTAGTGAAATTAGTCCAAGTGCTTTAGTAAAATTATACGAAAAAGTAGGACTATCTTTACCTGGTAACGTTTCAGTAAAATTGCATTCTGGGGAAGAAGGAAACCAAAATTATTTGAAACCAGAATTTGTGGAAGAAATTATTAAGCATGTAAATGGTACAGTAGTAGAGTGTAATACAGCATATGAAGGAGAAAGAAATACTACAAAAAAGCATGCAGCCTTGATGGAAAAACATGGTTGGAGTAAGTATTTTACCGTAGATATACTAGATAGTGAAGGATCTGATGTTTTAGAAAATCCAAATGGTGCGGTTATTAAAAAGAACTTTGTTGGTTCTCATATGAAAAATTATGATTCAATGTTGATGATCAGTCATTTTAAAGGACATCCTATGGGTGGCTTTGGCGGTGCGATTAAAAATTTATCGATTGGGCTTGCCTCAAGTAAAGGAAAAGGTTATATTCATTCTGGAGGAAATGAAAATGCATCTTTTGGTGAAATTATGAATGGTGATCATGATTCTTTTTTAAAGGCAATGGCAGACGCTGCTAAAACTATTACGGATTTTTATAAAGGAAAAATTGTTTATATTAATGCAATGGTCAATATGTCTGTTGATTGTGATTGTTGTCATGTTGCAGAAGATCCATGTATGAAAGATATTGGAATTCTTGCTTCAACCGATCCGCTTGCTCTTGATCAAGCTTGCATTGATTTCGTTTATAATTCCACGGATCCTGGAAAAGATCATTTAATTGAAAGAATTGAGTCTCGAAATGGTCTTTTAACCCTACAAAGTGCTTCAGAACAAAATATAGGTTCACGTGAATATGAACTTATTTCTATAGACTAGCGTTTTAGATATCTAAAATGCTCTTTATGTCCCCGTAGTTTATTTGGATAAAACAAGGCCCTCCTAAGGCTTAAAGGACAGTTCGAATCTGTCCGGGGATACCAGTTTGTTTTTACTTTTTATAAATAGGTTAGGAGGTTATGTGGTGGAAATTGAAACTTATAAAAATGAAATGGCAAAATTAAAAAGTTTTTTAGAAAGAACAGCTTTATATAATGAGCAATTGTTAAAGGGGAAAAGTATTCAAGATATTTTTTTGGATGCCGCTTTACGAAATGGTTTAGAAAGTGTTTTAGAAGGGGATAAATTTTATAGTATAGAAGAACAAAAGGATCTTTTAAATCTTGTTAATATGCATCCTTGGTTAACGAGTGTCATGGAAGATGAAATTTATGCTATGGCTTATTCTTATGGTAAGTTATATAAAGATATAAAAATCGATATTTTACCAATTCATAAAAAAATTTTAGAAATGAAACAAAGATAAAATAACATATTCATATGGGACTTTTAAAAAAATTTCGCATATATATGTTATTTTTTTATTTGTGTGACATAAATACAAGCAAAAAGATAATTCCTACATAAGATAGTATTAAGAAAGGAGAAACAAACGTGCAAAGTAAGGAATATCAGAATGCTTATAATTATGTAAAGAAAGCCCGTGAAAATTGTTGTATGACCTCTTGTTGTTCGATGCGTTCTATTCCTGGTCCTACTGGTCCCACTGGCCCTAGTGGTGTAGAAGGACCCTTTGGAGAAATAGGACCTACCGGACCCACAGGACCAACGGGAAGCACTGGACCGATGGGACCAAGTCAAACCATTCTTTTAGGGAATGTGAGTACTGTTGATAATGGTAGTGCTTCCATTGTGGATGTACAAGAGGGTGATACGCATATATTAGAATTTGCTATACCAAGAGGAGAACAAGGTATGATGGGTCCAACAGGACCAACTGGTCCAAGTGGAACAAGTGTTACGATTTTGGGATATTATCCAGATGAAGATGCGCTAAACAATGCCCATCCTACTGGTGAGGTTGGGGATGGCTATTTAGTTGGAGATAACTTATATGTCTGGAGTGCCAGTGATGATTCTTGGAGAAATGTTGGTGTTATACGTGGACCACAAGGTTTACCAGGAACAGAAGGACCAACTGGACCTATTGGACCACAAGGTGTGCCTGGAATACAAGGAGCAACTGGGGATATAGGGCCAACTGGACCTACCGGACCCACTGGACCAGAAAAAATTGGTGCTGCCTATGTTGTATCTTTTAACCAAGCTTATCCTAAAGATGGTCTTGCTGTTTTACCTAATGCCAGTCTACCTTTAAACCGAAAAGAAATTGATACCGATTCGATAATTACTTTAGAAAACAATACCATTAAATTTAATAAAGTAGGTTATTACCACATTTCATTCGCCGTTAATGGTTATGCTCCATGTGTAGATCCTTTTAATGAAACAACGGATTTCATTTCGGTTGGATTTCGTAAAGTCGGTAGTGATAATGTCTATGTTGGTGTAAGCAAGTGGATTTATAATGAAGAACAAGAACATGTAACAGCCACGGGAATTGTTTCCATTAATGATACAAATGCACCTTATGAATTAGCAAACTTAAACATGTACCCCCTTTATTTGATCACGCCTTTTATAAATGATATAAATACCAATTCCTATTTTGCTAATTCTACTGTTACTCTTTTTATAGAATATTTAGGATCTTAACGATTATTTTTCAAAAAAGCGCAGTTTAAAATCTGCGTTTTTTAGTTTATTTCAACACCTTTTTTTCTTTTTAACATATAGTATAAAAGTAGGCAAAAAAACTACTTGTATTTTTATTTACTTTGCTATAAAATGTTAATGGTTCGCCTACGAACTAAAAGGGTGAAAAATAATGCAAAGTGAATTTAGTAAAGTGTTAAAAGATATAAACCTTGCTTTATTTAAAGTAATAAAAAAACATAATAAAGAATTAGGAATTTGTATTACACCAATACAAGGGACAATTATTTTAGGGATTGCGCATCACAACAAAGAGTTATGCCAAAAGGATATTGAGCAATTTGTTTCGTGTAATAAATCGACCCTCTCTACTATTTTAGATACGATGGAGAAAAATGAGCTGATTAAAAGAAATTCCTCTAATTCGGATACTCGTAGGAAAGTAATTACTTTAACGGAGAAATCAAAAAAACTTATTGATCAAATAAAAAAAGATCGAAAAGAAACAGATGTCCGATTAATGCAAGGGTTAAGTGTAGAAGAGCAAAAACTTTTACTTGCCTCTTTAAACAAAATATTACAAAATTTAGAAAGGATGTAAAATATGCTAAAGTTATTTAAAAATTTTACAAAGAAAGATATAGCGTATATTTTAATTTGTATTACGCTTATTGTTTTTCAAGTTTGGATTGAATTAAGAATGCCAGATTATATGAGTAACATAACTCGTTTAGTAGAAACAGAGGGTAGTCCTATAAAAGATATTTTAATCAATGGTGGGTATATGATCCTTTGTGCTTTAGGAAGCCTTATTTCTGCTGTTATAGTCGGGTATTTTGCTACCCATCTTGCTTCTAATTTTTCTAAAACTTTACGAAATAAGATATTTACCAAAGTGTTAAAGTTTAGTACCAAAGAAATAAAAGAATTTTCAACGAGTAGTTTAATTACGAGAACAACAAATGATATTACACAAGTTGAAATGTTACTTTCTTTGGGATTACAAATGATTGTAAAAGCACCGATTATGGCAGTATGGGCTATTTTTAAGATTATCAATAAAGGATTGGAATGGAGTATTTTAACAGGAGTGTGTGTTCTTGTTTTATTAACAACCATTGGTATTTTAATGATTATTGTAATTCCAAGATTTGCACGAGTACAAAAATTAATTGATAAAATAAATGGGGTTACTCGAGAAAATTTAACTGGTATTCGAGTTATTCGTGCCTTCAATGCTGAAAATTTCCAAAAGAGTCGTTTTGAAAAAACAAATAGTGATTTAACAAATATGCAACTTTTTAATCAAAGATGTTTTGCTATTATGCAACCAATCATGATGCTTATTATGAATGGGCTTACTTTAGGCATTTATTTTATCGGAGCTTATTTAATTGAAGAAGCCCTTATAAGTACCAAAATTACTTTATTTAGTAATATGGTTGTATTTTCAAGTTATGGAATGCAAGTTATTTCGTCTTTCTTAATGCTTGCTATGATTTTTATGATTCTGCCTCGTGCTAGTATTTCCGCAAAACGTATTAATGAGGTCTTATTGACAGAAGAATCAATAAAGGAAGGAAAGTTTAAAGGTACTACGAAAGAAATTGGGACAGTAGAATTTAAAAACGTTTCTTTTAAATATCCTGATGCAGATGAATACTTATTAAAAAATATTACATTTAAAGTAAATAAAGGAGAAACGATTGCTTTTATAGGTTCTACTGGTAGTGGTAAATCAACTTTGATTAATTTAGTTCCAAGGTTTTATGATGCAACGGATGGAGAGGTACTAATTGATGGAATAAACGTGAAAGAGTATCAAAGCAATGTTTTAAATAACAAACTTGGGTATGTTTCACAAAAGGCAGTTTTATTTACTGGTAGTGTATATGACAATGTAAGTTTTGGGGATAATGGTAAAGAAAAAGTTTCTTTAAAAAATGCAAAAGAAGCTATAAAAATTGCTCAAGGAACCGAATTTGTTGAAAAAATGGAAGGTACTTATGATGCCCATATTTCTAGAGGAGGAACGAATATTTCGGGAGGGCAAAAGCAAAGATTATCTATTGCACGTGCTATTGCAAGACATCCTGAAATCTATATTTTTGATGATGCTTTTTCCGCTCTTGATTATAAGACGGATGCAACGTTAAGAAAAGAGTTAAAGAAATATACGAAAGATGCAACAATACTTATTGTAGCGCAAAGAATAGGAACTATTTTAAATGCCGATAAGATTGTAGTATTGGATAATGGACAAATGGTAGGAATAGGTAGCCATAAAGAACTTTTAAAAACATGTCCTATTTATAAAGAGATTGCCCTTTCTCAACTTTCAAAGGAGGAATTAGAAAATGCCTAGAATGGTTCGAACAACAGAAAATGTAAAATCAAAAGATTTTGCTGGTTCTATGAAACGTTTGATAAAAAATTTGAAACCTTGGAAATATTTGCTTTCCTTATCTATTTGTCTTGCTATTTTTAGTGCGATTATTGCTTTAGTAACTCCTAATCAATTATCCAAATTAACCGATAAGATTACCATTGGAATTGCTCCGAAAACCGAAATGCTAAACGAAATTTTCAGTGGCGTTGCAACTAATTTTCAAGAAGAAAAATTGATGCCTAAAATATCTAATATTATGAATTCTAGTAGTGTAAGTGAAGAAGAAAAAGAGGCCCTTACCTCAATATTCACGGAATTAAAAAATGCGGAAGACAAGTCTATAATTTTAACTCAAATAACAAAATTGTCTCCAAGCCTATTAACCAATCTTTTAGAGGATATAGAAATACAAAATACTAAAATTACGGTAGAGGATCAAATAAAACTATTTACTCTTTTAAAAGAGAGTAGTAGTGGGGATGCTATGCTAGAAAAACTAGATGAGATGCCCAAATCTATCTATGAACTTATTAAGCCAACTATACCTTTAAATGAAATCAAAAATCTTACTTTCTTTGTTGGCAGTTTGTATTTAATTAGTGCATTATTTCATTATATTGAAAGTTTTTCAATGACTACTATTTCGAATAAATTTGCTAAAAAATTAAGAACAAGAATTAGTGATAAAATTAATTTATTGCCTTTAAAATACTTTGATACGCATGAAACAGGGGATGTTTTATCAAGAGTCACAAACGATGTGGATATGATTGCCCAAAACTTAAATAATAGTTTGGCAACTTTGGTTACCTCTATTACGTTATTTTTAGGTTCTATATTTATGATGTTTACTACAAGTCCTCTTCTTGCTATTACGGCGATATTTTCTAGTTTAATTGGTTTTGTTTTTATGAGCCTTATCTTAAGCCGAAGCCAACGCTACTTTTCTAAACGTCAAGAAGAGTTAGGAAAAATGAATGGTTATATTGAAGAAATGTATTCTGGTCATAATATAATAAAAACTTATAATGGATCTAATCAAGTTATCTCTTCTTTTAATGAATTAAATGATCAATTGTTTGAAGCCAATTGCAAGAGTCAATTTTTATCTGGTTTAATGATGCCAATTATGAATTTTGTGGGTAATTTAGGGTATGTTGCTGTTTGTTTAGTAGGGGCTTTGCTCGTTCAAAAAGGACTTATTACCTTTGGTGTTATTATTGCCTTTATTATTTATGTTCGTTTGTTTACAAATCCATTAAGTCAAATAGCTCAAGCTATGAGTTCTTTACAAATAACGGCGGCAGCTGGAGAAAGAGTGTTTGAATTTTTGGATGAAGAGGAACTTTCGAGCGAAAAACATTTAACCAAATATTTAGATAAAAATAAAGTAAAAGGAGAAATTGAATTTAAAAATGTCCAATTCGGTTATACTGAAAATCGAAACATTATTAATAACTTTAGTGCAAAGGTATATCCGGGTCAAAAAGTTGCCATTGTTGGTCCAACAGGAGCAGGAAAAACAACCATGGTTAATTTACTTATGAAATTTTATGAAATAAACGAAGGAGATATTTTAATTGATGGTGTATCGATTCACGATTTAACAAGAGAAAATGTCCATGAACTTTTCTGTATGGTTTTGCAAGATACTTGGTTATTTGATGGAACGATTAAAGAAAATATTCGTTTTAATCAAGAAAATATTTTGGATGAAGAAATTTGGGAGGCTTGTAAAGTTGTTGGGGTTGATCATTTTATAAAAACTTTACCTGGAGGACTAAATGCTAAAATTGGTGATAACGATATGGTAAGTGGTGGCCAAAAGCAATTATTTACAATCGCTCGTGGTAGTCTAGAACATGCTCCCTTTTTGATTTTAGATGAAGCAACGAGTAATGTAGATACCAGAACGGAAGAGTTGGTAAGTAAAGCAATGGATAAGTTAATGAAAAATAGAACCTCTTTTATTATTGCGCATCGTTTAAGTACAATTAAAAATGCCGATTTAATTCTTGTTATGAATGAGGGAAATATTATTGAAACAGGAACGCATGAAGAATTAATGAAACAAAAAGGCTTTTATGAGAAACTTTACAGTAGTCAATTTGAAAGTTTTTCATAATAAAAGTGTTACTCAATTTGAATAACACTTTTTGTTTGCAATCCCGTTGCAACCCCATCTCCCATATTGGGATGTTTAGAAGAATAGGATAGGTCAAAGATATAAAGGATTGTTAAGAAAAGGCATAGACCAATTTTTATTTTTTGGGGTATTTTTAAAAATAAACTATCTAGAAAAGGTGCACCATAATAAATAAAAAATATACCAGCTATTCCAAAAGCAAGAAGCCCTTCTAAACAAATTCGACCATGTAGGTTTAAGAAGAATCCATCATAATCCCACCAGCGAGCGTGTTTAAATGTTTCTAAATACCAAGCGGTTCCATATTCAAGAGCTCCACATAAAATCATAACAAGGACAAAGGTTAAAACGGGTTGCTTTCGAAATTTTTTTAAGGAAATTAAGATAAGGAGCAAGCCCCAACCATAAATATGTAACCATGGGCCATGAAGAGTGCCACGATTAGCGAAGAAACCATATTGGAATAAGTTTAGACTTACCTCCCAAATCCATCCAATAATTGATGCAGTAAAAAACATAAGAATATAAGAACTCAAACTATATTTTTTATTATAATCCGTATTTAACCATTTCTTTTGTTTTGGTAATTTGTGAATGTATTTATTATCTGGATAATGCTCGGCGCTTTTTAATAATTCTTGATCACAAAGCATTTGATAATTCGGAATTTTTTTCTTTATTCCTTCGCTACGAATAGCAAAATAATAATTAGCAAGACAACACTCTCTATAAGGCTTTACATATAAAACCCCTAAAAAATGTAAAGTACAAATATCTAATAATGTAAATCCAAGAAAAGAAAGGTCAAACTTAAAAAGTTCCCATTTATGTCCTTTCATAAGTTCTTTAGATAATTCTAAAGCTTCTTTTCCTTTTATATAAGGATTTTCAGCTAGAAGGTAAGGAACAAGATAATAAGAATAATGAACGATAAATCCTCCAATAATCGTTAAATAGGAAATCCACTCTAAAACTGTTTTGTAAAGCATCGTTAAACTAATATTTTTTAATTTTCGAACTCGATAAGGAAAAAATATTCTCGTAAAATTTGTTTTGGTATGTTTTTTATTTTCTAAAAAAAATCTTTTTTCCCCAACGATAAGAACGTTACGAATTAAAAGCCAGTACAAAAAAGATAAAAGTGCTCCAAGTAAAATGATAAGACTACGCCAT
Source organism: uncultured Bacilli bacterium (assembly GCA_947632625.1). Taxonomy (GTDB): domain Bacteria; phylum Bacillota_I; class Bacilli_A; order RF39; family UBA660; genus MGBC108787. The sequence goes on along the minus strand of CANRPZ010000019.1, from coordinate 6,285 downwards.
AAATGGTCATGAAAAACAAGTTGGTTTACCGAATTTAAAGTTCCAAAAATAAAACTACCAGATGCTGTAATATTATTAAATATATTGGCAAGAATTCCTCTAGTTGGCTTATAGTATGTAAAATTTAAATGGAAAATTCGCAATATGGTTTCTTTTAAAATATCCGCATTATAAGAATAATGAAAAGGTGTACGAATTGTAAAGGGCGGTAGGGCAATACGACATTTAAAAATAGAAATAGTTCCTAAAATGAGCATTGTAAAAAAGCAGACCGCTACTATTCGATAATAATTGCTTTTTAATGATTTTCTTGCCTCTTTTTTTATTTCTTTTCGTAACATAAAATCCCTCTTTTTGCATTAATACTAACTTTTTTTTATTCTTTTGTCAAATTTTGGCATTTATTATAGTAAAGGGTTGTGTTTTTATGAATACGATAATGGATTATTTAAAATGGCGTGGCGATATTACTTTTTTTCAAGAAAAGCTAAATGAGGTTGATTGTTTAATTTTTTGTATTTTTACGTATTTAGACTTGGATCATATAATAACGTATCAAGAACAGGTAACCATTCATGAACTTTTTTTACGTTTTTCAAAAGCAAATCGCACTATTTCTTCTAAAAAGCAAGCGTTTTTTGCCCAACTTAGTGAGAGTAAACGTTTTAAAGATGTAATCGTTACTTTATATTTTAATGAAATTGATGAATTAAAAGAAATGCAAATAGCTGGAATGACTTTTTTGTTGCCTAATAATACAATTTTTGTAGGCTTTAAGGGAACCGATGATACTTTAGTAGGCTGGAAGGAAGATTTTAATTTAAGTTATAAAAAAATAATTCCTAGTCAATTAAAAGCACAAAAATATTTAGATTTTATCCTTTCTAATACTTTAAAAGATGTTTATGTTGGGGGTCATTCTAAAGGAGGGAATATGGCCGTTTATTCTAGTCTTTATTGTAAAAATTTTGATAAGATAAAACAAATTTATAATTTTGATGGCCCAGGTTTATTAGACGAAATTGTTAAAAGTGCTCTTTATCAAATGCGAAAAGAAAAAATGATAACTTATTTGCCTAAAACCGGAATTATTGGCAATCTTTTAAATAAGGATATGAAAACGATTATTGTTAAAAGTAAACAATTTGGTTTATTAGAACATGATCCTTTTTCATGGTGTGTAGAACAAAATCATTTTTTATATGATCCTGCTTTAAATGAAGAAGCTGTAAAGGTAAACCAAGCTTTGGATACAATTTTAAAAAAACTTTCTAATAGTCAAAAGGAAAAAATAATTACTTTTCTTTATGAAATATTAAATTCTATAGATTTAAAGGATATGCATAAAAATCTTTTGACTCTTTTAAAAAAATATCAATTTGATCCGAATGATTTAAAAATTATAAAAAATATTTGGCCGATAATCTTGTCTTTATTCAAAAATTTGACATAAAGGTATTGCATTTTTTATTTTTCGATTTATAATAGAATTCTCGAAAGGAAAAAGAAAAATGGACTTTTATTTGAAAAAATATACAATTAGTAATTATTATTTTGCTAAAATTGATGAATATAATAAAAATGGAAAAGTAAAGCGTTATCAAACGATCTTACTAGATAAAGATGGTACTTATATTGATTTATTAAATCCATTTAGAGCGATACAAAAACAAAATATTTATTGGATGCATTCTATAAGTGATTTTGTATATCAAACTCCTTATAACCTAGATGAATATGTTAGTCCTTTACGTATGCTTCTTTTTTTAAAGCAATGCAAAAATGTTTTAATTAACTATTCTTCTTTCTTACAATCTATTCAATATGATTATAACGAAAACAAAAAAAGATAGAAATTTAATAGAGTTGTATTCTATCTTTTTCTTTGTGAATTTGGATTTCATAAAATTTTTTAAAAGCTAAATATAAATAATAGGAATCTTTTGCTCCAATGATTTCTCGGGCACCATGCATGGCAAGTTGCCCTAGGCCTAAATCGATAGAGTCGATGCTAACATGTCTTAAGTTAATTCCGGATAAAGTGCTACCACTTGATAAATCATTTTTGGTAACATATTCTTGATATGGAACTTTGGCTTTTTTACAAATTTCTTTAAATAGAGAAGAGGTAATACTATCTGTAGTTGAGGTATCATCTCTTGAAATAACAATTCCTTCATTTAAAAATGCTTCATTGTTTATATCACTATTGTTGGGATGATTGGGATGAGTAGCATGGGTATTATCAGCACTTAAAATGATAGAATTACTAACTATTTTGGAAATGTTTAGTTCTAAATCAGCGCATATTCTTTTTAAGGTATCCATAAGAAAGGATGAATCGGCGCCTTCTTTGGTAAGGGATCCTATTTCTTCACTATTAAAAGTACAAAAAATATTAATATTGTTCTTTGCTTTAGCGTTAATAAAACTTTTAATAGCGCTAAAAGTACAGGTTAAATCATCGATTCGAGGAGACAAAATCATTTCTTCATTTAAACCAAAAAAAGTTGGTTTGTTACAGGCATAAAGAAACAAATCATAATCGCAGATTTCTTCATTTTTAAGATTTAATTCTTTTTTTATTAAATTTTTGATGGGATCTTTTTGTTCTTGTAAAGAAAGTATGGGAATCATATCGATTTGATTATTTAAATTTAAATCGGTATTGGCATTTTCATTTTGATGAATGGCTACACTAGGTATGCAAAGGAGTGGTTTTTGATAATCGATTATTTCTTTGTAAAAAGTATTGTTTTTTTTGTAAATAATTCGACCTGCTATAGATAAAGGCTCATCAAGCCATCCATAATTTAATAAGCCACCATAAGGCATTACATTTACTTTTAAATAATTTTTTTCATAGATAACATTTTTTGGTTTAATTAGTAGAGCCGGTGTATCAATATGGGTACAAGTGATGTTAAAAGATTCTTTTGTACCGGTTGTAAAAGCAATTAGGGAAGAATCGTTTCTTGTAATAAAATATTTGTGGTTGACTTTTAAATTCCAATCCTGATTTTCTTCTAATTCAATAAAATTATTTTTTAGTAACATTTCTTTTATTTCTTTTATTCCGGTAAAAGCACATGTTGATTTTTCAATAAAAGCAAATAGTTCTTTATTGTATTGTTTCATTGTCATATTTTTCACCATTATTAGTATGAGCAAAAGATATTTTTTTATGAAAAAAGACATTAGTTTTTTCTAACGTCTATTTTCATTAATTTAATTTTTTAACAATCAAAGATGTGTTGTTAGCGTCCCCAGTATCGCTTGCCGCAGCTGTTTCAACAGTAAGTTGAAGGGCATCACTTTCATTTAGGTTAGCTAGTATAGTCTTGGTAAAAGTAACAGCCGTTCCAGTTCCAACGTTTTGTTCTGTAGAACTGTTTTCTAAAGGAGAACCATTTTGTGTGACCTCGATGGTTACATTACCTCCTGTTGTTAAATTATTTATAGTTGTTGTATAAGTGATTTCGTAGATTCCAGCTTCGGTAATGGTAATGTTATTGTCTGCTGTACTTGGAGTAAGACCTTCGTTCGGTAATTCCGTATCAAAAGTAAGGACGGTTGGTACGTTTTGAGTTAAGTTAAGTGATTGGGTTGTGTTTTCTAAACCTCCAAATGCAGCTAATCCAACAGCTTCTGGTCCTGTAGGTCCTTGAGGAAGGGTAAAATTAAGAGTATAATTTCCTTCGCTTCCTTCGATTGTAACATTAGCAGGAGTATCTGGGGCTCCAGTTTCAACATCACCAATTTCTAAAGTTGGAGCAGGTCCTGTTTCACCAGTTGGCCCTGTTGGTCCCGTTGGTCCTGTTGGCCCAATAGGTCCGGTTAATCCAATAGGTCCAGTTGGTCCAGTCTCACCGATTGGACCTATAAATCCAGGTATACCTTGAGGTCCAGTAGGTCCAGTTGGCCCTGTTGCTCGATTGTTTAATTCTTCTTTATTTATTTTAAATAGTAAAATTCCATATTATCTTTAAATCTCTATCATTTTTTTCTTCATCATAGGGACCTATAATAACTTTATCTATGAAGTCGTTAATTATTTCAACATTTAATTTATCAATATGACGATATTTATTAAATATATTCTTTTTAGATTTTAATGTTTCTTTTTTAGCAATAGTTGTAGCTATATCTTTTTTAACTATTTTTAATCTATCTTCTAACATAGCATTATCATCTTTATATTTATTCATTAAAATTAAAAATTCTTTTTCTAGAAGTAATCCAGAAGCTCGATCTTCATATAGTTTTTGAAAATATGTACTTTTACTTTGTAAATCTTTATTAATTTTAATTTCTTCTTTTTCAAGTGCTTTTAATTTGTCTTTAAATAAATCTTGTTCTATTTCTTCATCGTTCAATTTATTAAGAGTATCATTATCGTAAAACATATCTAACATATTATTTATTTTTTCTAAAACTAAATTATATAAGTCATCTTCGCGAAGATATTTTTTATTATTACAGTTAGCCCAGCCCTCTTTTTTATCCTTACAACATAAATATCCAAATCCGTTTTCATTATGTTTTCCACATTTACAAAAAATACTATTACAATTCATACAATAAACTTTATTAGAAAATACGTGTACTGTTCCATTTTTACAACTTCTAGTTTTTTCTTCTAATCTTTCCTGTACACTATACCAAATACTAGAATCAATAATAGCTTTATGAGTATTGTTTTTTCTAATTCTGTCTTCATCATCATTTTTAATAATTGTATGATTTTTGTAGCTTACAGTAGTTGTTTTAAATTGTACCATATTACCAATATATACTTCATCCTTAAGAATTTTTTTTATTGATTGTTCGGACCATTTCATTTTTCTTCTTATATTTTTTTCAAATACTAAATTTGTATTTTTATTATCTGCATACCCTTTTATATCAAAATAATATTTTTCATGTTTTAGATTTTCTTTTAAATTTATCTCAAATTGATAGTGGGTAATATGGGTACAATCTAATTCTTTTGTTATTGTTGCAATACAAGTAGCAGTTTTAGGTATAGTATCATTTTCTTTCATAAGAATAAAATCTTTTTCGTTAAATTTACTAATATCTAAATCTTCTTTTTCTGAATAATATATTTTTGTTCTATCAAAAGAGTATCTTTTTAAAGTAATATCACATTTATTGTTAAATGTTTTCATATCAGTTGTAATATAATTAAAACTAATTAAATTATTTAATATTTGATCTTCTTTATTTGTAAAACTAACACTAACAACATAAGTACCAGCTTTATCAATAAAATCATAATCAAAATATTTTTTTAGTAAAGGTATTTTAAGTTTAGAGCCATTTGACATTTTATATTCAAGTGGACTTAATATTTGATCTTCATTAAGACCATTTGAAATTTTATCTAAACCATATCCTTTCATATATTCATCGAATATTCTTTTTACTGTAATTGAAGCAACGGGATCAGGTATTAAATGATTTTTATTTTCTGGATCTTTCAAGTATCCATATACAACAAAGCTTGCAGTACACTCTCCGGCTTTTCTTTTTGATCTAAATGTTTCACGAATATTTAAAGAAGTATCTTCAAGCGTCCATTCATCAGTTAAACCTAAAATTTGACTTGTTTTTTTAGTTTCTCTTTTAGCATTATCAATTCTATCAACAACTGTTTTAAATCTAACGCCCCACTCGTGAAATTTATTATGTATGTATTTTTCTATAAGTTCAGAATCTCTTGCGAATCTAGCTTGTGTTTTACATAAGACAATATCAACATTACCAGCTTCACACTCTTTAATCATTTTATTAAATTCTGGACGGGTACTGTCGCCACCAGACCAATCTTCATCACTATAAACACCAACTATCTTAAAGCCTTCATTAAGAGCATATTCCCTTAACATTAATTCTTGATTCTTAATACTTTCAGATAATTCATCTTTTGTAAGTTTATTACGATCTTCATCTGATAATCTTAAATATAGAGCCACTTTAGGCTCTTTTTCTTTATTCATAAAGATAAGTCTTCTCTCTATTTTCAATTCTTTTTATGTATCTAAAATATTTTTTATTGAAAATAATTTTTAATTCATCTTTGGTGGGATTTTCTTTATTAGTCTTAAATTCTTCTATGCAATTAAAATTTGTTTTTATATATTTTCTTCCTTTTTTATCCTTCATTATAGCCCCCTTATAAATTAAAATAATTCTTAATTAATTTTATTCATAAATATAAGAAGTGATACTATTATAGTTTTTAAAATCAAATATTATAATTATAATCATCATATAAAGATA
>CANRPZ010000018.1 GCA_947632625.1 uncultured Bacilli bacterium | reverse complement strand
GTACCAGATTTTCATACTTATTATAAAGAGAGTATATTAAATGGAGCATATCCAGAATTAAAAGGAGATTTAATACCGGTCACAATAGATAATGAAGGAACAGTAAGAAAAGCAGATATAAATGAAAAGTGGTATAGCTATGAGAGTCATGAATGGGCAAATGCTATAATCAAACAAAATAGTTATGATGCATTAGATGCTTATGGAAAAGTAAATGGAGCAACAAAAGAAAAAGACTATGTAAGTTTAGATGGAGTAGATGACTATATTGATTTAGGATTAGAGAATCATGATTTTGGTAATACAGCTAGTATAGCAATACGTTTAAGTTTTAATAAAATAGATGTAGATAGTATTTGGGATTATATTTTAGGCAATGCAGAAAATGGCGGTTTAGTATTGCAAAACAATAATGAAAACGTATTGAATTTTGCTATATTTTTAAAAAATGGCAGTACTTATACCGGAATAGATGCAAATATAATACCAGAATTAAATAAAATCTATACAGTAGTGGGAACATATGATGGAAGCAAAATGAGTATTTATATTGATGGGAAACTAGTGGGTAGTAAAGAAATTATTGGTGAAATAAAGCCATCAACCATGCCATTTAATATTGGAGCAAATCCGGATCAAAATACGCATAATAGATTTTCTAATATCAATGTATACCAAGCTGCAATCTATGATCGAGTATTAACGGAAGAAGAAATAAAAAGTTATTTTAGTAATGAAATAAAAATACATGACAATACAGAATTATTAAAATATGTAGATTTTACAGAAAGAGAAGAGGAAGCAGAAGAGATAATCCCCGAAGATATAATCGAAAGTTATTTTGTATGGATACCAAAATATCGCTATAAATTGTTTAATACAGATAATTTTAGCTATGATGCAAACGGAAATGTAGCAAGTCCTCATGAAATAGAAATAAAGTTTGGTTTAACAAATACTATAGACGATGAGGAAGAATGTATAGCTCCACCAAGTGGCGAAAAAGGGAACTGTGGTAATGGTAAATGGATGACGCATCCAGCGTTTACTGCTTTTGACACAAATGGTATCTGGGTAGGTAAATTTGAGACAGGTTATGAAGGAGCAACTAGTAGTACAGAAGCTCGACAAGATACTTTGGAACCAGATAAAGTTATTGTAAAACCAAATGTTTATGCTTGGAGTAATATTTATTTAACAAATTCTTATCAAACATCATTAGGTTACAATAAAAATTTAAATAGTCATATGATGAAAAACACCGAGTGGGGAGCAGTAGCATATCTAACGCAAAGTATTTATGGAAGATGTGATAAGAATACAAAAACTTGTGAAGAAATTATGATTAATAATGCTAAAAATTATGTAACAGGAGTTGCTGCTAAAAATAAACCTACAACTGGGCTAAATGCTTATACGGATTATGAAAATATTACTCCTTATCAAAGTAATGAGATATCTAATGTATATCCTACAAGTATGGAAGCAAGTACAACTAAAAATAATACAGGAATTTTTGATATGAGTGGAGGTATATGGGAACAAGTTATGGGCATAATGCTAGATGAAAGTGGAACGTCTATTTATGAGGATACAAATTTGAAAAAAGAAGATTTGCCAGATCCAAGGTATTATGATGCTTATAAATATTCCACAAATAGAGGTGATTATACAAGGGGAATACTTGGTGATGCAACAAGTGAAATGGGTCCTTTTAAAAGAGAAGAATATACCACAAAATCACAAAGAAATATAAGTGGATGGTATCAAGATGAGTCTTGGTTTATTTATAATAATGCTTTATATATACCACGTGGGGGTAGTTTTAGTGATGGAGTAGGTGGTGGAATCTTTACATTATCGCGTAATCAAAATGGAATAAGTATTGTGATGGGCTTTCGTATCGTTTTGGCAGTTTAATTTTATAAAAATTAAAAAATCTTCTAAATTTATAGAAAAGTTTTAAAAAAAGACAGATTGTTTTACTAATTTGTCTTTTTTTTAGGGAAATTTACTTAAAATAGCTTTAAATTTGTTAAATTGGTCATTTGTGTTCTTTCTTTTTCTTTGTTAAAGTGCAATTAGAAAGGAGGAATTAAGAGGTGAATCAGGTTGTTTTGGTAGGACGTTTATGTGCCGAGCCAGAAATAACTGGAGAAGGTGAAAGACAAAGAAGCGTCATTACCCTAGCAGTTAATCGTCCTTTTAAAAATATGGAAGGTATTTACGAAACCGATTTTATTCGATGTATATTATGGAATAATATTGCATTAAATACTTTCGAATATTGCCATACTGGGGATGTAATTGGAGTAAAGGGAAGATTGCAAACAAGAACTTATGAAAATGAAGAAAAAGTAAAACAATATATTATGGAAATCATTGCGGAAAAAGTTACCTTTTTATCTTCAAACAATAAAAATTCGGAAAAAGAAACGAAAAAGTAACATATATTTAATTAGGTGATTTTTTTGAAAAAATTATATAAACCTTTAGGCTTACTAGCTATCATGGTATTTAGTTTTTATTATACGGAAAAAATTGCAATCCTTATGCAAAATAAAAGCCCTATCATGCAAAGTATCAATGAAATAGAAAATAATTATAAACTAGAAGCGGTTAATGCCTCTGTAAATGATGATTATATTGTTCCAGGAATTATGGGAAGAATGATTAATAAAACAAAAAGTTATGTAAATATGAAGGCTTTTGGCATTTTTAACGAGTATTATTTAATTTTTGATACTATTAAACCAGATGTGTCATTAGAAGATAATAAAGATAAGATTATTAAATCTGGAAATAAAGAAAAAATGGCGGTTGCTTTTCTTTTAGAGGATGGGAGTGAGCAAATTAAAAACTATCTAAAAGAAAATAAAATACCTGCTAGTCTTCTAATTACGGAAAAAACTTATCAAAATACAAGTTATTTTGAACAAATAAATAGTGATCATGAAAAGTATAAAAATGTAGAAAGTCTACTAAATAAGAATAATCAAAATAAGAATATTTGCTATTTAAAAATATTAGGAAAAGATTTATGCCAAAAAGAGCAAAAATATTTAGTTGAAGAAACTTTTGCATTAAAAGGGGATAATTTAATTGAAGCTAAAAAAAATTTAGAGAGTGGAGCTATTATTTATATAAATAATAATGTAAAGTTAGAACATTTAAAATTATTTATTAAAGAAATTTCTTTTAAAGGTTTAAAGATAATGACTGTAAGTGATTTAATTAGTGAAAAAAATTGAAAGTAATGTTACTCTCAATTTTTTTTAAAATCTTCGATAAAGACCAATTGCTTTTCCTAGAATAGTACAATTATTTAAAATAATAGGAGCCATTGTGTCATTTTCTGGTTGCAGGCGAATGTAATCTTTTTCTTTATAGAATGTTTTTAAAGTGACCTCATTATCGGGGGTCATGGCTACGACAACCTCACCATTTCTAGCTACTTTTTGTTTTTGAACAATAACATAATCGCCATCAAAAATACCTTTATTAATCATAGATTCTCCACTAACCTTTAGAGCAAATACGGTTTCTTTACGAGGAATTAGGGAAGCAGGGATATCGAAAAATTCGTTTGGTTGTTCAATTGCTTCAATCGGATTACCGGCGGTAATTTTTCCAAGTAAAGGAATTTTTACCACATCTTCATTCTTGTCTAAATATTCGTTTTCAACTAAAACCTCAATGGTTCTAAATTTATTATTGCTCGTTCTTATAGCTCCAGCACTTTCAAGTTTTTTAACATGAGCATGAACTGTGGCTGGACTTGATAAATTTAATCCTTTACATATTTCTCTTATAGCAGGTGGGTAGCCATGCATAGCCGTATATTTTTTTATAAAAGTTAAAACCTCGGTTTGTTTTTCCGTTAATTCTTTCATTTTGATTTCCTCCATTTTCATCTTAACATATAAAGTGTAAAAAGTCAAACAAATGTTCACAAATGTTATTGACACGAACAAATATACGTGTTAATCTTAAAACAGAAAGAAGGAATGTATATGAAAAAAATATGGACAAAATATTGTGGAGTCATATTGCTCTACTCGGTAGTCTTTTTGGGAATTATCGCTTTGAATGCCAGATGTAAATATTTAAATCAAATTGAATTAGAAAGGGATAGCTATATAGCTTTTATTGGTGAATGAAATGACACAAGAACAAATATTATTTACACTTTCACGTGAAGATAGTTTAGATTGTATCCAAAAATATTTAGAAAAAAATAGTGAAGCTTTAAACAAAAAAGATATTTCCAATGAAATGTTTTCTTTATTTTTTTTAGTTATTGAACTTGGAAAGGAAATACGAATTTCATTGAAAGAAAAAACCTATTTAGATACCGAACTTAAAATCGCCGATATATTCCTCATTTTAATATCGATCTGTAATCATTTAAATATTAATTTATTTGATGCTTTAACAAAAAAAGAACAAATTTTAAATGGAAAAGTTGCAAAATGGTTTTAATCTTTTCCATTTTTTGTTATACTAAAACAAGAATAGGTTGGGATTCGTATGATTGAAAATGATTTAAATGCTGTAAATGAGATTAAAGCACTTGCTTTGGATATGATTAGTAATGCGAAAAGTGGTTATCCGGGAATTTCTTTATCGGGAGCTCCTATTCTTTATACTTTGTATGCCAAACATTTAAATTACCATCCAGAAAATCCTTCTTGGTTAAATCGAGATCGTTTTGTTCTTTCTTCAGGACATGCTTCTGCTATTTTATATGCAACTTTACATATTTGTGGATTTAATATTACAAAGGAGGATTTAAAACAATATCGGACTATTGATTCTAAAACACCAGGTATCCCAGATAAAGAGTTAACTCCAGGTGTTGATGTAACAATTGGTTCTAATGGTAGTGGAATTAGTACGGGAGTAGGTATTGCTTTTGCAGAAAGATATCTTGAAAATATTTTAAAAAGCGAAGATGAAAACCAAGTTTTACTCAATTATCGTACCTATATTTATTGTAGTGATGTCGATTTAATGGAGGGTGTTAGTTATGAAGCTTGCTCTTTTGCTGGAGCTCAAAAATTAGATAAACTGATGCTTCTTTGTGATATTTCTAAAGTAACAAATGATGGAAATGTTAGTACAAATTTTATTGAAGATTTAACAAAACGTTTTGAATCCATGGGATTTTATGTTGATACTGTAAAAGATGGTAATAATTTAAAATTAATTGATAAAGCTATTTTAAATGCTAAAAAAAGCAATCAACCATCCGTTTTATTTTTTAATACAATTATTGGAAATGGAACGCGTAATGAAAATAAAGATGTTTGTTTTGAAGGACCATTAAGTAGTGATGATGTTTTTAACTTAAAAAGAAAATTAAATGTAACCGTTGCTCCATTTGATGTTCGAAAAGATTCGGTTGTGTATATAAAGAATTTAATAAATAATCGAGTAGGAGCTAAATATAACGAATATTTAGAATATTTTAATAAAATTAAAAATTCTGGTAATGATAAATTAATCCGTTTGTTGTACTTACTTGTTAATAAAGAGTTAACGATTCCTTTTGAAAGTTTAAATTTTAAATTTAATGATTCTTACAATGAAAACTTACTTATGACCAATCATAAACTATTAAATATGGTTGCTCAAAAAAGTGATTGTTTTATTGGAGGCAGTGCTGATGTTGCTTCTACTACCAAGGTATATATAGAAAATACAGCGATTGCTAGTAGTGTAAATCCTTTAGGACGAAATATTAATTTTGGTTTAAGAGAAGAAGCAATGGGAGGTATTTTAAATGGAATATCCTTAAGTGGAATAAAAACCTATTGTAGTACGAAGCTCATTCATGCTGATCGCTTGAAAGTACCAATGCGTTTAAGTGCTTTGATGCATCTACCGGTTACTTACTTTTTTACGCATGATTCGATTCGCTATAGTGAAGATGGACCATTTTTCGAACCGGTTGAACAATTAACACTTTTAAGAAGCATTCCTAATTTTGTGACTTTTCGACCAAGTGATATTAATGAATTATTAGGAATATGGGAATATATATGTAAAAACAATCAGCCTATTGGGGTCGTTTTAGGAAATGAGAATATGCCTAAACTTTCGAACACAAATCCTAAAATGACCTTAAGAGGAGGTTATATTGTTAAAAAGGAAGAAAGTCGATTGGATGGAATAATTATCGCAACTGGTACAGAACTTTTAGATGCGCTTCATCTGGCAAGTGATCTTAAAAATGAAAATTTGGATTTGCGTGTTGTTTCTATGCCTTCTATAGAATTATTTTTAAAAGAGGATAAAACCTATCAAGAACAAATTTTACCACCACGTATCAAAAGAGTTATTTTAGAACCAAGCAATAAACTTTCATGGGGATTTTTTGTAAGCGATCCAAAATACGTTATTGGTTTAAATGATTTTGGTTATAGTGGACATAAAGAAGAGGTTTTAAAAAAATGTGGTTTGGATTATGAAACTTTAAAAATAACCCTATATAAACTTTTTATGACGAATGATTAATCGCTAAAATTCGACAAATTTTTGGCATTTTCTAAACTATACTAAAATAGGTGAAAGAAAATGCGGACATTTTATATTTTTAAAATAAAAGAAGAATATGCAATTTTAACGAAGAAGAACCCTTATTCCTTATATCGAATGTTTGATTATATTTATACTTTAGATAAAGAGGAAATAGAAAAAGGAATCGATTTATTTTCCCAAGTTGTAGATTGTTTAAACGAAAAAAAATTAGATCAATTGCTTTTAAAAAAATATAAAGAAAATTACTTTTATATAAAATATAGGAATTTACATCAAGTTCATAATTTGTATAATAGGGAAGAATCTAAATTATGGATTAAAAAACATTATTTGCTTTTAAAAAGTTCGATTATTAATCCCACTTTTTTTGATGATTTAAAAAGTATAAAGGATCTTTTCATATGTGATTTTGAAAATAAAGATTATTTTTGGCTTGATAAACTTGCAGTCTAAAATAATTTTTAGTAGAATAATATAAAAAAGGAGGAAATGTTATGCTACATGATATTTTATTAATTATTGTTGGACTTATAATTGGTTTAGTAATCGGTTTTTTAGTGGCTCGTTTTGCTATGAAAAAATATATGGAAAAAAATCCTCCAATCAATGAAAAAATGATTGAAGCCATGATGAGCAGTATGGGACGTAAGCCAAGTCAAAAACAAGTAAATCAAGTTATGAAACAAATGAATCGTTATAGATAATTATAAAATGATTATCTTTTTTTATTTGGTTTTAATGTTATTGACTAAAATTTTAGAATATGGTATCCTTAAGTAGGATAAAAGGTGGTGATATTGTGGATTTCTTAAACAAATTGTATAGTAATGAATATTTTGGTATAGGTTTATTTGTTGTGATTTCCCTTTTAGCTTTCTCCTTTTTAGTTATTTTATTTTTTGGCAAAAAGGATGAAAAGGCAAGAACAAAACAAAAGGACGAAAGTTCGATAGAGGAACAAGATAAAACGGAAGAGTTAAGTTCAACTCGTTTAGAAACGATTTCTTTAGAAAACGAACAACCTAAAGAAATGGAAATGGAAGAAGAAAAAATAAGTACTTTTGAGAGTCCAGAAACAGATAGTGAACATTTAGAAACATTTGAAGAAAAAAAAGAAGAAGATTTTGATCCATTTGTAACGAGTAACTTGGTTTTAAATACCGATTATATTAATGATGAAAATAGTGACAACAAGGATGAAACTCATGAAGAAGAAACTTTTAGTTTTGATTCTCCTAAAATTGAGGAAGAAGAGAACATTGATGATGTTTTAAGTAAGTATAGTACTATGGATGAAACCTCTATTTTTTTAGAGGATGAAGAAGCGACGCCTGTTATTAATGAAGAAGAACCAAACGATATTTTTAGTGAAAAAGAGGTAGAAGCAAAACCTAGTGCTCCATTTAGTTCTGTTTTTATAGAAAAAGACAAGAAGGAAAATAAAGAACAAGATTCAATTAATGTGGAACTAACAAAACCATTATTTGATCTTCCTAAAAAAATGGATTTACCAAAGAGTAAAGAAAATAGAAATCAAGATAATATTATTTCTTCTATGAATGATGATGAAGAAAAATAAATGTAAAAAAATGTAAAGATTCTTTACTTTTTTTTTTGAGGTCTTTATAATAAAAATCATCTAATTGATAGGGAGATGATACACTTGAAAAATTCTTTACCTGTATTGTTACTTAAAAATCTTCTTATACTCCCTCATCAAGAGGTAAAGCTTGAACTTACCAACGAATTAAGTAAAAAAGTTGTTCTTTTATCTAGTCTAGAGAATAAAAATGAATTAATTGTATTACCAGTGAAAGACCAGTTAGAAGAAAAACCAGAGATTAGTGATTTACCAAAAGTCGCTATTGTTGCTAAAGTAAAAAATAAAATTACTTTACCTAATGGCAATTTACGAGTAACATTAAGAGGATTATTTCGTGCCCAAGTAAAGAATCTTTTAAATCATAAAAAAGAAAAAGAAATTTTACAATGTACCTTTGAAAAGATGTCCATACCAGAGTATGATGAAATCGAATCTTTAGCTTTACAAAGAAAGATTATGGAACTGGTTCATCAATATGTAAAAAATGATGGTATTTCGAATAGTATTTTAAATTTAATGAAAGACATTCATGATTTAAATAAACTTACGGATTTGGTTGTTTCTTTTCTACCTATTTCTTTTTCACGCAAACTTTTTTATATTGAAGAAATGAATCCTATTTTAAGAGGAGAAGGATTGCTATCCGATTTAAATTTAGAATTACAAGTCATGAAATTGGAAGAGCAAATGGAGGAAAAATTCCAAAATGGTCTAGAAAAGAGCCAAAAAGAATTCATATTAAAAGAGAAATTACGTGAAATTCAAGAAGAGTTAGGAGAACCTAATTTAAAAGAAAAGGAAATTGAACAATATAAAGAAAGTTTAGAAAAGTTAAATATTTCGAATTCTAAAGTAGAATTAAAAATTAAAGAAGAAATTAAGAAATTAGAATTGCTAACTGAAACGAGTCCCGAAATTTCTAACATTCGCAATTATTTAGATTGGATGTTAAGTTTGCCATGGAATCATTCCTCTCAAGATGAAACTGATTTAGAAAAAATTAAAAAAAATCTCGATAAAAATCATTTTGGACTAGAGGAAGCAAAAGATAAAATATTGGAATATATTGGTGCCAAAATAAGAAATAATATGGTGAATGCTCCTATCCTTTGTTTAGTAGGTCCCCCAGGGGTTGGAAAAACTACTTTAGCAAAATCGATTGCCGAAAGTTTAAATAAAACTTTTTATAAAATTAGTGTAGGGGGATTAAATGATAGTTCCGTATTAACAGGGCATAGAAGGACTTATTTAGGATCTAGCCCAGGAAAAATAATTGAAGGCATAAAAAAATGCGGAACAAAAAATCCCGTAATTTTAATCGATGAAATTGATAAAATGGTAAACGATTATAAAGGGGATCCAGCTAGTGCATTATTAGATATTTTAGATAAAGAACAAAATAAAAATTTTGTGGATTATTATATTGAAGAAGAATTCGATTTGTCCGATGTTTTATTTATTGTAACAGCCAATTATAAAGAAGATATTCCTTATGAATTGTACGACCGATTAGATGTAGTGGAACTCTCTAGCTATACGTTATTAGAAAAAATAGCGATAGTAAAAAAACATCTTCTTCCTACTTTGTATAAAGAACATAAATTAACTACGAAAAATATAAAATTTTCAGATAGCGTTTTAAAAGAAATTATTGAGTGTTACACTTATGAAGCAGGGGTAAGAGATTTATATCGGGTTTTAACGAGTATTATTCGTAAATTAATTGTAAAAGATACCCTTATCGATGTTAAGATCACTCATGAGGTATTAATCGAATTATTAGGGGCAGGAAAATACGAGCCTTCCTTTTTAATCGAGTCTGGCTACAAGGGAGTAGTAAATGCTCTAGCTGTAACCAAACAAGGCGGAATGGTAAGTCCTATTGAAACTTGTTTTTATGAGGGAACGGGTAAGGTAAAAATTACGGGATTTGTTGAAAGAGTAATGGATGAAAGTATTAGTGTTGCAATAAGTTATATTATGAGTCATAAAGATTTATTTAAGATAAATGATTACTATTTTAAAAATAAAGATCTTCATATTCATTTTTTAGAAGCCAGTATGAAAAAAGATGGCCCTAGTGCAGGGGTTAGTATTACCACAGCTTTAATAAGTTTACTTACCAATGTCGTTATACCAAGCAATATTGCAATGAGTGGAGAAATTACTTTACTTGGTTTTGTAAAAAAAGTAGGGGGAATAAAAGAAAAATTAATTGGAGCTTATCATGACAACATCAAAAAAGTTTTTATTCCTAAAGAGAATCATAATGATTTAATAAAAGTTCCACAAGAAATTTTAGAAAAATTAGAAATTGTGGAAATTGAAAAATATGAAGAAATTTATAACGCTTTGTTTTCATAAATTTAAATCGCTCTCATATAGTTAAATAGAAAGGGTTTGATTATATGAAGAGTATAGTGCCTTACACCAAAGATATTACTTTTGAAACAAAAATAGCAGAAATTTGTAGTATATCTTTAGAGCATGAACTTGCCATTCATGAAGCTTCTATTGATGGAGAATTTATTATATCTGGAGAATATAAGACACATGAGGTTAGTGTAAATAAGGAATCATTTCTTTACAAATTGCCTTTTACTTTAGAGGTTACGGAAAATATTTTAAAAGATTCGATTGATTTTGAAATTACGGATTTTACTTATGAGGTTATTAATGACAATACGTTAAGAGTAAATATTGAATTTTCCCTAACGGCATCAGAAAAAGAAGAAGAAAAAGAAGAAATGGAAGAAATTGTTGAGGAAGATAAAGAAAAAGAAACTGTTCGTGAATCCGTGATGGAAGAAATAAACGAAATGTTTCCTATAGAAGAAATAGAAGAAACGGAAAAAATAGAAGAAGAAAGTAACGACGAGAGATTAGATAAAGAAAGTGAAAACATTATACTAGATTCTGTTGAAAATAAGGAAAGTGAGTTTGCAACTTATCATATTCATATTGTAAATAATAATGATTCCATTGAAAGTATTTGTCAAATGTATAACGTTGATGAAGCAACTTTAAAGGAATACAATACACTGGAAAATATTACGGTAGGAAATAAAATTATTATTCCATATATAGATGAATAAGTCGATTGATGTTTTAAAGCAAATTTATAAACCTTATCGTTATACTATTTTAGGAAAAGCAATGGTTTTAAATACCACATCGGGAGATTTTGTGGTTAAAGAAAAATCAAATAAAAGTATAAAAGATTTATATGCGTATTTAAGTAGTCGAAACTTTCACAATTTTCCTAAATTAATCGATGAGTCTCGTAATGATGTCAATGTTTATGAGTATATAGAAGGCGTTTCTATGCCCAAAGAGCAAAAAGCTTTGGATTTAGTGAATGTATTAAGTAATTTACATAATAAAACAACGTATTATAAAACGGTGACAATAGATGATTTTAAAGAAATATACGATAAGATAAAAGAAAATATTGTGTATTTACAAAATTATTATAATACTTTATATGAAGATATAAAAAAAGAAATCTATATGTCACCTTCTCATTATTCTTTTATTCGAAATAGTTATAAACTCTTTGCCGCTTTAGATTTTTCGAGTAGTGAATTAGATCGCTGGTATGACCTTGTAAAAGAGGAGACGAAAAAACGAGTTTGTTTAATTCACAATAAAGTTTGTTTGGATCACTTTTTTAAAGCAGATGATGATTATTTAATTAGTTGGGAAGATTATCGTATAGATTCTCCTGTAATGGATTTAGTAAGCTTTTATCGAAATAATTATTTTGATATACATTTTGATGTTGTTTTAGAGCACTACTTGGCAAAAGTTAGTTTAAGTGAAGATGAAAAAAAATTATTTTTTCTATTGATATCGATTCCTTCCAAAATTCAATTTTCTGATACGGAATTTCATTCTGTTAAAAATGTTCGGGAAGCTTTAGATTATCTTTTTATTACAGAGGAATTAGTGCGGCCATATTACTCGATAGAGCAAAAAAATTAAGATAAAAATTTCTAATAATAAAATAAAAATATTAAAACGTAAGGGAAGAATTAGTGTTATTAAGAGTTGATAAAAAATTAAAATACAGATTGCAAAGATGGCAATAATTGAAAAAAAACCTCCACCTCGATTATTTTTATAGGGTGGGCATGGTCCATTGTTAAACATATAATCACCTATGGTATTATATGTTTTTTTATCGTATTTCTTTACAAAATCACGGAGATTTACTATAATATTTATAGGATGTGAATAATATGAAGAATAAGAAGGGCTTCGTTTTTATTGAGACTTTAATTGTGGTTTCTGTTTTAACTGTGTCTTTGCTAATTCTTTATTCTTCTTATAGTTCCCTTATTCGTAATGAAAAAAATCGATTAAAATTTGATGATACAAGTTATTTATATCGTACGTATTATATCGAAAAATTTTTTCGTAATTTTCGTTTGGATTTAGCAACGATTGAATTAAATAAAAGTGATCCAGCAAAACCACTATTTCTTTTAAATCCTTTTGGATGTCGTAGTGATATTTTTTTAAATGAAGAGGATAATTTGGGTTTGTGTGAAACATTAAGAGAAGAGTTACATATTAATGCTTTATATTTAACTTTTAATGATTTAAGTGAATTACAAGAATGTACCAATTCTACAGGTATTTGTGAGGTCTTTTTACAAGTCAATGACCATATGGCTCAATATTTAAAAACAATCGGGGGAAAAGGAAAAGAAGGGTACCGAATTATAATTGAGTTTACCGAAACAAAAGATGGCGAAAAATGTAACCCAAATGAAGAGGGCTGCCAATTTTATTATTCGACTTTAAGTTTGGGGGAAATAGTATGAAATTAGATAATAAAGGAATTACATTAGTGGAATTAATTATAAGTGTGGCGCTTATTTCGATTGTCATTATTTTTTTGTTTCGTTTATTGGTTGATGTTCGTTATAATAATCATAACACGGATTTTAATCTTGAAAATCAACAAACGAGAGCTATGATTATTAAAACAATTGAAACGGATTTTTTAGAAAAAAAATTAGTTGGGCTATCCGATAGTGCAACGAATACTCTTACAAGTATTACCTTCTTTTATAAAGATGGAACCTCGGGGGTTTTAACGATTGAAGAAGATAAAGTATCTTATACGAATCCAAATGGAACAGAAAAGTGGCTGTTACAAAAAGAAAATGATTTTACAAAGATAGCTTTTCAATGTGTGACCTATCGTTCTAGTCTTTCTCAACTTTCCTTAAAAGAGAATGGTGAATTTTTTAGTGTAAAAATCAATGTTCCCATTATTGTCAGTAGTACGTCTAAAAATACTTTAGATGATTTAGAATTTTTCTATATTGGCGAAAAACAAGATATTTTAAATTTAGATAGTGCTTTTCCTAATAAACCTTCTTTAGGAAATTATTATGAAGCAACCTGCGGATAAGATAGCCTGAAAGATTCGAGCTTTTAAAAAAGGTTTATAAGAAATTTGTTCTTCTAGAATAATATTTTTAATTTGGGTATGAATACTAAATCCCATAAAGGATATAAAAAGAGCAGCAATTATTCTTTTTAAATAAAAGCTGATATTTAAAAAAGAAAGTTTAATAAGACCACCCGTTGCTTCTAATAGTCCATTTAAAAGACAATTTATCAAAGTATTGGAAATAAAGAAATTTAAACCTTCACATAAAAGTAAATAAAATAAAATTGTTCCTAGAATAAGAAGGAGTGTATCGAGACTTTTTTTTAGACTTTTGGGGAGCAAAGAGAAAAAGGGAATAGGTTCTTTGTTTTCTTTTTTTATTTCTTCATAAGGGTATTTACGATAGAAAAAGGCAATTAAAAAATTAAAAAAATATTCTAAAGCCATTATACTAAAAACCCATTGAGAATTCGAAAAAATTGTATTTAAAATAGAATATAAAAACAAAGGATTTAAAAAACAAGAGTAGGTTAAAATGACACTCGCGTCTTCTTTTTTTAATTTTTTTTCTTTTACTAAATTTGTTATTAGGTAAGCATTGGTAGGAGTCCCCGAAAATAAAGATAAAACAAAAATAGTAGAAACTAAAGGTGTGAAGCCGAAAAGGGGTTTAAAAAGTTTATGAAATGTTTTTTCAATTAAAAATTCAAATTGATAGTTGATTAAAAAATCATTTAGAATAAGCATAGGAAAAAGAAAGGGAAACACGTTTTCCATAAATAAAATACAACCATTTAATAAACATCTTTGAAATTGGCTATTGTAACGGAATAATAAAAAGATGAAGAAAAAAATAAAAAAAAGTATACCATTTCTTTTTAAAAACGATTTCATATTTTCCCTTTCCTTTGCTATAATAATTATGGTGATGCTTTATGTTTAATAAATTATATGAAACTATAAAAAAATACATAAAAGAAAATTACAAATTTTTACTCACTTTAGGGGTTTTATTTTTCTTTTTCTTCTTTGAGCTTCCCTATGTTGTTTATAGACCAGGAGGAACTATCGATTTAAAAGATCGTATCCAAGTGGAAAATGGATATAAAGAAGAAGGTTCTTTTTCTCTTTCTTATGTTTCGATGATGAAAGGAAATATCCCTTTTGTTTTACTGTCCTATATTATTCCCAATTGGGATTTAGTACCAGTGAAAGAGATTACAATGCAAAATGAAGATATCGACGAATCGATTAAAAGGGATCGAATTTTTTTAGAAGAAGGATTGGATTACGCTACTATGAGTGCTTATAAGTTAGCTGGAAAAGAAATCAGTATCGAAACCACGCATCCAATTATTATTTATTTAACGGAGGAAGCGAATACCGATTTACAATTAGGAGATATTGTTTTAAAAATTAATGATCAAGAATTTAGCCAACTTGTGGATTTACAAACCTATATTAATACGTTACAAAAAGGAGATTCTGTAGAGGTTTTGGTGTTAAGAGAGGATAAAAATGTTCTTTGCCATGCAGTCGTTTATGAAATGGAAGGCGCTTTAAAGATTGGCATTAGTATTGCAAATAAATATGAATACAAAACCAATCCTAATATTACGATTAAAACCGAGGAAAAGGAATCGGGAGCGAGTGGAGGTTTGATGAGCGCTTTAGCAATTTACAATCAACTGGTTGAAGAAGATATTACCAAAGGGAAAAAAATTGTCGGTACTGGAACGATTGATATAGAGGGAAATGTTGGTGAAATTGGTGGAATTAAATATAAGCTTTTAGGAGCTGAAAAAAAACATGCAGATATCTTTTTATGTCCTATAGAAAATTATGAAGAAGCGAAAAAAATAAAAGAGGAAAAACATTTGAAATTAAATTTGATTGCGGTGAAAACTTTAGAGGAAGCCGTTGAGGCATTAAAAAATGCAAGTTAGGACTTGTAGGAAAATTATTTTTATTTTATAATAGTAATAGAAAAATGAAAATAGGTGATTATATATGCGTTTAGGGTATCGAGTTTCATTAGCAGTTATTTCTATAGCTATGGTAGCTGTCTTATTCGTTTCAAGTAGTTATGCCTTATGGAAAGTTACCTCTGTGCAAGAAAATGAAAATATTATTAAATCTGGTTGTTTTGTAGTGGATTTGCAAAGCGAAGGAGAATCTATTCGTTTAGATAATACTTATCCTATGGAAGACGAAAAGGGATTAAAACAACAACCTTATGTATTTACAATAAAAAACAATTGTACTTTAGATGCTCAATATACAATTTATTTAAGTGAACTAGTAGATGATGCAAGTAAAAATAATACTTTAAATATTGATTTAATTAATTATTCTTTCATGGAACAAGGTGGAGCGGTTGCTACTGCTAAAAAGTTAAGTGCTTTAACATCAGAACAAAGTAAATTAACCAATAGTGCTTCTTCTTTATCTTTTGAAGGTAAAAAAATAGATGCAACGTATGAACTTGCAACTGGTACTTTAAAGGGTAAAAAAGTAAATGTTCAAAGTGGTACCGAGGTAACGGAAAAAGAAGGAGAATCAAAAACTTACGAGCTTCGTTTATGGATAGATGAAAATGCTACTAATGAAATTTTTGGAAAAAGTTTTGAAGCTGGAGTTTCTGCTATTGCTTATGCTATAGCAAGTGATACGGAAACACCTTAAAAAATACTAGGAAAAAAAGTGTAGTTAAGAAAGGATAGAAAATCTATCTTTTTTTTGTGTGTAAAAAAAGGAAATCCCTAATTTACGTTGTATATATAAAGTAGAGGGTATTACCCCTAGAACTGGAGGTGAGAATACATGCTAGATATCGATGAAAGAGTCATTAACTTAAAAAATGATTGGATGTTTAAGGCTTTCATGACCAATTTAAAAAGTAGAAAAGTAGTATCAAGTGTCATAAGTGAAATAACTGGTATTGATAAAGAAGAGTTGTTTTACGCAACTTACATAAGTGGAGAAGAGATTTCCAAAAGAAACCCGAATCAAAAGAAACAAGCCACTGATATGACCATAAGAATTAATGATCATATGCAAGTCATTGTAGAAATGAACCAGTATTATCAAAAACATATCCTAATTAAAAATGGTATGTATGCATTAAGTAAAATAGTGGAAACCACCACATCCAATCATCAGTATTCAAATGTCATCTTAATAAACTTTGATAATTATAATTATTATCAAACAAAAGAGCCAATCTTAACATTTCGAGTACAAGATAAAGAAGGACATATCGAGTTTGAGAATTATATTTCCTATCATATAATACTTGAAAATTGTGAAAATAGCACCTATAATGTAGGTAAAGAAATAAAGAAGTTTGCCAAGTTACTAAAAGAGAAGAAAACGATAAATGAGCTTCTAGATTTCTACAAAGGGGATGAAGAATATATGTCTGTAGTAAGAACAGTAAAAGAATTAAGCACAGACCCAGAATTTGCAGGATATTATGATTTGGAAGAGAAGCATCGTCAACAAATAGCAGATGCCAAAGAAACCGGTATGGATGAAGGACTTGAAAAAGGACTAGAAAAAGGTAAAAATGAAGCTACACATTCTATTGCCAAAAAATTCTTACAATTTGGAACTATTCCAATAGAACAAATTGCAGAAGCAACTGGCTTATCAGTAGAAGAAATAGAAAAGCTAAAAGAAGAAAACTAAAAAACATGGTTTTCTTTTTTATATGTTTTAATGAAAATATTTTGAGTTTCCGTAAAAAATAAAAGAAAATAAAAAATCAGAAGAATGTTGAAAACTTTTTCTGATTTTTTGCTTAA
>CANRPZ010000017.1 GCA_947632625.1 uncultured Bacilli bacterium | reverse complement strand
GCTCGACATTTTCTAAAAGTTCTTTCTTCCCATAAAGTACTCCAACCCCTGTAGGTCCACACATTTTATGAGCTGAAAAAGACATAAAATCTATATCCAAATCGGTTACATCAACCGGTATATGTCCAATGCTTTGGGCAGCATCTAATATTACAAAAATATTGTGCTCATGGGCATATTGGGTGATTTCTTTTATTGGTCGAATATCACCAATAACATTTGTAATATGGGCAAGACTAATGACTTTTGTATTTGGAGTAATTGCTTTTTTAACATTATCTAAAGTAACATAATGATTATCATCTAAAGGAATATAACCAATTTTCACTCCATTCGTTTTTGCAAGAGCAAACCAAGGAAGAACATTGGAAGCATGCTCGGATTTAGTAATTAATACCTCATCATTTTCTTCTAATAAGTTTTTAAAAAAACCATGTGCAACTAAATTAAGTCCTTCTGTTGCTCCACTCGTAAAAATAATTTCTTCTAAATGTTTAGCGTGGATAAAATCTCTAACAACCTCTCGGGTATTTTCATATTCTTGATCAACTTTATAAGCAATATCATAATCCCCTCTATGAGCACTAGCTCCATATTTTTCATAATATTCGACTAGTTTTTCAATTACACATTTTGGTTTTAAAGTAGTGGCGCCATTATCAAAATAAATAATATCTTGATTTAACATAGGAAAATCTTCTCTGTTCATTTATTCACCTCCCAAAGGATCAAAATTTTCTTCATTTACAATCCCCTTTAAAAATCCTTCTTTTATTAACCTAGAAGCGGTCAATCTATCCAATCCTTTACTTTCTAAATAAAATAGACTTTCATCCGAAATAGGACCAATCGTCGCATTATGACTTGCTAACACGGCATTAGCATCAACAAGCAAATTGGGTTTTATTTTAATTTGATCATCATAAGTTGTAATGGCTTTAATTTCTTCCAAATACGCATTATCTTTGGTATCTTTTTTAATTTCTCCTGTTGCAAGTATAGATAGATTTCCACCATTTTCAACCGCACGAACCAGCAAAGCATTACGATTATGGTCAGTTTGGATTTGATTATGAATAATTAATTCATTTGTATTTTTAAATTGACAAGCATAATGAAAATCTAATTGGGAATTTTCTTGATTAAAAATCGTTATTTCATTTTTTGAATTCTCTACGTCCAACAAAAATTCAATAGTTAAATGGCTATTTTTCGCCAAATAAATTTCTAAAGTTTGATTTTGGAATTTTTGAATCGCACAATAAACTCGTCCTTCAACATTCAGTTTTAAATCATTTAGAAAGCTAGTAATAATAACCTCTTCCTCTTTTAAATCTAAACTTTTTTGTTCTACTTTTATTTTATGCATCTAAACTCCCTCTATCTATAATGCTTGCCCCAGAAAAACCTTCCTTAAAAATTTTTTCTGCTAATAAATAATCCCCACTTTGGACAATTTTCTTATGGTTTAGAACATGAACTTTATCAGGCTTTACAATATCAAGTAAAGTTTTTTGATGCGTAATGATTAATACCATCGGATGATACTCTTCTATATATTCTTTAATACTATTTCCCACAAGCTTTAAAGCATCTACATCCAATCCTGAATCAATTTCATCTAAAATTAAAAAATGAGGTTTAAGCATCCACATGTGTAAAAGTTCGTTTTTCTTTTTTTCTCCACCACTCATATTATAATTAATATCACGATGAATAAAAGAAGAAGGAATCTCTAGTTTTTCACAAAGATGAGTTAATTCTTTATTAAATTCCAAAATATTTAAATCGTTCTTTTTTTGATCATTTAAAGTTGTACGAAGCATTTCAGCATTACTTACCCCTTCAATCTCTACTGGATTTTGCCCAACAAGAAAAACACCCAAACGGGCAACCTCGGTGGTATCCATTTTTAGTAAATCTTCATGGTTTAACAAAATTGAGCCCTTTACAACCTTATAATTTTTATCTCGCATAAGCACTTTTGCAATCGTGGATTTTCCCGCTCCATTTTGTCCCATTAAGGCATGAATTTCCCCATCATTTAGTTCTAAACTAAAATCTTCTAATATTATTTTATCTAAAGCTTTTACTGTTAAATTTTTTATTTGTAGCATATGAAAACACCCGTAAGTATTGTATCAAAAAACGCTTATAATGTCTATTTTTTTGATTGAAAAGAAATCTTTCTTTTTTTATTTTTCTTTGACGGATTTAAAAATCTTTTTCCATAAATCTTGGCTTGAATAATTTAGAATACCCACTTTATAAATTCGTAAGCCATAATGGAAGATAAAGCATGTAAATAAAATACAAATCACAGTTGAAATACCAAGTTCCAATAAAGTCGTTTGGCCAAGCAAGAAAAGTACTGGAGCAATTAAGAAAGAAAGCATTGGAATATAGGAAAGGATTTTAATAAAAATCGCTCCATTAAACGTACTAGCCATAATAGCAACATAATACCCTACTACCAATAAAATCATTAATGGGGCTTGTAATTGTTGGTAATCTTCAATATTGGTGGTCATACTTGCAAGTACTCCCGCAACAATTGCATAAAGAACAAAGCTGCATAAGAATAATACGAACATGATAGGAAGACATTTTCCTAACAAATCAAGAATTCCAGAATCTTTTATTCCATTTATGAGCTCTAGAACAAAAGAAACATTTTCAGAAGCTCCTAACGATTTTGTTAATAAGAAACGAAGCATAATTCCAATTACAACATCTACGATGATAATACAAGCTTGAACAAGAACAAACGCAGTGGAAGCGATAATTTTTGAAAGAAAGTGTATTTTGGGAGAAACATTAGATATAATAATTTCCATACTACGAGTTGACTTTTCATCATTAATTTCTGCCCCAATCATTTGTGTAAGCATTGTAATTAATAAAAAGAAAGGAACAATTAAAACAAGAATAAGACTAGAAGAAACTAGATCTTGATTTTGTGTATCAGATTCATTCATAATTTCTTTATTTAAAGATACATTACTTGTTAAAGCGGCAATTTCATTTTCAGAAATACCCGTTTTTTCTAAAACAACATGAGATTTTATTGAATTTAGACTCGTTTGTAAAAGTTGTTCTGTTACCATTCCAATCGAATTATAACTAATTACATTAGCAATTAAATATTCCGTATCCGAAGGACGAATTTCTAAAATAATATTGTCGGTTTCTTTAATCTCTTCTTTTAATTCTTCTACCGATTTAGAAGCATTTTCAAGTTCATAGTTTCCTAAATCTTCTAAATTGTCTTTTAACGCTGTAAAACTAGAAGCAAATAAAGAATAAGATTCCGCTTTATCAACGACATATATTTTCGTAACCGATTCAAAATCCCCACCAAAGAAACTAATGATTCGATCAATATTTATAATGCCAATAAGCAAAATAAGAACAAATAAATTGGCAATTTTAAACCATTTTGTATCCATCTTTTTTTTAAGACTTTGCTTAATCAAAAATTTACATTTCGTTTTCATATAGAACCCCGACCTTTTCTAGAAAGATTTCATTTAATGAAGCATCCTCTACTACGAATTTTGTAACGCCTTTACAATGCTTAACAAATTCAAATACATCCTTTACATTTTCTTCACTTGCTATTTTAACAATGATTTCATTTTCATTTTTAATAACATCCAAAACGCCATGGACTTGTTTTAATTTAGTAATGTTTACATCTTCTGCTTCAATATGGATATTTTTCTTTCGATATTCTTTTTTGATTTCCTTTAAATTTCCAGAAAGAACACTTTTGCCACGCACCAAAACAACTAATTTTTCACAAAACATTTCAACATGTTCCATTCGATGCGAAGAAAAAATAATACTTGTCCCCTTTTCCTTTAATTCTTTTATAACATCCATAAACAATTGAACATTTAAAGGATCTAACCCTGAAAAAGGTTCATCTAAAATAAGCAGCATTGGTTCATTAATAATCGCTGTAATAAATTGAACTTTTTGTTGATTTCCTTTTGATAATTCTTTAATTTTACGGTTTTTATATTCTTCAATATGAAATCTTTTTAAAAGCCCATCCAATTTGTCTAAAATATCCTTTTCTTTCATTCCTTTTAATATACCATAATAAAGCACTTGCTCTTGAACTGTTAATTTAAGAAGCAAGCTTCTCTCTTCCGTTAAAAAGCCAATTTTATCAGTTACCGTATAATCGATAGGTTTCCCATTTAAAGTAATAGAGCCACTACTTTTATCTAGTAATCCTGTAATCATTCGAAAAGTGGTTGTTTTTCCTGCTCCATTTACTCCTAAAAGGCCAAAGATTTCCCCTTGCTTTACCGAAAACGACAAATCACTAACAGCCAAGTGATTCCCATAATATTTTGTTACATGTTGAACGTTTAACATTTTCTTGCCTCCCTCTTAAGTTTCTTTTTCATTAAAATTTTAATAAAAAGAAAAAGATTAAAAAATAGAATCGCGATAAGGACAATTTCTTTTGTATAATTATAACTTATTTTTTCTTGTAAATAAACATCTAAAGTATACAAAGTTTGATTTTTATACTTTACAAAAACAACCCCCAATTTAGTATTTGGTTTTATTTTTTTATTTAATTTTTCTAACCCTTGATATTCATACACAAGAGCATCTTTTATAGTATCTTTTAAATACATAGAAACATCTCTATTGCTTTTGATTTCATATTCTTTTAATTTGGAATCCTCTACAGGAATAGTAGCGAGTACTTGGTTTTGTTCTAAAATAGAATAATTACCAAAGTGAGTAAAAAAATAATCATATAAATTTAAACTATCAAAAACATGATTGGGTTGATTATTTTGATAATCCGATCCAGCGGTAATTAATAGATATTGGATACCATCTTTTATAGCAATAGAAGAAAGACACAACCCTGCCTTACTCGTAAATCCCGATTTTGTCCCCTTTATATATTCATTACTTACATGGTATTGAAGCAAAAAGGAAGCAAAGGTACTTTCTAATTCCAAATGATGGATGGTTTCATAATACCTAGTTGTATAAGCTTTATAGAATTCATCATTTTGTAGAGCATATTTAAGCAATTTTAACAAATCTTGTAACGTAGAATAATTATCAGTATTGTCCTTTCCTATGGGATTATTATATTTCGTATTAGTCATTCCCAAAGATACTGCTTTTTCATTCATTTTCTTTACAAAACTTGCATAATCCTGATAAGTTAAAAGCGCAAGTGCCTGGGCTGCTTCTGCACCACTTGGTAAAAGCATACCATAAAGTAAATCTCGATAAGTAACTTGCTCATTTTCTTTAAAACCAGCCAGTGCATACCCGTCCAAATTTAAAAAGGCTTCTTTGGGAATTTCGACCAATTCATTTAAATCGGATATTTTTTCCAAAGCAACAACAGCCGTCATGATTTTCGTTAGACTGGCAATTGCTATTTTTTCTTCACTCTTTTGCTCATACACCATTTCCTCATCATTTAAATTATAAAGTAAAATATTTTTCGCCGTTACATTGGGTAACTGAAATTCGTCATGAAAATAAGAATAGTCCGTTTGCTCACCGTACCCATTTAAAATGAAAAGAAAACAACTAATAATTAGAAAAATAAATTTTTTCATAAAATATCTCACCCCATAAAATAGTTCAAAAATTAAAAAAAGACAAAATACTATTATAAAATTTGTCTTTCTCTAAAAACGAATTTAATGCTTATTTATCTTTTAATAAATCCTTTGCTCCAAAATAGTACTCACATCCCGAAATAACGGATAGTAAGCAAGCAACAATAATTAAAATATTAGCAAGAGGCAAATGGACTAATTCAAAAGGTAAATTGTAAAAAAACATTAAAGAAATTCCTACCATCATACAAATTGTTTTCGCTTTACCAAGAATACTAGCTGCTACAACTTTTCCATGATTACCACTTACCATTTTAATAGAATCAACAAATGTATCGCGAGCGATTATTAAAACAGGTACAAAAACATTTATAAAACCATTATAAGCTAAAATAACTAAAACACCATTTACCAGTATTTTATCAGCAATAGCATCCATGACTTTACCAAAATCGGTTACCATGTTTCGGCTTCTAGCAATACGGCCATCCAAAAAATCCGTTACCGAAGCAATAACAAAAAAAACTCCAGCAATCATATATTTTGTATCAACAATTACTTTTCCCATAATAGAATAAACGGGAAATACTATGCCAAACTGATACCAAGGAATAATTAAAAAAACTAAAGTAACTAAAGACAAAATAATTCTTGATACCGTTATTTTATTTGGTAAATTCATAACAACACCTCTTTATTTAATATAACTAATGATACTCGCTGTTGCACGAGCTACGGTTACCTCACGAATACACCATAATACAATAACCATGACCACTAACACGATAATAGCATACACCAAAACATAAAAATTTTTAGTA
This sequence comes from uncultured Bacilli bacterium, assembly GCA_947632625.1. GTDB lineage: Bacteria > Bacillota_I > Bacilli_A > RF39 > UBA660 > MGBC108787. The sequence goes on along the minus strand of CANRPZ010000017.1, from coordinate 11,260 downwards.
TGTTTTTTCGTTTCTTTTGTATAAGGAGATATTACCTCATTTTTTATATTCTTTTGACTATTTTGTAGTTCTATTTCTTGTTCAATTTCTTTGATGGGAATTTTAGATGTGTAGTTAAACATATATTCATTAAAGTCATCTATAATTTTATTAGAATCAATTCCTAAATATTTAGCATAATTAGAAATATAATTTTTTAAAATAAAGATATCTTTAAAACACCCAATGTTGCCATCTTCAATATTTTCCAAAATAGCTTCTTTTATATCCAAATCTTTACTGGCTTCAGTTAAAGATACACCAGCTTCTTCGCGGGTTACTCTAAAGAGCTCACCAATTTCGTTCAAGATTTTTTCACTCCTTTTTTGTAAATAAAAAAAATAAATAAACCAAATAAGCCATGTTCTGTACATTACTAAAAAGTAATGGGGCAAATATTTATCTACCTAATATTAGGTTTTCCTCTTTGTTCTATATTCCAAATCAGAAATTCCCCTACCAAATTTGGGTTTCTCACTCGCGGGGTTTACCACGTTCCATCTTGGTTCGTTTCCAAACCAACTCGTCTCTTTGGCACTTTATGAATACTTTAACCAGTTTAAAGGTTATTTTTTCGCCGTTAGATTTCTCTACCTTAAGTTATTTTTTCCTTAAGCGCGAACACTACAATCAATCCCAGATTGTGTGAGCATGGACTTTCCTCTACATTAAATTAATGCAGCATTTGCCTATATTTTATTCATTTTTTCCAAATACAACTTTTTCTAGTTGACTAATTCTTTTTAATAAATCAATATTATTGACAGTACCATTATTCGAATTATCGTTATCGCTTGCAGCTTCAAGTCGACTACGTAATTTACTATATTCTTGCTTTAACTTAACATTATCGTTCGTTAAAGATTGAATTTCTTTCTCCTGTCTTTTAATAATGGCTGTAAATTCCGTATAATCTGCAATAATTAAGTCTAAAAATTTATCAACTTCTTGAGGACGATACCCTCTCGCATCAATTTTAAAATCTTTCTCAAAGATATCTTGTGCTGTTAATGTAATTTTCTCATTATTATTATACACATTTACCACCTTCTTACCTCAATATTATATAAAAGGAGCCTTTTGATGTCAAGGACTAACCATTTTATTATAGTATATGTAATGAAAAAAATTAGTTTTTCCGATTCTGGATACATTCATTCGAAAAAATAATTTCCGCGTTTATAATTTTTTCAAACATCTCTTCCCAAAAAATTTCCAAACGAAACATAAGATCACCACCTTAAGTGTAAGAAATTTTTTAAAAGAAAGAAAGGATTTCGACAAAACTAGCTAAAATCTTTTTACATAATTTGCCATTCCTTTGTAAAATTTTCTTTTCCTTATATAGAAGAACTAGCAAAGCAAAGGAAAATAGTGTATACTTATTTTAAGGTGGTTTAAATGAATTATCCGAATAACTTAAAGAAGACTTACCAAAACCCCCTAACTTATAAAAATCGTGGGATGGATTTAGAAAACGAACTAAATGAAAGTAACGAATATTATTTAGAAATAAATAGAGCTCTCATTTATAAAAAACCAACCCCTATTGGAATAAGCGACGTCAGTTATTCTCCAAAAGGAAAAGTAATTGAACGGGGATTTTTTAAAGAACCATCTACACTTGATTATAATGGTTTATATAGAGGAAAATATATTGAATTTGAAGCAAAAGTTACGCAAAACAAAACGGCTTTCCCTCTTGCCAATATTCATAATCATCAAATCAATCATATAAAAAAAGTATTAGAACACAACGGAATCGTTTTTCTTATAATCAAAATAAATACACTTGTTTACCTTCTAAAAGGCAATGATTTTATAAACTATATTGAAACAAATAAAAGAAAAAGTATTCCCTATGCATTTATAAAAGAAAAAGGTTATATGATTAAATATGGCTACAATCCGATTCTAAATTATTTAGATATCGTTGATGAAATCTATTTTAAGGAGGATAAAAAATGAAAAAAATACAAAAAATAAAAGAAACCGTAAAAAATGAAACAGAAAAAATTAAAAATAAAGTGAAAAAAAGAGATAAAAAATGGCTTTTATCGCTACTTATGGCTGGTGGAATTGGTATTCTATTAGTAATCATCGTTTTCTTTGCTTACATTGTTATTACGGCTCCAACTTTTACAACAAATAAATTATATAGTAAAGAAGCCAGTGTCTTATATGACCGCGATGGGAACGAGCTTATGCGTCTTGGTACGGAAAATCGGGTTTTAGTAACGTATGATGATTTACCACAAGTTTTAGTAGATGCAATTGTTGCCACCGAAGACTCTAGATTCTTTCAACATAATGGCTTTGATGCCGCTAGATTTTTAAAAGCAAGCATTGGTCAAGTATTAGGAAAAAAGGATGCTGGAGGGGCTTCTACTTTAACAATGCAACTTGCCAAAAACGTCTATAATGGTAAAGAGGCAAAAGGAATTAAAGGAATCATTCGTAAATTTAGTGATATTTACATGGCTGTTTTTAAAATTGAAAAATCTTATACCAAAGAAGAAATTATTGAATTCTATGTCAATTCTCAATGGTTTGGTACTGGTAAAAATAATAATTACGATGACATTAATGGTGTAGAACAAGCCAGTCAAGAATTTTTTGGAAAATCCGTAAGTGATTTATCTTTAGCAGAAGCTTCTTTATTAGCTGGTATGTTTAATAACCCTTATTTCTTAAGTCCTATAAACTACCCAGAAAGTGCTAAAGAAAGACAAAAAACAGTTTTATCCTTAATGGTTCGTCATGGATACATTACAGAACAAGAAGCTAAAGATGCTGCAGATATTCCTATCTCTTCTTTACTAAAAGTAAAAGACGACGAACAAAAGAAGGATGATAAAGGTTTACAAGCTTTTATTGACTATGTCGTTGAAGATGTCCAAGAAAAAACGGGCGATAATCCTAGAGAAATTCCAATGGCAATTTATACAACATTAGATCGAAATATTCAAGACGTTGTTACCCAACTTGAAAATGGCGAAATTTACACTTTTAGAGATGATAAAATCCAAAATGGTATTGCTATTACCTCAACGGAAGATGGTTCTATCCTTGCTTTAGGTCCTGGACGTAATTATGTATACCGTAGTACCAATCGTGCTATTATAAGAAAACAACCCGGATCAACAGCAAAAATTATATTTGACTACGGACCATTAATTGAATACAACAATGTTTCAACAAAAGAGCCATTCTTTGATGAACCTTATACGTATTCTAATGGTACACCAATTAATAACTATGATGGTCGACATGTTGGTTTAATCAATATGACCGATGCTTTAGTCGATTCTAGAAACATCCCTGCATTACAAGCCTTCCAAAGAACGACTTTAGAGCAAAAACAAAACTTTGCTCACAATTTAGGTATTGATTATGGAGAATCTTTATATGAATCTGCCGCTATTGGAGGATTTGATCCCGGAGCTAGCCCATTAGAAATGAGTGCTGCCTACGCTGCTTTTGGTCGCGGTGGCTATTACATCGAACCTTATAGTTTTACTAAAATTGTTTATTTAGAAAGTGAAAAAGAATACGAATGGAAATATACGAAAACTCGTGTTATGAGTAGTGAAACCGCTTATATGATTACATATATTTTAATCCAAGGTGGAACATCCGTTGCGGGAAACATAAAAGTTAGTGGTACGGAATTTGCAACCAAAGGTGGAACAACAAATATAACGGATGCCGAAGCAAAGAGTTTAGGAATTAGTACAAATGCTACTCCAAATCATTGGAATATCGTTTATACAAGAGACTACTCGATTGCTCTATGGGTCGGATACGATAAACTAACCGAAGGCTATTTAACAATGAGCAATGGTAATATAAGACGTCAAATGATGGCTGCCGTTGCCAATAAAGTTCTTAAGAAAAATGCTAAATTTGAAAGACCTAGCGGAGTTGTCGAGGTAGAATTTGAAAAAGAAACCTATCCATTACAACTCCCTAGTAGTGGAACCCCTAGCAAATATCGTGATACTGCTCTATTTAAATCAGGAACCGAACCAACAACCGTATCCAATCGTTTTGCCAAACTTGCTACCCCAACCAACGGAAATTCCTTAATTAATGGTTCTTTTATTACCTTAACTTGGAATGGAATTGGAACTCCTGATGCAATTAATGAAACAAAGTTACAAAATTATTACAACGAAAATTATCCTGTTGCAGCCAAAAAATATTACAATGAACGAATTGATTACATTGAAGATCATATGGGATCCGTTGGATATCAAATTTATATGAAAAATAATGATGGTACTTTAATTAGTTTGGGTTTTACGACACAGACAAGTTATACCTATGAAGCTACAACAGCCAATAGATATGAATTTGTAATAAAATCAACCTATAGTATTTTTAAAGATAGTATGAGTGATGAGTTAGTAATTGTGGCAGATCTTAGTTCATTACCTACTACTGAACCGCAAGTACCAACTACTCCTACAGATCCAGCGGTAAATCCAGATCCGCCTGATACTGAAACTGGACAAACAACCGAAAATACTCCATAAAAAAAAATGATTCAACAATCATTTTTTTTATGCCTTTTATAGTATTTACATTCACTTTTTAAGCGACAATTTAAACAATCTGGATTAATACTTTTACATTGATAACGTCCAAATAAAACCAATTGATGATGCAAACGTCCCCATATTTCTTTAGGAAATTTTTTCATCAATTTTTGTTCTACCTTTTTTACATCATCTTCCTCTTTAGCAAGTCCAAGCCTTTTAGAAACTCGAAAAACATGGGTGTCAACAGCAATTGCTGGTAAATTAAAAATATTGGATAAAACCACGTTACAAGTTTTTCGCCCTACACCTGGTAAACTTTCTAAATAAGCTCTATTATTTGGAACTACCCCATTATAATCCTGTACCAATCTTGTTGCAATCTCTTTTAAATAAATAGCTTTTTTCGTATAAGTTCCACAAGGCTTAATAATCGCTTCAATCTCCTTTAAGGAAGCATTTTTTAAAGAAAAAAGATCATATTTTGAAAATAATTCCTTTGTAACCATATTGACTCTTTTATCAGTACATTGGGCACTTAAAACCGTTGCAAGCAACAACTCATAATCTTTATGATAAATTAACTCACATTGTGCATCTGGATATAATTCGTTTAAATAATCCACAATCTTATTCGTCATGTTCTTCTAACCAATCCCAATCCGTTAAATCTGGAACATTTGTATTTTTAGAATTATTCTTAAATTCATGAACCTCTTTCATTGTCTTATATCCTTTTTTTTGCCACTCATATAAGATTTTATCAATATATCGCAAATTTGTTACCCCATTATAAATTGCTTCTTTTAATGCTCCTAAAATCAATTCTTCACTAAAGCCCTTTTCTAACCAAGCATGAATAATTTCATATTCCATTGGAGAAATCGTTCTAGCAAACTCATGTTCAAAGGTACTATAAATTTCTGTCTCTTCGATATTCTTATTATTTTCTTGAAATTCCATATCTATTTGCTCAAAAACAGGGTTTAAATCAATTTGATCGATTGTCTTTCCCAAATCATTTTTTGTTGCTTTCAAATTTAATATTTTTTTACTCATTAAATTATTAAAAGAAGATAAAATTTCCTCCTCTGTTAATCGTAAAACTTTTTCAATTTTTTTTACATCCAAAGCTTCCTCTTGATTATTCCAAAAATAAAGAAATAACAACGTTTCGTCTAAAGTAAAATGATATTTTTTTATAATAGAAATTAAATAAGTCGGTAAAACTAAATTTTTTTCTTTCATCAACGCTAAACTCATAAAAACCATCGCTCCTTATTTTGTATAATGTATTTTTTTAAATCCTCTTCTGTATTCTTTAAACGATTGTATAAAACCTCATGAATTAAATGACTTTCTATCTTTTTTATCTTTTTTGAAGGCATAACATTTAAAAGTTCACAAATTTCTGAATAAGAAATGTGCAAATCTTTTCGATTATGTATAGCCATTTCTTTATATTTATTATGGATAGAATAAGAAGAAATTCCCATTATTTCTCCAGCTATTAAAGAAAGAGACAAACCATATTGGAAAAGTACCTCTTTAGAAATAACCTTCATTTTTAAAATTTCTTGTAATTTTACTATATTCTCTTTTTCCTTTTTTGTAAAGTCAAGAGTTTTCTTTGTTTCTATTTGCGCCCACATTCCCACTAAAGAACTCGTATAAACAACATTGGTATAAGAAAGAGATAGACACTCACATAAATGATAATCTTTTAAAAAACTTAATCCCTTTTTATAATAAGGGGAACTTAAAATTTTAGAAATTTCCTCTTTAATTCGATATGGACTTAATGTTCTTAATAATTCTTTATTCAAAATAATTTCTTGTTTTAATGTTTCTTCTAAAGTAAAATTTAATAGAGTTGCGATGCGAATAGCTCTTAAGATTCGTAATGGATCTTCCTGTAGCTTCGTTCTCACATTTCCAACCATTCTAATTTTTTGTTGTTTTAAGTCTTTGAGTCCTCCCAATTTGTCGATAATTTTTTCATCTTTATCCATGCAAAGGGTATTGATTGTAAAATCTCTTCGTAATAAATCAATTTCTAAAGAATCAACAAAAGCAATTGTTTTAGGCCTTCGATTATGATAATTCTTTTCTTTTCGAAAAGTGGTAATATCGATATTAATATCTTTATCTTTTATATTTAAAGACCCATATTGATTTACATTTTTATTAAATAAACGTTTAAGATCCTTTGCGCAAGCACTTGTACATATATCATAATCCGTACTGGAAATATGCAACAAAAAATCTCGTACATACCCACCTACAATATAAGCTTGAAACCCTTCTTTTTCCAATTTTTCTAATATTTCTTTTACAATTTTATTCAAAAAGATTCACCAACTTTATTGTAACATTATAAAAATAATTTTTAAATCTTTTTATAACACCTCTTTTTATAACAAAAAAATTGCTCTATTAAAGCAATTTTATCTACCATAAGGATATGGATAAGGATAATAATAACTATAAGAATAATTTCCATAAGGTCCTGGACCTACTGGAGGATATGGTCTATTCGGTGCAACATTATAAATTGGTCTTGGACGCGTTAAACCAACAGCTGCTCCTCCAACTAATGCCCCAGTTAAAAAAGGAAAGAAAAATTGACGATCCCCATTCATAGATGAATATTGATAAGGATTTTGATACATAAAATGTCCTCCTCTCACTTTTAGAATATGATAAAGGAGGATTTTGTTATTTATAAAAGCCTAAATAATATTTTTTCTTTCCCTTTTTTATAATAATAATTTTTTGATCAATAAAATCTTCTTTCGTAATCATTTTTTCTAAATTGGTTTCTTTTTTATTATTAATAGAAATAGCACCACTTAAAATCATTTCTCTTGCTTCTCTTTTACTTGTACATATTGCTTGATTTACTAATAAATCAACTAATGAGGTAAAATCGTTTACAGAAAATGTTGGAATACCTTTTAAACTAGCAATAATATCTTCCGCACTTAATTTTGTAATATCTTCACTAAATAAAGCTTCACTCATTTCTACAGCACGTTTATATTCCTCTTCTCCATGTAAAAATATAACAACCTCTCTGGCAAGAGCTTTATGAGCTTCTCTTAATTCTGGATGATTCTTATTACTCTCTTCAAGTTTTTCAATTTCCTCTTTTGACAAGAAAGTAAATATTTTTAAATAATCAATGACCATTTCATCATCACTATTAATTAAATATTGGTAAATTTCATATGGAGAGGTTTTCTTTTTATCTAACCATAAAGCATTTCCTTCACTTTTGCCAAACTTATTGCCATATTTATCGGTTACAAGTGGCATAGTAAAAGCATAGGCATCCCCACCTAATTTCTTCTTTATTAAATCCACTCCAGCTGTGATATTTCCCCATTGATCGCTCCCAGCAACTTGTAAGGTACAATTTCTCGTTTCATATAAATGAAGAAAATCCAAAGCTTGCATAATCATATAAGAAAATTCTGTATAGGTAATTCCTGTTTCTAATCTTCTTCTTATAATATCTTTATCTAACATATAGTTCACATTAAAGTATTTTCCATAATCTCTTAAAAAATCAATAAAGTTAATATCTTTTGACCAATCATAGTTATTTACAACCTCAAATCCAAATAAATCCTTTGCCTGTTTGGTCAAACACTCAATATTATGTTCGATTTCCTCTTCGGATTTCATTTCTCTTTCACTTGTAGGTCTAGGATCCCCAATTCGACCCGTTGCTCCGCCAATCAAAAGAATTGGATTATGTCCCGCCTCTTTTAATCTTTTAGAAATTAAAAATGAAGATAAATGTCCTAAATGCATTGAATCTGCAGTGGGGTCTGTACCAATATAAAAAGTCATTCCCCCTTTGTTTAATTTTTCTTCTAGTAATGGTGAAGTTATATCTTTAATAAGTCCTCTCCATTTTAAATCTTCAAATAATGTCATTCTTTCCCTACTTTCTAAATAAAAAAGCGACTATTTATCCATAAGGACGAAATAATCGCGGTACCACCTTAATTCATGATTGCATCATGCACTTTTTGATTATAAAGCATCACCTAATTAATTCCAAAATGGGTAATTCATTCTTACCAAATTGATTCATTTTCACCATCCATGAATTCTCTTCTTTCCAATGGAAGAACTACTAACATTTTATCAATATTAATTTTCTCCTATACTTTAACATAAAATCCATTTTCTTTGCAAGTGATTTATATTAAGCAGCCTTTTTCTTGGTTTTTTTAGTATTCTTTTTAGTAGCTTTAGGGGCAGGACTTTCAAGTTTATCAATGGCTCTTTTTAAAATTTCAACTGTCTTTTCTTTTATTTCATTTGCTGTTTTTTCAATAATTGGAGCACTTTTATCTTTAGCAACCTCTATTAATTCATCTGCTTTTTTTAATAATTGTTCTCCCTTTTCTTTTATTAATTCTTTCGCTGTTTCTTTATCTAACTTTTCTAAATCCTTTTTTAATTCTTTTACTTTTTTTTCTAATTTTACTTTTAATTCTTTTTTATCAATATTTTTTAAATCATTAATCCATGAAGAGGTTTTCTCTTTAAGACACTCTCTTGTCTCACTCCCTTTTTTAGGAGCAAATAAAATTCCTAATCCAGCTCCAATAACAGCTCCTAAAACAAATTTTTCTGTTCCTTTTTTACTCATTTGTATCACTTTCCTTTTTTTTACTTTTTTTCTTTTTTAAAATTATTTTATTAAATAAAGATACGACTCCATCCACTACTTTGTCCGTTGCTAATGCAATTTTATCGGTTGTATAATCAATTAAGTGAAAAAAGCCATTTAAAGTTTGTACTTTATCGTTTACATCATCCACTACTTTTTCTACTTTATTTAATGTAATAATTAACTTTACACCTAATATTATGCCAATGATTAAAAAAATTATTAACAAAAAGAAAATTATTAATGGTAAAAAGTCTAACCAAAAGCTCATTATTCGTCTTCCTCTCTATTATCGTACATAGAATCAATTAAATCAAAAAGATCGTTTTCTAATGTATCTTCTAAACCTTTATCTTCTTTTAAATCATTTTCTTCATTTTTTTCCATTTTATAATCTTTATAATGCTTTTCGCTTCTTTTTTCAGGACGCTCTTTTGTAACAGGAATTTCAATCGTATCACTCATCTTTTCTTCCTTTACTTTTGAAGGATTTTCTTTTTCTGAAGCAATAGCATTTTTTTCATCTGCAGATTTATTTAATAAAGAATCAACTTTCTTTTCTTCATAAAATTCTTCTTTAGGACTATCAAAAGTTCTTTCAATATCATCTTCTAATGTTCCAAATGCTTTTTTACGGATAGCATCAATATCAAATTTTTTCTTTGGTTTTGGCTCTTCTTTTTTTACAGTAACAATATCTTCTTTTTTATAATTCTTATCTAATACACCATAAACAGGAGAAATAACAGGTGAAGGGCGAAACGTTTTTTTAGATGAATCTTCTTCTTTTTGCTCTTCTTTCATTTCTTTATGCATTAATGGTTTTGTCTTTTTATCGTAATCATAAGAAACTGGTTTTACTCGATCAAATCTTTCTTTTGGAGTAACAAAAGATTCTTTCTTTTCTTCAATTTCAACAGGTTTATAACTTGTTTGGAACTCTTCTTCATCAAATTCTGGAAATTTAAAAGTATTTTCAGATTTAAAAAGTTCCCTTTCATTTTCTTCTAAAAAAACATTCGTATTTTTTGTTTCTTTTTTTTCATTCAAAGTCGATAGATCTTTCTTTTCCTCAACAACAGTTGTTACTGGTTTTTCCTCACTTTTTTCAATTGGAACCTCTATTTCGTCCTCAAATAAAGCATTTTTTAATTTATTAAATAATCCCATATTTTTCACCTCTAATTAATTAAATCAGTATCAGGCATATCATCCATAATATTTTCATAATTGGTTTCATTCATATCTGATACATTATTTTCTCTTCCTGCTATTTCAAAAATGTTATATTCATTTTCATTATAATTTAAAATATCTTCTCCTACCATATTTAGAATAATTTTATCATTATAAGAAATAGTTCCTAATAGAGCAACCGCATAAGAAAGCATTTCTTTAATATCCCTATTATTTACTATCACTTCTATTTTAGCATAATTATACATAATTTCAATTAAATATTGATTATTTTTTTGTAAATTTATTTCCAAATAGCCAAATTTACCATCTTTATTAATTTTTTGTGAATAATAAGCTTTTGTATTTATTTGGTATTGATCTGGAATTTTATGATAATAACTTATTAGATCAATATATAAGTACATTTTATATTTTTCACTTTTTAATACAACATTATTATTAATATCTTCCACAATGCTTAAGCCTTTTGGTAAATAATAACTATAGCCTTGCGAGGTTTTATTTTTAAAAGCAGTTTTATTACTTTCATATAAACCCGATGCAATAATTTGTTCATAACTACTTTTATTGATATTTTTACACCCTGTCAGGAAAAATACTAAAAAAAGAAGTAGCAATCCTTTTTTCATAAGTTTGCCTCCTCATATTTTATACTTTATTATTATAACAAAAAAAAAGAGCTTTTACTACTCTTTTTTTAATCCTGTGGGATTGCAAGGGTGATGCGAAAAGAATGTGCAATGCCCGCCGCACCTGTACGGCGATCAAAAGCGAAAACACCACTCCCAAG
>CANRPZ010000016.1 GCA_947632625.1 uncultured Bacilli bacterium | reverse complement strand
ATGGCAAGTTGTCCCTGCTCCCCCCATTCCAAATTCGTCCATCGCTGTTTTATTTACGGGAATAGCACCAGCATCTAGTAATTTTTGAACGGCAGTAGCATTAAAAAATGGAACATAATCTTTTAAAGTATTGGAAGAACCTGTTGATAGAATATCTTTCGTCGAATAATTATCTTTGATTCCAAAAGGAATTCCAGATAAAAGATTATCGGTAACGTTAGTTTCTTTGGCATCATCCAAAATGGTTACAAAAGCGTTGTATTTTTCTTCTATTTCATGCGATTTTTTTAAGGATTCTTCAACTAATTCTTTACTCGTTATTTTTTTATTAATTAAAAGTTCGTGTAATTCTTCGATTGTTTTATCCATTAATTTTCCCCTCCTACTACTTTTGGTACCTCAACTTCTCTTCCCTCTTTGCTATCACAGTTTCTTAAGGCATCTTCTATAGGAATGGATGGAGCTGCAACATCTTCTCTTAAGGTAAAAGTAAAATCATCTAGAGCATGCGTCATTGGAGAAATCTCTTTGATGTTTGGAAAATCTTCTACTTTTCTTAAATTTTCATCAATAATAGCAAATTCATCTAAAACCATTTGGTTTTCTTCTTCAGATAAACCAATTAAAAGTTTTTTGGCTAAATCATCGACTAATTCTTTGGTAAATTTAGGCATCACTTTCACTCTCTTCTACTATAGAAATTCCTAATTCTTCTAATTGCTCTTCACTTACTTTATTTGGTGCTTCACTCATAATATCACTAGCACTTTGGGTTTTTGGAAAAGCAATGACATCTTTGATATTTTCTGTACCACTTAAAAGCATCGTGAATCTTTCTAGTCCAATTGCAAGTCCAGCATGAGGAGGAGCGCCAAACTTAAAGGCATCAATGAAGAAACCAAATTTATTTTTAATATCTTCTTCGGTTAGTTCAAGAGCATCAAAGACGATCTTTTGGACTTTTGGATCATGAATACGAACAGAACCTCCACCTAATTCATAACCATTTAAAACGATATCGTAGGCAATCGATAAAACATTTTCTTTATCGGTTTTTAGCATTTCTAAATCACTTGGCATCGTAAAGGGGTGATGCATGGCTTTGTATCTTCCTTCAGCTTCAGAATATTCAAACATTGGAAAATCAACGACCCATAAAAAGTTCATTTTTTCTTTATCAATTAAATTTAAGTCATTCGCAATTTTTAAACGTAGAGCACCTAAAGCGTCATAAACGATCTTTTTCTTATCGGCAACAATTAAAATTAAGTCGTTATTTTCTACATTGTAGGTCTTACGAATCTCCTCTAATTTCTCTTCTTCTAAATTTTTAGCAATAACACCATTAAATTTATTTTCATCATATTTTAACCAAGCAAGTCCTTTTGCACCATAAATTTTAACAAAATCCGTTAAGTGTTCGACATCGCTTCTTGAATATTTATCGCCATTATTTTTAACAATTAAGCATTTAACGATACCACCACTTTCAATAACGCTACGAAATACATTCATATTGGTATCTTTTAATATTTCCGTTAGATCTAAAAGTTCCATAGAAAATCTAGTATCCGGTTTATCAGAACCAAATCGATCCATCGCTTCTTTATAAGGCATTTTAGGAAAATCTGGTAAATCAATTCCTTTCACTTTCTTAACGACATGTTTAATCATACCTTCTACTAAAGACATAATATCTTCTTGGTTTGCAAAACTCATCTCTAAATCAATTTGGGTAAATTCAGGTTGACGATCCGCTCTTAAATCTTCATCACGAAAACATCTAGCAATTTGATAATATCTTTCAAATCCTCCGACCATTAAAAGTTGTTTAAATATTTGAGGACTTTGGGGTAAGGCATAAAAAGATCCTTTATTTACACGAGAAGGTACGATATAGTCTCTTGCTCCTTCTGGTGTTGATTTACATAGAATTGGTGTTTCAATTTCTAAAAATTCATGATTATTTAAATATTCTCTAGCTGCTGATGTAATTAAATGACGGGTTTTAATTGTTCTTTGTAACTTTTCTCTTCGAAGATCTAGATAACGATATTTAAGTCCAATATTTTCACTAATCTCCCTATCTTCATAAACGTTAAAAGGAAGAGGATCTGCTTCACTTAAAATCTCTAGATTTTCGACCATTAACTCAACCTCTCCAGTAGGAATTTTAGGGTTAATCATATCGTCCGTTCTAGCAATTAACTTACCACTTACTTTAATACAGTATTCATTTTTAAGGCTTTCTGCTAGAGCAAAGTCATCTTTTAAGAAGCGACGATTAAAAACAACTTGTAAAAAACCAGAACGATCTCTTAAATCAACGAAAATAACGCCACCCATATCACGTCTTTTATTGACCCAGCCATAGACGGTATATTCTTTATCTATATCTTTTTTTCTAAATTCTCCATTATTATATAGTTTCATTTTTTTCTTTCCTTTCTTTTTCTATGATTTCATTTGTTTTGTTTACTTTTTTATCACTAAATAAACCTTTTAAATAATTTCCCTTTTTAATAAAGTAGTCAGCGATAAATCCATGCGTACTACCTAGTACTCACAATTTCCTGGTGTTCTTGGATAAGGAATGACATCGCGGATATTTTCAACACCTGTTAGATAGATTAATAATCGCTCAAATCCCATACCAAAACCAGAATGAACACAAGTACCATATTTTCTTAAATTTAGGTACCAATCTAAACTTTTGGTATCCATTTTTAATTCGTTCATACGAGAAAGTAGTTTTTCGTAATCTTCTTCTCTTTGGCTACCACCCATTAATTCTCCTGCCCCTGGAACCTCTAAATCCACAGCGGCAACGGTTTTGCCATCACTATTTTGTTTCATATAGAAAGCTTTAATTTCTTTTGGCCAGTTTTTAATGAAGACGGGACCATTAAAGTATTCCGTAATGTATTTTTCATGTTCTTTGGCAATATCTCCACCATAAGTTGGTACAAAATCCCATTTAACATCCGCTTTTTGGAGTAATTCTATAACATCTTTATAATCAATTCTCGTAAATTTTGCGGTAACGAGTTTATTTAGTTTTTCAAGTAAACCTTCCTCGACAAATTGATTAAAAAAAGCCATTTCTTCTTTACAATGTTCTAAACAATAGGAAACAACATATTTTAACATATCTTCCATAATATCCATGTCGCCTTCTAAATCGCAGAAACACATTTCGGGTTCAATCATCCAAAATTCAGCAGCATGGGTTTTAGTGTTTGAGTTTTCCGCACGGAAAGTTGGACCAAAGGTATAAGTCTTTTTATAAGCGGTTGCAAACGTTTCAGCTTCTAGTTGACCACTTACGGTTAAATTGGTCATTTTGCCAAAGAAATCTTTGGTGTAATCAGGACTTTCTTTTATTTTATCTATTGGAAGAGTCGTGACTTGGAACATTTCTCCAGCTCCTTCGCAATCACTTGCGGTAATTAATGGAGCATGAAAATAAACAAATCCTCTTTCTTGAAAATAGTTATGTATAGCGTATGCTGCAACGCTTCTGATGCGAAAAACAGCTTGAAAAAGATTCGTACGAGGGCGAAGATAAGCCATTTCTCTTAAAAATTCTCTTGTGTGTCTTTTGGGTTGGATTGGATAATCTTCAGGACAAGAGCCTAGTACAACAATTTCTATTGCTTTTGCCTCATAGTCTTGTTTACCATTAGAAGGAACTAATATTCCTTTAATATGAAGGGCGCTACCTACTAAAATTTTACTTATTTCATTAAAATTAGCTAAAGAGGTGTCATAAACAATTTGTAAATGTTGAAAACAAGTTCCATCACTAAAATCAATAAAACCAAAATCTTTTTGACGACGATGATTACGTACCCAACCATCAAGTTCAATTTCTTTATTTTCTAATTCTTTTGCTTTTACAAACAATTCTTTTAAGTCCATACTATTCTCCTATCTAGATACAATATAATCAATGATTTCATTTTCATCGACTTTCTCTTCTTCTTTTGTTAAATTGTCTTTTACAGTAATTAAACCTTTCTTTAAATCTTCACTATTTAAAAGTATTAAAAGTTGCGCGTTGTTGCGGTCTGCTTCTTTAAATTGACTTTTCAAGCTTCTTCCTGTTGTATCATAATCAACGCTTATTCCGCTTAAACGAAGATCTTGAGCAAGCATTAAAGCTTTCATTTTTTCTTCTTCATTTACATATAAAATGTAGCAATCAAGTGCTCTTTTTTCTGTTTCTTCGAACTCATCCATCGCAAGCATAACTCTTTCTAGTCCGCATGCAAAACCAATACATGGAGTTGATGGACCACCTAGAGTTTCTACCAAATCGTTATAACGCCCACCAGCTGCGATAGTACTTGCTCCCCCTAAAACATTGGCATCGCTTTCAATTTCAAATACGGTATAATCGTAGTAATCTAGGCCACGTACTAAATGCGAATCGATTTCATAATCGACATCTAAAAATTCTAAATATTTTAATACTTTATTAAAACGGTTTTTAGATTCTTCCGTCTGATAGTCTAAAATATTTGGTACATTTTTTAAAATTTCGGAATCACGATCGACTTTACAATCTAAAATCCGTAATGGGTTGGTTTCAAATCTTTTTTTACAATCGCTACATAACTCGTTTAAGTGTGGTTTTAAATATTCTTTTAAAGCTATTTTATACTTTTCTCTATCTTCTTTAGAACCAAGGCTATTGATACGTACATTTAAATCTTTAAACCCAAGTTCTAAAAACATGTGATAAGGCATAGAAATAACCTCGGCGTCTATAGCCGGATCATTACTCCCTAATACCTCTACACCAAATTGGGTAAATTCACGATTCCTTCCATTTCCAGGTCTTTCATAACGATACATCGTGCCATTATAATAAAGTTTTCTTGGCATATTAGAACCATACATTTTATTTTCAATAAAGCTTCTAACGACTCCTGCTGTACCCTCTGGTCGTAGTGTTAAATCTCTTTCGCTTCTATCTTTAAAATCATACGTTTCCTTGGTTACGATATCTGTTTCTTCTCCAACCGTTCTATGAAATAATTCACGCGCTTCAAAGATTGGCGTACGAATATAATCGTAATTATAAAATTCACAAGTATACTCAATTAAGCGATTAATCTTTTGTAATTTTAAGGCTTCCTTATCAATTACATCATATGTTCCTTTTGGTTTTGTTATCATTTTTCTCCTCCTAAACATAAAAAAACCTAATAAACGTAAGGACGAGATTTTCCCGCGGTGCCACCTTACTTTACTAGGTACTCTTCATTTATTTATCACGAAATTTATCGCGTTCTACGTATATTTAAAGTTGTCTTTTCAAAAAATGTTCTTTAGGCATTTTCAGCAGGTAAGCCCTCTCTTTTAAAGAATTGATTTTTTTACTTTTTCTTTAACGCAGAAATTTAATATAGTCTTATTTTATTACGAATTTAGTGGTAAGTCAACTAAATATTTTGTAACAATTTCGTAATGATCTTATACTTTTATTTATTTTAAACTTAATTTTCTTACATATGGTTTTAATTCAGTAAGTACACTATCTTCATTTTCATATCTTGTATTTGCCATATTCATAATTTTTTTTAATATTTCTGAATCAATAATTTCCGTATAAATTTTGCTATAACGAATTTTATCATTACATAATCCTTGTTGAATTGCAAAACTTGCGTTTTCTAATTTAACATTTGATACCTTATTATCTTTTAATGTCCTATATTCATTAAAATACATAGGATTTTCATAATAATAACGTCCATCTCCTTGTGTTTCGCTATGTTGCATAAATGAAATGTCCCCATCCGTTAGCAACTCGAAACTTAACAAATCTGTTAAACTTTTACCATAAACTAAAGTATAAGTTTGATTAGGATTTGCACCATAAATATATATTGGATATTTACTTTGTTGCTCTATCTTTTTTCGTATACTTAATTCTTCTGCCATTTTTCTTATTTTTATTTTTCCATCTTCACTTAAATTTTGTTCATAATAAGATAAATCCATATTTGGATTATAGCTTAAATTTAATAGCTCGCAACGCATAGAATCCCAAAAAATATTGCCACTAAAAAATTTTTCTTGGTATAATCCGTTATGAATATCAACTTGACGATCTATACCATCTCTAGTTAAACAAATATCTTGGAATAATTCTTTATAGTTTTGATTTTTATAGTAGTAATATAATTTTTGAGTTAATTGTTGCTCACTAATTTGATAAATACCATTTTTACAAAGTAATGATAAAAGAACTGCTACAAAGTCATGTTCAGTAAAACTTGGGTTATAAAACATTTCTAAATATTTTTGTGTATCTTTATTTAATTTTGACATACTATACCTCTCACATTTTTTTAATTTTTTATTTATTATACAATCAATATATAAAAATGACAATCACTTTTTTTCCTCTTATTTAAATAAATTTTATTGTATCTTTATAGTTGATTCATTATCTTAAATAGGAATTCAGCAATCTTTAATGCTTTCTAAAACGATTTCTTTATCACTAAAATGTTGCTTTTCTGTACCAATAATTTGGTAATCTTCATGTCCTTTTCCTAAAATCATTAAAATATCATTTTCTTGTAATAAAGAAATTCCCTTTTGGATGGCTTCTTTTCGATTATAAAGAATTTCATGATTCTCTTTTTTAACACCACTTAATATGTCTTCCATAATTTGGGTTTCTGCTTCTGTTCTAGGGTTATCATTTGTAAAAATTACATAGTCAGAATTTTCTTCAGCAATATGTCCCATAATAGGTCTTTTGGTTCGATCTCGATCTCCTCCGCAACCGATAATGGTAATAATTCTTCCTTTTTTATATTCTAAAGCACTTTTTAAAACATTTTCTACAGCATCAGGAGTATGGGCATAATCGATGAAAATGCTATTGGTTTTGTATGCTAGTTTTTCCATTCTTCCACTTGGTGCTTCTAAAACATTACTTAAACTTAAAATGCTTTCCAAAGAAAATCCCATTTTATGTACTAAAAATACGGCGGTTAAATAGTTATAGACATTGTATCTTCCAACCATTTTAATTGAGGTTTCATAGTTTTTTTCTTGATAAGTAAACTGAATCTTTGTATCATTATGACTAAATGTTAAGTCGTTGATTACAATAGAATTGGTTGGATGAATACCTATTAAAAGATTGTTATTTTCTTTTAATAAAAACTCTTTAACATACGTATCATCTCCATTTAAGATAGCAATTTTTTGATTTCTTGTTTTTAGAAATAATTTTTTCTTGGCATTACAATAATTTTCCATTGTTTTATGATAATCCAAATGATCTTGTGTTAAGTTAGTGAAAGCAACCTCATCAAAGGTAAGTCCATAAATACGATTTTTATCTAAAGCATGGCTACTAACCTCCATTACGATGCTATCACATCCAGCCTCTTTCGCTTCAAGTAACATTTCATACAATAAATCAACATCAGGTGTGGTGTTATTTAAAACTTTTTTAATATCTTTATAATAAAAACCAATTGTTCCTATATAAGCTGGTGTTTTGCCTAGTTTTTGAAGCATTTGATAAACTAAAAAGCACGTGGTTGTTTTGCCGTTGGTTCCTGTAACACCAATAAACGTCATATCTTCTATTTTCGAATAATAATTGGTATACAAATACTCATTTAAATATTGTCTTGTGTCTGGTACTATTTCAGTTTCAACTGAAAAATTACCTTCCTCACAAATAATTTTAGCGGCTCCATTTTCAATGGCATTTTTTATATAATCGTGACCATCACGTGCTACATTACGTATAGCAATAAAAGTATCCCCAGGTTTTACTTTTCGAGAATCAGTTTTTAAATTTATCATATATTTCACCTATTAGTAGTATAGCACAGAAATTAAAAAAGGTGTAAATATTACCTCTTTTAGCCTTTTAATTCATATCTTCCAAATGTTCTTTTTACATTCCATATTTTTTATTAAATTTTTCAATTTGCGAAAGACGCTTTTCTTTTCTTAAAATAGGAGTATCTGTAATTTCTTTTTTAACATTTAAATCCGTATAACCAATATGTCCATTATGTTGACATGGATAAATCGTAATAATTTCATTTGTAGGATTAAGAGCAATTACTCGAAAATAATCTAAATTTTCGCCTTCTTTACTCTTTCCACAAGCATCATATTTAAAAAAAGCATAATAACAAGAAATAGAACGATAAATAGCATGAGTTGTAGGAAGCATTGGTTTTATTTGTTCCAAAACCTCATAAATAGGAAAATCTTCATTAAATTTAGAAATGTAAGCAATAGAAGATGTATACAAATGTTTTTGAATATGTTTTATAAAACGATTTTCTTGATAATCTATAATTTGTTGCATCAAATAACCATTATTTATAAAATTATTATATTTTTTATCATGATTCCATTTTAAAATAGACACTAAATCTATTTCATCTAGATGTTCTAAATTTGTTTTTTCTAATAATTCATACGCCGTTTTAAAATCTTTTTCTATAAATTTTAATTTAATTAAAAGCGTGTGATAAAAATGGAATCCTACTCGGTTAAAATTACTCATGTTTTTCATATCTTCAAAAAGACGTTCCGCTTCTTCAAATTTGCCTATTTTTATTAATAAATCTACAAAATAAATATAAGCTATTGCATCTTCAGGATAATTTTGAAAATATAATTGAAATTCTTTTAATGCTTTTTCGTAGTTTTCATTATTTAAATATTCTTTTATTTTTTCTAAATGTTCTTGACTATAATATTCTTTTCTTTGCTTCACAAAAAATCCTTTCTAACCCCTTTATTTTTCTTTAGAATCAAGTAATATGGTTACGGGTCCATCGTTTATTATATTTACTTGCATGTCACTACCAAAAATCCCCGTTTCTACATTTATATATTTACTTAATTCTTCATTAAAAATATCATATAATTTTATTGCCCTAGCCCCATTCATGGCTTTTAAATAACTTGGTCGGTTTCCTTTTTTGGTATCTGCATATAAAGTAAATTGGCTAATGGAAAGAATAGAACCCCCTACCTCTAAAATACTTTTATTCATAATACCTTTTTCATCGTTAAATATTCTTAAATTTAAAATTTTTCGGACTAAATATTCTATATCTTTTAAAGTATCCCCTTCTGTAAAACATACAAAGAGTACAAAGCCAAAGGGAATGGAAGAATAAAGTTTTTCTTGAATAGAGACATGGCTTTCTTTGCTTCTTTGAATTAAAACACGCATTATTTTTTCCCTACTTTCTTAACAAAACCAAGAGAATACAAGCTATCTAAAAAGTCATTTAGTATCGTTACATTTTTTACTTTAATCGTTAAATTGTATATTGTTTCCTCGGCATTATCTGTTGTCGTAAGAGCTACTACATTAATATTTTTCGTTGAAGCTTTATTAATAATATCTGTAACGTAATTTTTATCGTTTAGTGTTTCAATAAAAATATCTGTATAATATTCATTATCTCCATTATCGTTCCAAGAAACTGCAATTAGTCTTTCGGTTTTATCTAGAACGTTTGGACAATCGGCTTTGTGAACGGTTATGCCCTCCCCTTTTGTTATATAACCAATTATATTATCTCCTTTAACAGGCTTGCAACATTTGGCTAGAGTTACCAAAATATCATTATATTCTCCAACAATAATGTCATTTTTATTATTGGTTTTTGGTAAAACTTTATTTTTATTGCTTACTTTTTCAATTAAAGCATCTGTAACGTTTTGCTTTTCTTCTGTTGTTAGTCTGATAATATAGTTAGCGGTGTAACGAAATGAACCTATAGCAAGATAAATATCTTCAATATCTTGCATTTTTAAATCTTTTAGTATTTTAGCTAATTTCTCTTCACTAAAGACCTCATTAAAACTTAATTTTTGTTTTCTTAATTCTCGATCTAAAATATTTTTACCATTTAAAATATAATCCGTTCGATCTTGCTTACTAAAATAGGATTTAATTTTACTTTTGGCTGCTGTTGTTTTAACAAAATCTAACCATTCTTTACTTGGCGTAGAATTTTTATTCGTATTAATTTTTATAACATCATTATCATGTAATTCGTAGGATAATGGAACAATTTCATCATTTACAATAGCCCCTACGGTTGTATCTCCTACTTTAGAATGAATACGATAAGCAAAATCGATTGGTGTAGAACCTTTGGGAAGCTCCACTACATCTCCACGAGGGGTAAAGACATAAATTAAATCTCCTAAAATATCGGCATTTACGTTAGCAGCAAAATCAAGATCGCTCGTTGTTTCTTTATAAGAATCGATAATATTTCTAAAAATTTCTAGTTTTTGCTCCATTATATTTTGAATTTTTTTGGTTCCTTGCTCTTTATAAGACCAATGAGATGCAATACCCTTTTCGGCGATTTCATCCATTTCATGCGTTCTTACTTGAATTTCAAAAATTTTACCATCTATGCCAAAGACTCCTGTATGTAAACTTTGATACATATTTTCTTTAGGCATAGCAATATAGTCTTTAAACCTTTTTGGAAGCGGATGAAATTTTGAATGGATTAAGCCAATAGTAAGGTAGCAATCGCTTTCTTTTTCTACAATTACTCTTAAGGCTAAAATATCATAAATTTCATTCCATTTTTTTCCTTTACTTAATTTTTTATAAATACTGTAAACGCTTTTAACACGGCTCTTAATTTGAAATTTAATTCCATGTTCCATCAAGATTTCACTAATGCTATCTTGCATTGCTTCTAAAACATCTTCGAGTTCGGGTATGGTAGCATCTAATTGTTTTAATATATCTTCATAAACATCGGGCTTTAAATACTTTAGACATAAATCCTCAAGTTCACTTTTAATCGAATAAATACCTAAACGATGCGCGATAGGAATTAATACGTTCATTGTTTCATTGGCTTTTTTCTTTTGTTTTTCAGGATTTACTGCCCAAATTGTTCGCATGTTGTGTAAACGATCCGCTAATTTTATAAATAAAACACGAACATCTTCAGCAAGCCCTACTAAAACTTTTCTTAAATAAATTGCACTTGATTCTTTATCATCAGGTAACTCTAATTTATTAATAGTACTAATACTTTTAACAATACAAGTAATTTCATGACCAAAAGTTTGTTCTAACTCTTCTTCTGTTGTTTCAGCATTATTTATAACCTCGTGCAGTAGTGCTCCCATAATCGTTGTTTTGTCGACATTTAAATCACTTAAAATTAAAGCTACATTTAAAGGATGGGTAATATAGGGTTCTTTCGTTAAGCGATAATTTCCTTTATGTTTTTCGTAGGCAAAAAGATAGCTTTTTTTAATATCTTCTAAATCTTTTTCCGATAAGTTCGGACGTAATTTTTCTAATAAATCCTCTAATTTTGGTTCTGTATTCATAAAATCGTATCCTCTTCATTTGTTTTATTTAAAGCGCTAAATGAATCTGTTTCCTTTAATTCTATTCGATTTATCAAAGATAAATAACGAACCAAGTCGGTTTCTTCAATATAAAAAATTTCACTTACTAAATCGTATAAAGTTAAATCTGTTTCTGTATTCCATTTGTTATTTTTTAAGTAATCCCATAGATCTTTTTCGGTTAGAAAAGAGTAACCTTTTGCTTTTAACTCTTTTACTTTTGATTTAAGAGCAGGAGTTAGTCGATCATATAATTCTTTTAAAGTTTTAAAATTTTCAAATACCATATATTTTCCTCCTAAATCATATATTTCATTATAAGACATTTTAAATTATTTTTAAAGGGGCATATCATGAAAAATAAATTTTTATCTTCTACCCTAATTTTAATTTTAGGTGGTTTTATTACTCGAATATTAGGATTTCTTATTAAAATTATTTATACACGATTGATTTTAGAAGAAGGAATAAGTTTGCATTCTTTAGTTATGCCAACCTATTCGCTTTTAGTCACTATTGCCACTCTTGCTTTGCCACTTGCTATTTCGAAATTAGTCGCGGAAGAAAAAGTTAGAAGCCTTAAAATTATTTCTTCTTCCGTTCTAATTATTCTTGTTATTAATGCAATTTTAATTAGCACAATGGTATTGAGTAGTAAATTTATTGCTGTTCATCTTTTAAAAAATAAAAGTGTTTATGTACTTTTGCTCGCTTGTAGTCTTACGCTTCCTTTTATTAGTATTTCAAGTATTCTAAAAGGATATTTTTTTGGAAAGCAAAAAATGTTTCCTCTTACTATTTCCAATGCCATCGAACAAATCGTACGTTTAATACTTATTGCGGTTTTTTTACCCTTTTTTGTAAAAAAAAGTATTCTTTTAGGTGTTTGCGTACTCATTTTATTTAATATTGTTTCAGAGATTTCTTCCATTCTTGTCTTTTTATTTTTTATACCGAAAAAGACAGTAATTACGTTAAAGGATTTAAAACCAAGTAAATATGCGGTTAAAGATGTTTTAGATGTTAGTTTACCTACAGTTTCTTCAAGACTTATTGGAAATATTAGTTTCTTTTTTGAACCAATCATTCTTACCAATATTTTATTATGGTGCGGTTATTCCAATAATTTTATTTTAAGAGAGTATGGTATTTATAATGCGTATACAATTCCTCTTCTTACTATGCCAAGTTTTTTTGTATCGGCTTTATCAAGTGCTTTAGTTCCCGAAATTAGTAAATTCCATCAACAAAAAAAATCCCAAATGGTCAAAAGAAGATTTAGACAGGCTTTAGCTATTTCCTTTTTTTTGGGATTGCTTTTCAGTTTATTTATTTTGCTTTTTAAAAATCAGTTGCTTTGGATTTTATATCATACGCATAGTGGAGTTGAATATATTACTGTTTTAGCACCTATCTTTGTTCTTTTTTATTTAGAAAGCCCTCTTATTAGTACTTTGCAAGGTTTAGGACTTGCTAAATTTACGATGAAAATCACTTTAATAGGTGTTTTATTAAAAAACGTTGTCTTTATTCTTTTTTCCTTTTTTCGAATTGGAATCTATGGTTTAATCTTTTCCGAAATTTTTAATATTTTGTTTGTGGTTGGAGCAAATTTTTACAAAATTAAAAAAGTTCTGAATTAAAGATTATCTTTTCTTATTAAAAAAATTTTATTTTGTTTTTTAAATGCATAGAAGACATCACTTATTTTTAATCCTTTTTTGGCTAAAGCTTCTTCTAGCCATCTTTTATCTTTTCTAATAAAATTTAGAGCTTTTTCTTGTAAAGTGCCATCGACGATAATAGGCATTGGGTAATTGCTTCTTGTTTTAAAAATATTGTATTTAAAAATCGATAATTTTCCATTTGGTTCTAAAAAGGCATACTCGATTTCATCGATACTTTTAATCCCATTTTGACGTAAACTTAAAAGCAAATCATCCATACTATATCTTTGACGAATCATTTCTTTATAATTTACATTTCCATTGGCAATAATTAAGGATGGTTTGCCTCCAAAAAGTGTTCTAAAAGTTCTCGATTTAATACTTAAAAAAGCAAGTCCAAGTTCTAAAAGGACTAAAAGCGTAATCGGAATAATGGTAAAAAAGATCGTATCTTCTATATTTTCAATACTGATGGCCACTAATTCAGCTATTAATATTGAAACAATTAAATCAATAATTCCTAATTGGCCAATTTCTCGTTTTCCCATAATACGATAAGCTAAAACGATAAAAAAATAAAAAAATGCCGTACGAAAAACTATTGTAAAAAGCTCCATAGTATCACCTAATCTTTAGTATGTTCCGTTTCATAATATTTTAAACATTTTCATATATAGTAATAGGTGATATGATGAAATATTTAAAAGATTACGGATATACTATTCTTAAATTTTTAGCTTTTTTACTGGGAGGTAGTCTTCTACTTAGCCTATTTTACTATTTTTTATTTCCAACCAAAATCATTCATATTCTATCTTTTGTTTATATGCTACTTTTGTTCTTTGTTTTTGGCTTTAAAGCAGGTAAAAAAAGTGAAAATAAGGGCTTTATTGCTGGATTAAAAGTGGGTGTTTTGTTTCTATTTCTTCTATTTATTATAAATCTCATTTTCTATCAAACCGGTTTTAAATGGATACGCCTATTTTATTATCTTCTCCTTTTATTTACGAGTATTATTGGAGCAACGATTGGCATTAATACGAAAAAAGAATAAAAAACTTTATTCTTCTACCTCTTCAAAAGAAAAATCTTTGGATACGCTAACAAAAGATTTGCTATTATAAATTTTTTTGGTAACAGGATTGAACATTTGGGGCAATCCTTCTTTTTCGTAAAGTTCTTCTAATGTTATTTCATCCTCTATACAAGAATTGTTATAATAGCAGTCTTTAGCAGCTTCCACTATTTTTTTTATTGTATTTTCTAAAAGACGTTCATTATGCCTTTTTATGACTTTATAAGTCGAAGGAACCGCAATAATTCCAATACAAATTAAAATTGTTCCATAAATCCATACTTTATTTTTTCCCATAATTCTCACCATAATATCTTTTTATAAATTCTTCTTTATATTCTAATAGTGTATCTGTTTTAATCGATTCTCTTATTTCTTCTGTTAAACGGATTAAGAATCGAATGTTATGAATGGATAATAAACGAGCACCAAAAGTTTCAGAGGCATTAATTAAATGTTTAATATAGGCTTTGGTGTAGTTTTTACATGCATAGCAATCGCAATCAGATTCAATTGGAGTAAAATCTTTTTTATATTTAGCATTTTTTAAATTGACTTGACCATCTTTCGTTAAGGCGTGTCCATGTCTTGCTAAACGAGTGGGAGAAACACAATCAAATAAATCAATTCCCCTTATGACGCCTTCGATGATATCAATGGGCTCACCAATACCCATAGCATAACGCAATTTTTCTTTAGGTAAATAGGTAGTGGAATAAGAGAAAGCTTTATACATGTTTTCTTTACTTTCATGATCGTTTGCAACTCCTCCTATACTATACCCATCAAACCCAAGCTTGACTGTTTCTGTAGCACTAAATTTTCTTAAATCTTCATAGTAACCACCTTGAACAATTCCAAATAGCATTTGATTCGGATTTTGGTGGGCTATTTTTCCCCTTTTTGCCCATCTTAAAGTTCTTTCTACACTTTGTTTTAAATAAGAGTAAGAGGCATTAGCAGGTGGGCATTCATCAAAACTCATGGCAATATCGCTATCTAACTTGTTTTGAATTTCAATGGATTTTTCTGGAGTTAGCAAAAGTTTATCTCCGTTTAAATGATTTTTAAAGGTTACCCCTTCTTCGGTAATATCCTTGGGTTTTGCTAAAGAAAAAACTTGAAATCCACCTGAATCGGTAAGAATTGGTCCATCATAATTCATAAATTTATGAAGCCCTCCCGCTTCTTTTACTATGTCTTCTCCTGGTCTTAACCATAAATGATACGTATTCGAAAGAATAATTGCTGATTTCATTTCCTTTAGTTCTTCAGGAGATAAAGTTTTTACAGTGGCTTGAGTTCCTACGGGCATAAACATTGGCGTTTCGTAAATTTTTCCACCATAATGTATAGTTCCTAATCTAGCTTTGGTATTTTTTTCTTCTTTTTGTAATTCAAATTGCAATTTCATTACAGCTCACCTCTTATTTTATAAACATTGCATCTCCAAATGAGAAAAATCGATATTTTTCTTTAATGGCTTCTTCATAGGCATGCATAATATATTCTTTTTTAGAAAACGCACTTACAAGCATAATAAGTGTACTTTTTGGTAAATGAAAATTGGTTATTAATCCATCGATGGCTTTAAATTCAAAACCAGGATAAATAAAAATATCAGTGCTACCACTACATTCTTTAAAAGTGTTATATTTATGCATAATCGTTTCTAAAGTTCTCGTAGTAGTTGTTCCAACAGCAATAATTCTTCTATTTTCTTTTTTGGCTTCATTTAAAATAGAAGCTGCTTCTTTACTCATTTCATAGTATTCACTATGCATTTTATGCTTGGTTACATCGCTTACCTCAACAGGTCGAAACGTTCCTAATCCAACATGTAAAGTAATTTCTACAATGGTGATTCCTTTCTTTTTTATATTGTTTAATAAATCTGTAGTAAAATGTAGTCCTGCCGTAGGAGCAGCGGCACTCCCAATGTTTTTGGCATAAATGGTCTGATAACGATCTTTTTCTTTTAATTTTTCATGAATATAAGGAGGAAGAGGCATTTCGCCAAGTTTATCTAAAATTTCCAAAAAAATTCCTTGATAAGCAAAACGAACAATTACCATTCCCTCCTCTTTTTTTTCTAAAATTTCCGCTTGCAATAAATTATTACCAAATGAAATTTTTGTTCCAACATGTAAACGTTTAAAAGGACGTGATAAACATTCCCAAGTATCATTTCCTATATCTTTTAAAAGTAATAATTCGATAGTAGCAAACGTGTCCGTTTTAACCCCTATTAAACGAGCAGGTATCACCTTTGTGTTATTTAGAACGAGTATGTCGTCTTTGTTTAATTCCTCTAAAATATCGGTGAAATGTTTATGTTCTAATTCTCCAGTTTTTCGGTCCATTACTAAAAGACGAGAGGAAGCCCTATCCTTTAAAGGCGTTTGAGCAATTAATTCTTCTGGCAAAGCATAGTCAAATTCTTCGGTACTCATTTTTCTACCTCCTAAAATAAAGATTCATTATGACTGATTTGTAAATGATTATAAGCTTTATCCGTTGCCATACGCCCACGTGGTGTTCTTTTAATAAAACCTTCTTGCAGTAAAAATGGTTCGACTACATCTTCAATAGTTGATACCTCTTCCCCAATGGATGTTGCGATTGTCTCTACTCCAACTGGACCACCATTAAATTTGGTAATTAAACTTGTTAAATACTCAATATCAATAGAATCTAATCCAAATTGATCAACTTTTAAACGATCTAAAGATTTTAAAGTCAATTCTTTGTCTATCGTGCTGTTTCCTTCAACAAGTGCAAAATCCCTTACTCTTTTAAATAAGCGATTGGCAATACGAGGAGTTTTACGACATCTTCTACTTAATTCTTCTGCAGCATCATCTGAAATAGGCATATCAAGAACACGGCTGGTTCTTTTAATAATGCGTTGCAATTCTTCCGATTTATAATACTCAAGTTTAGAAATAATTCCGAAACGATCTCTTAAAGGGGAAGAAATATCTCCCGCACGAGTTGTTGCACCTACTAAAGTAAAGGGTGGCAAATCAATTTTAATGTTTTTGCTTTTTCCTTCTGTTCCAATGACTAAATCAATCTCAAAGTCCTCCATTGCTGGATATAATACCTCTTCTATAAATTTAGGCATTCGATGGATTTCATCTATAAATAGAACATCGCCTGGTTCAAGGGTTGATAAAACTGCCGCTAAATCTCCCGTTTTTTCAATAGAAGGACCACTTGCTGTTTTAATATTGCTCCCTAGTTCATTGGCAATAATATGAGCAAGAGTCGTTTTTCCAAGTCCTGGAGGACCATAAAGTAAAACATGATCAAGAGGTTCTTCACGCATTAACGCTGCTTTAATAAATACTCGTAAATTTTCTTTAATTTCTGTTTGACCAACATATTCATCCAAACTTTGAGGACGAATGTTTTTTTCAAAAATGTCTTCTTCTTTTTCTAAAGCATCCACTATTCTATCTTGCATAAATATTCCTTTCTATTTTAATAACAACTTTAAAGCTTCTTTTATTTGGTCTTCCATTTTTAAAGTACTATCAATTTTAGGAAGAACTTTTTTAATATCGCCTGTTTTGTATCCTAAACTTTCCAAAGCCTCAATTACCTCTTCAAAACCGGATGATTTTACATTTTCATTTTGAACTAATTTTCCTTTTAAATCTAAAATTATTTGTCGAGCTACCTTTTCACCAACTTTTGGAAATTTTGTTAAATATAAAATATTTTCTCTATCAATAGCATCAATAATTCCCGATACACTACCTAATGCAAACATGGGTAAAGCAAGTTTTGGTCCTACTCCCTTCACACTAATTAGTCTTAAAAATAGTTCTTTTTCTTCTAAAGAATTAAAACCGTAAAGAGAAAATTCATCTTCTTTTATATAAGTGTAAATAAAAACTTGTTTTTCTTCGCCAAGCGGATAACTAAAAGGATTGGCAACAAAAATTTGATATCCAATGCCATTATTTTCTAAAGTTATATAATTTTTTTCTGTTTCTTGTATCGTTCCTTTAATAAAACTAAACATTTGCATCACCTATTTTATTTTAGCATACAATTGTACTATGGTGCAAGAGTATCTCCGTTTCTTTGTAATATTTTAGTTACAATTCACAGCCCCGAAAAGAAAATAACATAAAATAGACTAAGCGAAAACTTAGTTTATTTTTAATT
>CANRPZ010000015.1 GCA_947632625.1 uncultured Bacilli bacterium | reverse complement strand
TGGTATCATGATGAAGGTTTGTTTGTTTTTACTGGGGTCCCTTGGTTCGTACGTGGTGGTAATTACAATGAGGGATTTGTTAGCGGTGCTTTCACTTTTGCTCGTGCCACAGGGGAAGCGAATGCCAGTCATGCTTTTCGTATCACTCTTGCTATTTAGAATTAAATAAAATTTTGTTATAATTTTACGTTATTTATCCACCCTAATACTGGGAGGAAAATTATATGACTGAAAAAGAATTGTTATATGTAGAAGATGCGATAAACCATGAACTTTATATGATTAAATCTTGCCAAGAGGTTGAAGATTGTTTAACCGATGAAAACTTGGTAAAAGTAGTAAAAAAAATAAGGAGTAAACATAAAAGCATTTTGGATATGTTTATGAATTTATTATAAGGAGACGATAAAAAAATGGAAGATAAATTTTTGATGGAAAATTTACTTTATGGTAGTAAAGTAATTAATGATTTATACATGCATGGTTTTATTGAAGCATCTAACGATAGAATTTTTCAAGCTTTTACAAAAGCTTTGCAAGAAGCATCTAAACTACATAATGAGATTTTTAAAGCTATGGAAAGTGCAGGGTTTTACAATATGACAAACGTTGATGAAAAAAAGATTGAACAAACCAAAGATAAGTTAAAAACTATTTGTCAAGAATGCTGTGATAAATAAAATTAAGAGTACCATTGTGCTCTTGATTTTTTTTTATCTATTGGTATAATAGTTCTTGAAATGAGGAATAGTTATGAAATGGGTAAAACAAATATTAGTGATTATTGTACTTATTAGTTTTTTTCCAATAAATACTTTGGCAAAAGAGAAGATCAATGTTTATGTATTTAAAAAAGAGGGATGCAATTATTGTGAAAATGCTTTGAGTTTTTTTAATGCGATGGATGAGGAATATAAAAGTTATTTTAATTTAGTTGTTAAGGATGTTAAAGAAAGCGATACAAATGTCTTATTAAAAAAGGTTGTAAATTATTTTAAGATAAATATGAAAGGTGTTCCTTTAATAGTAATCGGAAATCAAACATTTGAAGGTTTTAATGATGACATGAAGAAAAAAATTAAAAGTGCCATTAAAACCAATTATGAAAATGAAAGTGCGGATGTTGTTCTTCCTTTAATGACTACAAGTAAAACTAAAGAAAATTCGAGCAGTATTATTTGGATAATTTTAGCTATAATTGTTGGTATATTTTTCCTATGGTATATCGTTAAAGATGATAAAAAGGTACAAAAAAAATAAGCAATTCAACAAGATTGTTTATTTTTTTCTTTCAATGAAAATATTTACGAAATCTACTATACTTGATGCAATTAGAAAAATTCCTATTATTTGCAAAACAATATTTTCAGCAAGTATAGTATAGAGTCCCATAGCAATGAAAACTAATCCAATAACAAGGGTAATATAGTTTTTGGTTTGTAATGAGACAAAAGTATTACGTAACCCATTAAATAAAAGAATAATACCGAGTATAAAACGAATAAAGGTTTCTATAGCTCCAGAAAGTATTAAAATGATAATTCCTATAAAAATGGCACTCGCTCCTAAAACGAGTTTATTGTTGTCTTCTATATTTAACTCTTTTTTCATTTTGTAATAACGGATTAAATGATAAATACCAACAAGTATAAATACAGCTCCTATACAATAAAATATAGTAATAACAGCTTTACTAGAATTTGTAAATAAAATAATTCCCAGTACTAAAGAAATTATTGCACTTAACCACTTTGGATCATTTTCTTTCTCTTTTTTAGGTTTAATTAACGTTACTTTTTCTTTTTTCATAACATCCATCCTTCCTTCTTAATCATACTTTGATTTTTTTTAATAATCAAGTAGCAAAAATAAAAAGGTTATGATATAATAAGAAAAAAATAAGGGGATATTAAAATGCTAGCGAAAACGGATATTTTAAATGTTCTTAAAAAATATGGTTATAATTCTTTAAATAGAGCACCATTTTTATACCAAGATAAGAAAAAGTTTGGTATTTATTTTGTGTGGCCTCATAAACATTATGGATCTTTAGAACGTGTTTTATTTTTTAAAACGTTAGATGATGTTGAAGAAGCCGTTTATAAGTATTGGTGGTTTATAAATAATAAAAATAAATATCCTATTTCTGTTCAATTTGACGATTATGAAACGAAATATCCGAGTATTACGTATACTTATCAAAATCAACCCCTTACTATACAAGAAATGAAAAATTTTCAAAGTGATTCTTTTTATTTAGAAAATCCTAAAAATGTTTTAAAAATAAAGGAATTATTGCGTACGGCCAATATATTAATTTTAGTTTTAGAAGCCAAAATACAGGAACAAAATAGTACATATGCTAAAGGACAAGAACTAAAAGATACATACCAAAAATTAAAAAAGGATTATAATACGAAACTCAATTTGTATAAAAATGAAACGGAAGAAGATATTGAGGTTTTGGAAGATTTGGAAAGTGAAGAGGATAAAAGCCATGATGTAATCGAAAATTTAAAGAATGAGCTAGAGAGTTTACATACTACTTTAGAAATACAAGATTTTATAAACACAATACTTTCTTATTTATTTACTATTGAAACGGATACGAATGCTATTCAAAATGCTTATTTAGTAAAGCGATATCCTTATGAAATACAAGATTTACAAAAGAAAAATGCTATTTTAGATGAAGCCTTATTAAGAAAGAAAAAACTTTTAAAAAGCAAGCAAGATCCTTTTAGTGAAATTGCTTCTGTAGATCGTTTAAGTCCTTGTAAAAAAATAATGGCTGTTACAGATTATGTTTTAAAGGAAAAAGAAAGAATCCAAAGAAAATATAGTGCTTTAGAGAATGTTCGTGAAAATGTTTTGGGAGATTATTTAGTGGGTTATGATAAATTAAATATAGAGTTAACACCCCTAATACATAGTGATGAAGCTTTAGAGTTTACTAAAGAAGATTTACTAGCTACTTTAAAGAATAATTTTAAGGAATTGTTAGAAAAAGAACAATCGGCATGCTATATTGCTACCTCTTTTTTAAGAGATTGTTTAAATCTATTATTCGACTATAAAGCAGATACCGCATTAAATATTCAGGATGTTATTACTAAACTAACGGAGGATAATAAAATTCATCTTTTTAAAGAAGCGTATACAATTTTAGATGATTATAGAAACGTCAAAATTAGAGTTAAGTATTTTTCTATTATAAAAATGAAAACGTTTTCTTCTTTTATGTTGTCACTAGTTGATACGATTAAGATTTTAAAAAATATTAAGCAACCTTTAAGTAAAAGCTTTTATGCCTACTATTTTGATGATAATAAAGAAATCGTTAGTCTATATTTAAAAAATATTATGACTCTTCAAAAGGAAAACTCCTATATAGCTCAATTTATGCCAAATGCCCTTGTTTTTTATTCCCCACTTTCTATTGCTAGACAACTTGATATTGTAAATGATATAGAATTAATAGAAAGAGAATCTGATGGAATTTTTATGTTAAAAAGTTTAGTAGACATAAAAAAGACTCAAGATAAAAAAGTTGTAACCTACTATGAAAAAGAAAAAACGAAAAAGAAAGGCTGCTTGACAGTTTTATCTATGAAAGAAAAAAATAAATGTACGTATTATACAAGTCAAATCTATAATAGGGAGGATATTTAATTGATGAAAAAGGAAAATTTGTTTAAAAGGTTTTATACTAAATTAGTTGATTTAGGTGGCGTATTAAGGAAAAGTGATACGCAAGGGAAAATTAAAATTTTATTGGATTTGCTATTTTTGGCTGTTGTGACTTGTTTATTAAAAATTCCTTTTATTCTTATTCGAGATTTAGGAGATAATGCCATTGAAACGTTTATAAGTGAGGAGCATGTATTTGGACTTTGGGGGCTTGTTATAGAAATATTATATGTTATTTGTGCCGTGTTTTTCTTTATTAAAACCTTTATAAAATGGTTTGATAAATTAGACAGCAATAAAAACTAAATACATTAGAAATATTTTGTATATACAATATATATAATACTATGATTATCTTAAATTTACACTTACAATGTCAAGAAAATTCTTGCATTGTTTTTTGTTTTGGTGTATAATTCTACAAGTGTTTAAGAAAGCGGGTTTTTTTATGGACAAAATTATTAATATTGCAGTAGTTGCCCATGTCGATGCTGGTAAGAGTACTTTGGTTGATGCTTTATTAGAACAAAATGGTGTATTTGATGCACATGAAACTCCAGTCGATTGCGTAATGGATAGCAATGAAATTGAAAGAGAAAGAGGAATAACAATCTATTCTAAAAATTGTGCAATACGTTATAAAGATGTTAAAATTAATATTGTAGATACTCCAGGACATGCCGATTTTTCTAGTGAGGTAGAGCGTGTAATTAAAACTGTTGATACAGTTGTTCTTTTGGTTGATTCTGCCGAAGGACCTATGCCTCAAACAAGATTTGTTTTGAAAAAGGCTTTGGAACAAAATTTAAGACCAATTCTTTTCATTAATAAAATTGATAAAAAAGATGCTAGACCTTTAGAGGTTGTTGATATGACCTTTAATCTTTTTATGGAATTAAATGCTAGTGATGAGCAACTTGATTTTCCTATAATCTATGGGGTTGCAAGAGATGGAATTGCCAAAAAAAGCTTGGAGGAAGAATCAGATTCCATTGCACCTTTATTGGATACGATTTTAGAGGTTGTAAAGCCTTATGAGGGAAATGAAAATGATCCTTTACAATTACAAATTTCTAACCTTGATTATGATGAATATATAGGAAGACTTGGTATTGGACGTGTAAGCCGCGGTTGTATTAAAGTGGGTGAAATGGTTTCTTTATCAAAAAACGATGGACGTTTAGAAACATTTAAAATAACAAAAGTCTTTGTTAATGAAGGTTTAAAAAGAGTAGAAAAAAATATTGCTTATTATGGAGATATTGTGACGATTGCGGGATGCCCAGATATTTCAATTGGAGATACAATTTGTGCAAAAGACCATATAGATCCGCTTCCTCCTATTGAAATTGAAAGACCTACTTTATCTATGAACTTTTTAGTAAATAGTAGTCCTTTTGCTGGACATAGTGGAAAATTTTTAACAAATCGCCATATTAAAGAACGATTGGATAAAGAATTACAAACCAATGTTGGTTTAGTTGTTGAAGAATTAAATGGAGCAGATGGCTATAAGGTAAGTGGACGAGGAGAACTACATTTATCCATATTACTTGAAAACATGCGTCGTGAAGGGTATGAACTATCTGTATCAAAACCACAAGTTTTAATGGAAGAAAGAGACGGAAAGAAATATGAACCTTTTGAAAAAGTAATCATAACTTGTCCGGAGGAATATTCAGGTACTATAATAAATGATTTGCAAGAAAGAAAAGGGGTATTGCTTGTTGTTTCTTCTTTGCAAGGCCAAGCCCACCTTGAATTTAGTGCTCCTACTAGAGGCTTGATTGGTTATCGTAGTTCCTTTATTACAAATACACGTGGAGAAGGAATTATGGTACGTAGTTTTGATGAATATAAACCTTATGTTGGAGAGATTACCAGAAGAAAGAATGGCGTAATGGTTTCTATGGAAAATGGTAAAGCTTTAGGTTATTCTTTATGGAATTTACAAGATCGAGGGACTTTGATTATTGAACCAGCTACAGAGGTATATATTGGTATGATTGTTGGTATTCATAATCGTGATAATGATTTAGATGTCAACCCTTGTAAAAATAAGAACTTAACAAATACTCGTAGTAGTGGAGCTGATGAAGCAATTAACTTAACAACACCAAAAACATTTACGTTAGAAGAAGCTTTGGAATTTATTGAAGATGATGAATACGTTGAGGTTACACCTGATGCTATTCGTTTAAGAAAACAATATCTAGATCCAAAAGATCGTTATCGTAATCGAAAAGTAGCCTAGGGGGCTTTTTTTCTTGTGTAGATATAACATAGAATGCAAATTAACAATTGCATTTTTTTTATCTCTTTTGTATACTAAACATAGTTAAAAAAGGAGTGCATATATATGGAAAGACAATTTACAGATCAAGAAATCGTTAGAAGAGAAAAGCTTAAAAATATAAAAAATCCTTATCCAGAAAAGTATGAAACGAATTATTCCATTAAAGAAGCAAGTAATCTAGAAGATGGAGTAACTGGTGTACGAGTTGCTGGACGAATTGTTTTAATGCGTAAAATGGGCAAAATGTCTTTCTTAACCATTGGAGATATTGAGGGAAGAATTCAAATTTCTATCAAAATTGATATGGTTGGAGAAGAAAAATACCAAGAATTTAAAGAAAATTTTGATTTAGGAGATTTTATTGGTGTTGAAGGAGAGGTATTTACAACGCATACGGGAGAAAAAACAGTACGTGCAAGTTCTTTTACTTTTTTAGGAAAAGCTTTAAAACCACTACCTGAAAAATTTCATGGGTTAGAAGATCAAGAAACTATTTATCGAAATCGTTATATTGATTTAATTACAAGTGAAGAATCTAAAAAAATATTTTTGTTAAGAAGCCGTCTTATATGGGAAATAAGAAAGTATTTAAATGATTTAGGGTATGTAGAGATTGAAACACCAATATTAAATAATAAAGCAAGTGGTGCAACAGCTAAACCATTTATTACCCATCATAATGCTTTAGATATTGACCTGTATTTGCGAATTGCTCCTGAAACTTATTTAAAAAGAGCAGTAGTTGGAGGATTTACAAAGGTATTTGAAATAGCCCGTTGTTTTCGTAACGAAGGTATGGATGCAACTCACTTACAAGATTTTACTATGATTGAAGGATATGGGGCATACCTAAATTATAAAGACAATATGAAATTATTAAGAGAAATGTTACAAACAATTGTTAAGAACTTATTTGGTACTTTAGAAATTCAAATCGGTGATAAAATGGTCGATTTAAGTGGTGAATGGGAGGTTTCTACTTTTCGTGATTTAATTCTAAAATATTCGAATATCGATATCGATGTTTATAATACAAGGGAAAAATTGTTAGATAAAATAAAAGAAGAACATATTGAAATTGATAGCGATGTTCCTCTAGAAAATTTAGGATATGGTAATTTAGTAGACCAACTTTATAAAAAAGTAGCAAGACCAAATGTTGTTGGACCACTTTATATGACGAGCCATCCGATTAGTTTATCTCCTCTTGCAAGAGCAAACGATTTAAATAAAGAGATTACGGATCGTTTCCAATTAATTATCAATGGTGCTGAAATCATTAACGCCTATTCTGAACTAGTAGATCCACAAGAGCAAGAGAAAAGATTGCTTCACCAAGCCGAATTAAAAGCAAATGGAGATGAAGAAGCTATGCCAATGGATTATGATTATATTGAAGCGATGGAATATGGAATGCCTCCAATCTCTGGATGGGGAATGGGAATTGATCGTTTGATGCAACTTTTAACGAACTCTGATAATATTAAAGATTGTATTTTATTCCCGCTTATGAAACCAAAAGACTAAAAAATAAAGGACAAACCACAAATTTGTCTTTTTTTTGCCATTTTTTGGTGCTATAATCTAATCAAGGAGGAAGGAAATGAAAAAAATTAAAAGTATGTTTGAAAAACATGATTTATTTAAAATTGTGCTATTAGCTATTTTTGTTACAATTCTTTTAACATGGCTTGTTCCTTATGGCCAAATTGCTAGTGGAACCTATACAAAAGTTGATTTTGCACGCCAAGGCTTTAGTGATATTTTATTATCCGGTGTCTATAGTGGCAGCTTATTTATTCAACAACTTGTATTTGTGATTTTTATAGGAATGTTCTATGGAATTTTAAGTCAAGTAAGTGGTTATAAAGCATTAGTAAATAAAATAGCTGATAAATTAAAGGGAAAGGAAAAACTATTTGTAATAGTATCATCTTTAGTAGTAGCTTTACTTACAAGTGTTTTATCACAAGTTTTTGTTGTTTTACTATTTATACCATTTATTATTAATATAGCTAGTAAATTAAAACTTGATAAAATTACAACATTCTTATGTTCTTTTGGAGCTATGATTGTTGGTGTACTTGGAGCAACTTATGGAACAGATGGACTTACTTCTTTTATTTATTATTTAAATTATTATGAAGCTGTTACGATTACAGAAGAAATAGCAATTCGTTTTGGTGTACTTGCTCTTGCTTTTGTTTTATATAGCTTCTTTATGATGCAACATATGAATAAAGTAAATAAAAAAGATGAAAAAGTAGAAGATTTATTCGTTGTTTCAGATGAAAAAAGCAAAAAAACTAAAGTATGGCCAATGGCTATTCTATTAGGTATCTTATCTCTATTTGTTATTTTAGGCTATGTAAATTGGGTAGATAATTTTAATCTAAATATATTTACTAAATTCCATACATGGCTTACTGGTTTCAAAATTGGAGATTATACGATTTTCTCTTATATTTTAGGAGCAAATGCTAAAGCTTTTGGAACATGGGATTTATATTTAATCACAGTTGTTATGGCTATTGTATTATTCATTGCTGTAATTGGCTATCGTACAAAAATAGATGAGGTTTTAGATTCTGCTTTAGAAGGAATTAAAAATATTATTAAACCGGTTATTTTATTAGTAATGGTTTATAGTATATTTGTATTTGTTTACTGGTGTCCATTTACAGTAACCATTTGTAATTGGATTACTAATTTGGTTAGTGGCTTTAATCCTTTTATAGCAAGTATTTCAGCTTTTGTTTCAGCCTTATTTCATATTGATTTTGGCTATGCTGGTTATGTTCTTGGTGATATTTTAGCAACTACTTATAATGAATTTTTCCATTTAGCTATTTTAATTTATAGTACGATAAATGGTTTAGTACAATTTGTAGCACCATCTAGTGTATTATTAGTATTTGGTTTAAGCTATTTAAATTTATCTTATAAAAATTGGCTAAAATATATCTGGAAATTTGTTCTAGTCATGCTAGCCTTATTAATTTTAATATTTGCCTTATTAACTTATGTTTAATTAAAGTAAGAAAAGTAGTCACATTATTAGGTGGCTACTTTTTTTATGTTCTTTAGTTTACTCGTTTGAGATATCGACATTAATGGAATTT
The DNA here is from genome assembly GCA_947632625.1 of uncultured Bacilli bacterium. Lineage (GTDB taxonomy): Bacteria > Bacillota_I > Bacilli_A > RF39 > UBA660 > MGBC108787. The sequence goes on along the minus strand of CANRPZ010000015.1, from coordinate 9,456 downwards.
CCTTCGCTTCCCTTTACGTAATAAAAAATACTTGCTTTACCATTTTGTACTGGCATTCCGGTTACTGGGTCTTGTAAGACTCCGATGATATTATGAGGGGTTTCATACCAGTCATTCGGTTTGTCTTTTAAATAGTCTTCCATGGTGTTTATCCATATATTTTTGGCCCATTTACTTGCTTCGTCGTGGATATCACTAGCATCATCATAGCCAAGCCAAATCATTAATAATGCATCCTTATTGTAACCAATTGTCCAGTAATCTGTTTTTGTAGTTCCCGTTTTCAAAGCGTATTTTTTACTCATTCGATTGGCAATTGATAGAGCAGTTGGGGTTGTATAACTTTGAAATTTACTATTACTGGTATTTGAAAGCATTTCATTTAATATGTATACGTAATTGGAATTTAAAACCATCTTTTTCTTGTTTTGATGTTCATAGAGGATATTACCGTTTCGATCTTCTACTTTTTCAATAAAGTAGTTGTCTAATAAATATCCACCATTTGCAAGAGTGGTATATCCTCGGGCAAACTCAAGCATCGACATTTCACTAGTCCCTAAAGCTAAAGAAGGATTTGCTTCTAATTCGGCGGTTATTCCAGCTTTTTTTGCGGTTTCTACTAACGTTTCTTCTCCTAAAAATAAGTGGGTTTTGACAGCATAGATATTATCCGAATAAGCTAATGCTGCGGCCATTGTAATATTTTTATTGGCATAGATATCGTTATAATTGGATGGACTATAAATTTTATCGTTAGAAAATACAAAATTAGTTGGTTCACTTACAAAAGTTGAAGAAGAGGTCATTCCATTTTCTAAAGCGGCATAGTAAAGAAATGGCTTCATCGTAGAGCCAACTTGTCTTTTGGCTTGAAGAGCTCGATTAAATTGACTTTCTGTATAGTTGATTCCACCCGTTAAAGCTCTTATCGCCCCAATATCTGGTTCTATTAAAACACTTGCAACTTGTAAATTTTCATCTTCTAAATTGTCTAATATTTCATTTTCTAATTTTTCTTGTGCTTTTAAATCCAAAGTAGTATAAATTTTTAAATTTCCTGAATCTCTTAAGGAAGAAGGAATTCCTTTTAATGTTTGTAATTCTTTTAAAACGGCATCTTGATAGTACATAAGCATTTGTAAATTATTTGATTCTCTTTTTCCATAGATTTCTATTTTATCTTCAAATAAATGACGATAGGTTTCTTCATCTATTTTGTTATTGTTAAGCATAGCTTTCGCAACGATTTTCGCTCTTTCAATACAATAGTCATAATGATTAACCGGATTATATTTACTAGGGTTTTTAGGAATTCCTGCTAGCATAATGGCTTCTTCTAAAGTTAAATCACTCGCATTTTTATTAAAGTAATACTTACTTGCATTCCCAACACCAAAGTTTCCAGCTCCAAAATTAATTGTATTTAAATAACCTTCTAAAATGGAATCTTTATCGTAATGTACCTCCAGTTCTAGAGTTAAAAAGGCTTCTTCTATTTTTCTTTTCCAAGTTTGGTCAAAATCTAAATACATATTTTTAATATATTGTTGACTTATGGTACTTGCTCCTTGCACAATCCCTTTATTCTTAATATTCGTGATTCCTGCTTTTATAATACGGAGGTAGTCAAATCCTTGGTGTTTGTAAAAGTTTTTATCTTCAACACTAATTACAGCGTCCTTTAAATCATTAGAAATCTTTTCTAAATTAATCCATTCACTTGTGCCGCTTCCTTGATAAATTAAATTTTCATCTTTATCATAAATATACATTTGCCCAATACTTGTAAGTTCCAATTTAGGACTAAAATAAGCAAAAGTATAAAGACCAGTCATAACAATGAAAAAGGCTAGAAATAAAAATAGACTTGATTTGATTAAAAATCTTATTTTACGCATTTTTTTCACCTAAATTTAGTATGGAAGAAATGAATAAAAATATAAGTTTTCCAAGGAAAATAAATCCATTTTTAAAACTTTTATTGACTATATAAAAAACAACATGGTATAGTTAGTTAGAAAAAAGTTGGTGTAAGTATGCCTAAAAATTATAAATGTATATTATATAAAAATGGAGAACAGCTATTTTCTTTTCCTTTTGAGAATAAAAGTAAGGAAGAAAATATTTTGTTATTTGATTTATTTGGTTATGAAACGACAATTGATTTAGTACAAGAACGCTTTATGAGAGAAAATGAAGAAGATTTCTTTTTGCTTGATATAAAAAATAAATCTTGTAAAATAGAATTAAAAAAAGAAGGCTATTCTTTGTTAGTAGGTGTAGAAGAATGTAATTTATCTGTTTTAAATTCAAAAATTGTATTAGAATATTTTATAGAAACAGATGAAGCTAGAAATAAAATTGTGATAGAAAGGAACGATGCATTTCATGAATAAAGAATTAAAGGAAACAATTAAAGAAATTTTTAATCTTGATATAGACGCTGAACTTTTAAAATCCAATCGTCCAGATTTATGTGATTATCAATATAATGGAACATTTGATTTAGCAAAAGTATTGCATGAAAATCCTTATACTATTGGTTTAAAATTAAAAGAAAGTTTAGAAAAAAAGGAAGATTGCCAAAAAAAGTTTTCTAAAATAGAATGTGTAAAACCCGGATTTTTGAATTTTACTTTAAGTGATGCGTACATGAATGAAATTTTGGAAAGTATGATTACAGAAGAAAAATTTAATATTTTCATGCCTAAAGAAGAAACGATTGTAGTGGATTATGGGGGAGCCAATATTGCGAAACCTTTGCACGTTGGTCACTTAAGACCAGCCATTGTGGGAGAATCCATTAAAAGATTATTACAATATATGAACCAAAATGTTATAGCAGATGTTCATTTAGGAGACTATGGACTACAAATAGGACAAGTTATTTATGGATTAAAAGAGGAAGGAATTCTTCCAGATGCCATAACGATAGAAAAGCTTTCTCTAATCTATCCTAAAATTAGTGGCCTTTGTAAGGAAGAGGAAAGTATTAAAGAAATATGTGCTACTATTACCAAAGACTTGCAAGATGGGAATGAAGAGTACCAAGAATATTTTCGTGCTATATTAGAACTATCTAAAAAAGAGATTAAAAAAATTTATGATTATTTGGGAGTTCATTTTGATTTATGGTTAGGGGAAAGTGATGCATATGCTTATATTCCTCTTTTATCGCAAGAACTAGAGTTTTTGGGACTTTTAAAAACAAGTGATGGGGCAAAAATAATTGATGTTCAAGAAAATACGGATAAGATTGTAGTTCCTCCTTGTATTTACCAAAAAAGTAATGGAGCTTATCTATATGGCACAACGGATTTAGCAACGATTTTACAAAGGGAAAAAGATTTTCATCCAAAAAAAATTTTATATGTAGCGGATAGTCGCCAAAGTTTACACTTTACGCAAGTTTTTCGTGTTGCTAAAAAGACAAATTCTCTAAAAAATATCGATCTAGAATTTTTAGGATTAGGAACAATTAATGGTAGTGATGGAAAACCATTTAAAACAAGAGAGGGAAATACACCTAAACTAGAAGATTTATTTTTAGAAACAAAGCAAATCTTTTTAAATAACATAGAGCATGATACTACATATACACAAGAAGATTTAGATAAAATTGTAATTGCTATTATTAAATTTGCTGATTTACAAAACAATCGTGAAAAAGAATATGTTTTTGATATTGCTAAATTTTCTAAAACAATTGGAAAAACAGGGCCTTATATCCTATATACGTATTTAAGAACAAAAAAAATTATAAAAAATAATGAAAATTGTATAGACAACTTATCAAAAACAATATATAATGTTCACGACCGAAACTTAAGGCTTAAGCTTCTTGAACTTAACGAAATTATGCAATATGCCTTTAAAACTAGAATGCCTTCGGTTGTAGCAAATTATTTATATGAAATATGTGTATTAGTGAATGCATTTTATGAAAATAATCATATTAATAATTTAGAAGAGGATGAAAAGAAAAAAGATTGGGTTACCTTATTAAATTTAACAACGAATATTATTGATACTTTATTAAATATATTAGGTATGGATATCCCGTCTGTAATGTAGGAGGAAACGATTATGAAATTAAAAGACTATTCAAAAGAAGAATTAGAAAATATGTCTTATGATGATATTGCTTATATAATTTTAACGGAAAAAAAGAAAAAAATGAAAATAATTGATTTATTTAATGAAATAGGAAAATTAATATCTCTTCCTGAATCTGCTATTGAAGAAAAAATTGGAGATTTTTTTGAAATATTAACATTAGATAAAAGATTTATTATGTTAGATGATGGAACTTGGGATTTAAAAGAAAGACATGCCCAAAATAATATGATTTTAGATGATGAAGAAGAAGATGTCTCTGATGAGGTCGAAGAAGAAGACGAGGAAGATGAAGAGGAAGAAGACGAAATTTTCTACGATGAAGACGATGATGATAGTGAAGATGATTTAAAAGATTTAGTAGTTATTAGTGATGAAGAAGAAAGTGATGATTCAATGCTATAACTATTCTTTTTCTTTTTAAGAATCATTATAGAAAGAGGAAAATGTTATGGAAGAAAGATTAGAGGCAATTTTAAAAAGATTTCACGAAATACAAGAAGAATTAATGCAACCTGATGTGATGCAAGATTTTAAAAAAGTAAAAGAACTTTCCAAAGAACAAAGTGATTTAGAAAGCATTGTAAATAAGTATAACGAATATAAGGATGCGAATGAAAAGATTAAAGAAGCCAAGAGTTTAATGAATGACGCAGAATTACGTGAAATGGCCGAATTAGAGTTAGAGGAGCAAACGAGTCGTTTAGATAGTATTACAAAAGAACTTGAAATTTTATTAATTCCTAAAGATGAAAATGATGGCAAAAATGTCATTATGGAAATTCGTGGTGCTGCTGGGGGAGATGAAGCAAACATTTTTGCTGGAGACTTATTTAGAATGTATACGTACTATGCTGAAAAGAATAACTGGAAAATAGAGATTTTAAATGAGGTCCCAGGCTCAAGTGGAGGTTTTTCCCAAGTGGAATGCATGATTAAAGGGGACAATGTCTATTCTAAATTAAAGTATGAAAGTGGTGCTCATCGTGTACAAAGAGTACCAGAAACCGAAAGTCAAGGAAGAGTGCATACCTCAACAGCAACTGTTGTTGTCATGCCAGAGGTAGAAGATATCGATTTTGAAATTAAGGAAAGTGATTTAAAAATCGATGTTTATCACTCAAGTGGAGCAGGAGGACAAAGTGTTAATACCTCAAACTCTGCGGTTCGTATTACTCATTTACCAACAAATACAGTGGTTACTTGTCAAAATGAACGAAGCCAAATGAAAAATAAAGAGCAAGCTATGAAAATCTTAAAATCAAAAATCTATGATACGTTAGAACAACAAAAAAATAGTGAGTTAACAGAAGAACGTAAAAGTAAAGTAGGAACAGGTGACCGTTCCGAAAAAATTAGAACGTATAACTATCCACAAAATAGAGTAACGGATCATCGTATTAATTTTTCAATTATGGAACTTGATCGCGTAATGGATGGAAATTTAGAACCAATTATCACCGCTTTAATTACCGAAGACCAAAGAAGAAAATTAGAGGGAGAAAATGTTTAGTAAAAGAACTCTTACGGATTTAGATAAAAGAGTATTAAAGGAAAAGTTTCCTACTACTTATGAAGAACAAATAAAAAAAGTAGAAAATGGATATCCAATACAATATTTGCTTGGGGATGTTCCTTTTTTTAATGTCCAAATAAAAGTGAATGAAAGTGTTTTAATTCCTCGTTTTGAAACCGAATATTTAGTTGAAAAGGTTTTAAATCGAGTAGAAAAGAAGCAAAAGTTAAAATGTTTGGATTTATGTACGGGGAGTGGTTGTATTGCGATTGCCGTTGCTAAAAATACCAATTTTATTTGTACGGGAATTGATATTTCAAACGCTGCCTTAGATGTTGCTAAAGAAAACGCCCAATTCAATCAAGTTCATGTGGATTTTAAACCGTTAGATATTTTAAAAGATAAAATTAATGAAGAGTATGATATTATCCTTGCGAATCCACCTTATATAGCGTTTGATGATGCGGTGGATCCATCAACCGCTTATGAACCTCAAATTGCCCTTTTTGCAGAAGAAAATGGGATGATTTTTTATAGGAAAATACTAGAAAACATTAAAAATAAGCCAAAACTTATCGCTTTTGAAATAGGAGAAAACGAGGGAGCGGCTTTAAAGACGTTAGCAAGTAAGAAATTTCCTAATGCTAAAATAAGTATCGAAAAAGATTTAGTAGGAAAAGACCGTTATTTATTTATAGAGCAAAGTTAGTTTCAAACGTAGTTATTTGATCCTATATTTTCCGCGATATCAGTTCAAGAACTTGACAAATTCACTAATAAACTATACAATGATATAGAAATTAGTAACACAAGTAGTCACATTTTAGTCACATTAACAACATATAGTGTTATTAATAAAGGAGTAATTAGTATGGTACAGTTAATTTATTATATATTATTTGTTATCACACTTTTATATGGCATTTATTTTGTTATTACAGGTTTATTTGCTTTTAAAAAGGATGAAGGAAGAAAAATTCGTTCTTATCGAGCAAGAACTAAATTTGCTGTTATTATTGCAGCAAGAAATGAAGGCCAAGTTGTGGGGGATTTAGTTAAAAGCTTAAAAAAACAAAATTATCCTGATGATTTATATGATGTTTATACCTTTGTAAATAATAGTAAGGATGATACTTTTGATGTTGCCAAAAAAGAAGGTGCTATTGCTGTAAATGTAACGGTGCCAGTTAAATCAAAAGGTGATGTTTTAAAATTTGCTTTTGATAAATTAAAAAATAAAGATTATGATGCTTATATTATATTTGATGCGGATAATGTAGTGCATCCTGATTTTTTAAAACTTATGAATAATACTTATATGTCTGGATATAAAGTAGCACAAGGAAGAAAAGATAGTAAAAATATTGAAGACAACTGGTTAAGTGCTAGTTATTCAATCTTCTACTATATTCAAAACTTTTTCTTTAATAAGTCACGTATGAAAGTGGGTGCTGCAGCAGCTATTAATGGAACTGGTTTTATGGTAGCCAAAAGTATTATGGATGAAGGATTTGATCCTAAAACCGTTACAGAAGATATTGAGCTTTCCATTCAATGCGTTTTAAAAGGTTATGAAATTGCTTATGTAGAAGATGCGATTACTTATGATGAGCAACCCATTAAATTTATGGATTCATGGCATCAAAGAAGCCGCTGGAGTAAAGGAATTATCGAATGCAACCGAATTTATAGAAAACCATTATTAAAAAAATGGATTAAGGATAAAGACTTTTCTAGTTTAGATAAATTTATGTTTAGTTTTGCTCCTTATATTCAAGTATTAGGAGTATGCTTGTCAATTGCTTTATTTTTCTTCTATATATTTGGAATTGAATTAAACGATATTTTTTCATATTTCTTCTCACTTGGTTATGTTTGCTTTATAATTGGTTATTTATCCGATATTATTATGAATATGTTTGTTGTTCTTTATTATAAAAGAGATTTAGAAGATGCTATTCATGGAATTTTACTATTTTTAGTCTTCTTCTTAACTTGGATACCAATTAATGCAATTTGCTTATTTAAAAAAGATTTAAAATGGGTAGAAATTTCTCATAGTCGTAAGGCAAGTATTGATAATCTAGTAAACGATAATCAATAATTTTGAATAAAAAAAATAAAAATAAGACATATATTATTTAGGTGAAAATACATGAAAAGAATAATAATTGTCTTATTTTTTGTTGTTTTTACTTTCTCTATTCTTAATGGAAAAGAAGAATATATTATTCCAGATAGTGCTATTCGATTAAGAGTAATTGCCAATAGTAATACTTTTAAGGATCAAGCAACAAAGATGGAAATTAAAAAGAATATTGAAAATATTTTACAAAATGATTTAATGAAAACTACAAATAAAGAGGAAGCTTCCTTATTAATTGATAATAAAATACCGGATATTCGAAATATGATAAATCAATATGGTTTAAGTTATTCTTTAAATTATGGGAAAAATTATTTTCCTGAAAAGACTTATAAGGGCGTTAAATATGTTGCGGGGAATTATGAGTCTTTAGTTGTAACACTTGGTAAAGGAGATGGAGATAACTGGTGGTGTGTTTTGTTTCCTCCTTTGTGTTTAATGGATGCTTATGAAAATGATACGCGTGATGTAGAATATCATTTATTTGTAAAAGATTTATTTGCAAAATATATGTAATTTTTTAAAAATCTCCTCGTATAGTTAACTAGGAGGTTTTTTATGCGAGAAATAATAACTCTATTTACCATTGCTATAGCACTTAGTATGGATACATTTTCTCTATCTTTAGGAATAGGTACTGTAATGATTTCTAAAAAGAAAACACTCTTTTTTTCGATTCTTGTTGGAATTATGCATTTTATCATGCCTATTTTGGGAAACAAAATTGGAATTAAATTAGTTGAAATCTTTATGCTAAAAAGCAATTTTTTATTAGGAATTATTTTAATTTATTTAGGAATAACGATGCTAATAGAGATTTTTAAGCCAAATGAAGAACCAAAAAGTTTAAATATAATTCAAATGTTTTTGTTAGCTGTAGGGGTATCCATTGATAGCTTTTCAACAGGGATTGGTTTAAGTGCTATTACGAATAATTTGTATCTAGCGGTCATTATTTTTTCGCTAACAAGCTTTTGTTTTACTTTTTTAGGGCTTTTAATTGGAAAATATGCCAATCGTTTTTTAGGTATCTATGCCACAGTTTTTGGTAGTATCTTACTAATCGTTATTGGCTTTTTTCATTTATGTCAATATTGATATTATGGAATTGAAAATCATATAATTAAATTATATAATTAAAGAAATTAAGGAATGTGATGGGATGCAAAGGTTAGTTATTGAAGGTGGACATAAGTTAAGGGGAACGATTAAGATAAATGGTGCAAAAAATAGCGTTGTTGCTCTTCTTCCTGCTGCTATTTTATCCGATATGGAAACCGTTATTTATAATGTACCCCATATTACAGATGTCGATGTTTTAAAGGAAATTATTGAACTTTTAAATGGTAAATTATATGTGGATCATGACTCTATTCGAATTGATTCTAAAAATATTATCAATGCAACGATTCCAGAAGAATTATCGAATAAATTACGTGCATCCTACTATTTTATGGGGGCTTTACTTTCTAAATTCAAACATGTTGAAATTTATTATCCAGGAGGGTGTAATTTTGGTGCCCGTCAGATTGATTATCATTTAAAAGGCTTTGAAGCACTAGGTGCCACCATTAAAATGGATGGGAATAAGTTTATCATTGATGCTAAAGAATTAAAAGGTGCTGAAATTTCTTTGGATTTAGCTAGCGTTGGGGCAACAATTAATTTAATGCTT
>CANRPZ010000014.1 GCA_947632625.1 uncultured Bacilli bacterium | reverse complement strand
TAAGCATCAGAGGGCAGTTCAATTCTGCCAATCGGCACCAGTGACGTTTCTATTCGAATTTTTTCGAATATTGATATAAAAAATAACCCTTTAGGTTATTTTGATACACTTGTCAAAATTCCTAGGGATTGCTTATTTTAATTTGTGAATTACAGAAAGGGAAAATCATGGTAAAAATTGGAAAAATAACGGTTAATAAAAATCTAAATAAAAATGTATTTTTAGTATGCATATTATTATCTTTTATAATATTTTTAATTTTTAGTATTCATTTAGCTTCTATAATTATAAAAACAAAAGATTATATTAAAATTCAATCTATAGTAACCGACGTTGGTTATTATCAAACTCCTTCTCCTGATGGATTTACAACTTATCATTATGCTGATTTAGAATATGATTATAATAATACGCACTATCATTATAGAAAAAAATTACATATTTCTATTTTTTATCCAAAGGTAAATAGTAAAGAAAATTTATATATTAATCCTGATTCGCCATTAGAGGTAAGGGATACTTGGCTTATAACTATAGATATTTTTTTAATTATATTTTCTTTGATATTTCATGTATTTGCGATAAAATTTTATTTAATTAGACGAAATATTTAAAAAATTCGTACTTTCTAGATATCAAAAGGCAACTTGGCAATAAATTGTTTTTTATGATATGATGAATATGTCAAGGAAACTTGAATAAAATAAAAAAAGGATACATTTGATTGCAGGAATCAGATGTTATCCCTTATGGAGTGCATCTGAAATCAACGATTGTTGAAATCAGATGTTTTTATTATCTAAATAGTAAGGTGATTACTATAAAAAATAATAGTAGGATTATAATAAATAGAGATGCTTCTCTTTTTGCCATAATGAACCACCACCTTTCTTTTATCTTTTGATAATTGAAAGGGAAAACATCTGCAAAGAAGCTACTAGTTAAATTTACACAAAATAAATTGATGGTCGAACCTTTTATAGTTCGAGTTTTAAAATGCTTACATTTATGTTAAAATATTATATATCAGAAATCATTTATTGTATAATTAAAGACATTTTAGTAGAAATTTGGTACAATATTTTTAGATTTGTTTTGTGTATAAATTAAAAATTTTATTTATAAAAGAAGGAATATAAAGAAAGAGGTTTAGTATGAAAGATAATGTTATAGAAATAAAAGACTTAACAAAAGCATTTAAATTATATTATGACAAGCCAAGTACACTAAAAGAAAGACTTGTTTTTTGGAATAAAAAAAAGGCGGATGAAAGAGTTATTTTAAATGATATATCTCTAAATATAAAAAAGGGTGAAACGGTTGCTTTAATTGGTGTAAATGGTAGTGGTAAATCAACTCTTTTAAAAATGATGACTAAAATTATTTATCCAACTAAAGGAACTATTAAAACCAAAGGAAAAATCACCTCTTTACTTGAATTAGGAGCCGGTTTTCATCCAGACTTTACAGGAAGAGAAAATATTTATTTTAATGCTTCTATTTTTGGCTTATCTGAAAAAGAGATTGATAAGCGTTTGAATGATATTATTGCTTTTTCCGAACTAGGAGAGTTAATTGATAGTCCAGTTAGAACTTATTCGAGTGGTCAATATATGCGTCTTGCTTTTTCTATCGCTATTAATGTAGATGCTGAAATCCTTTTAATAGATGAAATTCTTGCTGTAGGGGATCAACATTTTCAAGAAAAATGTTATGATAAATTATCTGAACTTAAAAAAAGTGACACAACGATTGTTATCGTAAGTCATAGTTTGGGATCTATAAAAAAATTATGCACGCGCGGTATATGGCTTCATGAAGGTAAAATAAAAATGGACGATAAGGTTAATAAAGTGATAGACGAATATGTAAAGGTGTGTGGATAGAATGGTAGAATTGTTTAAAAATTTATATAATTATCGTTTGCTTTTAAAAACAAATGTAAAAAAAGATGTGCGAGGAAAATATAAAGCTTCTTTTTTAGGGGTTTTATGGACTTTTGTAAATCCATTATTAACAACTTTAGTATACGCGATTGTATTTCCTTTTATTTTAAAGAATACAGAACCACATTATGTAACGTTTTTGATTATTGGTATTCTTCCTTGGACTTATTTTACGAATACTATTATTATTGGAACAACATCGATTTTAAACAATGCTGGAATTATTAAAAAAGTATATTTTCCTAGAGAAATACTACCGCTTTCTGCCAATATTAGTGGTTTAGTAAATTTTTTGATTTCATGCTTAATTATCTTTATTTTCTTAATGTGTAGCGGTATCTGGTTTAGTCCTTATATGTTATATTTACCTCTAATTATTTTAGTACAATTTGTTTTGCAATTAGGAATTATTTTAATTACCAGCGCTATTGAGGTTTATGTAAGAGATGCTGAATATATCATTAGCTTTTTAGTTAGCATGCTTTTTTATTTAACACCAATTGTTTATTCTTCTAAAATGTTTGAGGGAAGCCCTATTGCAAATTTAATTCGATTTAATCCTTTAGCAACAATTATTAATAGTTATCGTAATGTTTTATTCTATCAAACAACTCCTGAAATAAAGGCTTTATTAATGACATTAGGTGCAAGTCTAGTATTATTATATATTGGTTTTAAAATTTTTAATAAATTGCAAAAAGGTTTTGCCGAGGAGGTTTAATATGTCCTTAAAAGTTGCCGCTATGGTTACTTTATTTCATCCAAATTCTAGCCATTATGAAAACATAATGGCTTATTTAGATGAGGTGGATAAATTGTATGTGATTGATAATACCCCAAATAAAAATCATAAAGATAAGTTGCCAAAAAGTAGCAAGATCAAATACTTTTCTTTTTTAAATATTGGAGTTGCGGCAGCTTTAAATTTTGGAGCTCAAAAGGCTTTAGAAGATGGTTTTTCATGGCTATTAACTTTAGATCAAGATACGTCTATTTCTAAAGAGACTATAAAATATATGAAAACGATTATTGAAAAAAAGGATATGCATAATATTGGAATTGTAACACCTTGGCATCACACAAAGTTAAAAGTAGAGAAGCCTAAAGAAATGGTGGATTATCCGCAAGATGTTATGACCTCGGGGAATTTTTTAAATTTAAAAATATGGCAAACATTAAAAGGATTTCGAGAAGATTTTTTTATCGATGGCATTGATATTGAATATGGGCTTCGCCTAAAAAAGAATGGTTATAAAATTATGCGTTTGAATGAAATAGAAATTGAACATGATTTAGGAGATATCTTTTATGTTCATGGTAAACTTTGTACGAATCATAGTGGACTTAGAAGATACTATATGAATCGTAATTATCATTATATATATGATCTGTATAAAGATACTGATAAAGAATTTTGTAAATTTTTAATAAGCAATTATAAGACAATGTTAAAAGTAATTCTTTTTGAAAAAAAGAAATTTGAAAAAGTATATGGTTTTCTTTTAGGGTATATTCATTACAAAAAAGGCATAAAAGGTAAGTTAGTTAAATTTCGTGGCAAACCATGTGAATAGTGGTACAATAAGGATAGGTGGTAGAAATGCTTATAAAAAAAGAGGCGAAAAGATTAGGTGTATTTATTTTTTATGATAAAGAAGGTATTGTTGATGATTATGTTCTTACTTTATTAAAGTCTTTAAAAGAAGCTGTCGAAGATATCATTATCGTTTCAAATTGTTCTTTACAAGAAGAGGGAAAGAAAAAATTTGCAAAATTTACAGATAAAATAAAAATAAGAAAAAATATTGGATTAGATGCTGGGGCTTTTAAAGATACTTTTATGGAATATCAAGAATATTTTAAAACATTTGATGAACTTATTCTTATGAATGATACTTTTTATGGACCTTTTATTCCTTTTAAAACGATTTTTGAAGATATGGCCAAAAAGGATATTGATTTTTGGGGCTTAACAGCAAACTATAAAAGCCCTGATGGTTTTGGTTACTTACCGGATCATATAATTCCAAGTCATATTCAAACGTTCTTTCTAGCTTTTCGTAAAAATGTTTTAGAAAGTGATGCTTTTAATAACTATTGGAAGAATTATAATATTAAAAAAATGAATAGTTTTGAAAAAGTTGTAACAAAACATGAAATTTATTTTACTCAATTTCTTGAACAAGCTGGATTTAAATGGGATATTTATACGGATTTAGAACGATATCATAGCCAAAATATTGAAGAAAATTATAACTGCTATGCCTATGCTTCTTATGATTTGATTAAAAATTGTCAATGTCCTTTTATCAAAAGGAAAAACTTTGTTTTTGAAAAAAGTGATGCCCTTTATTTAAGTGATGGAGAGGACAACAAAAAATGTCTAGAGTATATTAAAAATCATACAGAATACGATGTAAATATTATTTACAAAAATTTAACAAGGCTTTACAAACCTAGTGAACTTTATTATGGTTTAAATTTAAACTATATAGTAGAAGAAAAAAAAGAAAATTCTAATAGTATGGCTGTTCTTTTATTTTTAGAAGAAGAAAAATATATTGAGTATTATATTCATTTTTTAAAATCTACAAATATAAAACCTATTTATGTTTTTACCAACAAAAAGAAAATTTTTGAAAAGCTAAACAAGGAAAATATAAAAGTAACCAAAAAGGATGAATTTAAGAAAGAGGCTTATTCCTACTATTGCATTTTAAAAGATAAAAATTATATCAATTCTAAAATCAATTTAGTTTATGAAACAAATTTTCAATCAATTTTAAAAAATGCTTTGAATAGTATGGAGTATTTAAATGGAATTCTTTCTATTTTAGAAGGAAATCCGTATTTAAAAATGCTTGTTTTACCACAAAGTTTACATAGTGATTATTTTGGAGCAATGGCAGATACAAATCGATTAATTTTGGCAAATGATAACTGTTTCTTTATTAAAAAAGAATTATTAGATTGGGATGCGATTTTAAATAAAAATTTTATTGTAAATTGGATTTTAAATGGTCAAGGTTTAGTGGGAAAAGTTTATAATAAAAATGCAATAAATACGCTTTTAATAAATCAAGAGTATGCATTACAAAAAACATATAAAATTCTTGGAAATTGTAATGGACATATGAATCATTTATCTGGACTTTTATATGTTCAAAAACATAGAAAGCATCTTTATATGAACCCAACATTTAAAATTAGACTTTATCGTTTGTATAAAAAAATAATGTATAAATGGTTTTAAAAGAATTCTCTAAATGTAAATCTATTGAATAAATAAAAAAAATACTATATAATTTAGTTAAGAAAATACATGGAGTATATTATGGAAAAGATAAAAAAAATAAAAAATAGAGTAGTAAAATTTTTTAACAAAATAAATAATTTATGGGAAAATTTTATTAATTTAAAAATTATGAAAAAAATATTTTTATTTTTGCCCCATAATTTATTCCTTTTTTTATTATTTTTGTTAAGTGTTGTTTTAATTGTAAAAAATAATTTTAATAGCTATATTCCTGTTTATAATTATGAGAATGTAGCTAGTATAGCGTCCGATCCGATAATAGATCAGTCTTTTCATTTTTCTTTGGAAAATATAAAGCCTGAAGATTTAGAAACTACTCAATATGTTCCTGATCATATTTGTATTAAATTTGGTACATATATAAAAAAAGTAAAGTCCGAATATAAATACATAGTTCATCAACAAGAAAATATTTTATATGAAGAAAATTTTAAAACTAATACGATTGAAGATGGTCAATTTCGTTGCTTTTATTTACCAAATACAAAAGAAAATCAATTGGAAGAGTACTCAATTGAAATAGCACCAGTAAAAACAGATAAAGAAAATGCAATTGCTGTTTTTTTGGATGCCGAAACAAAAGAAGCGGCTTTTTCCTTATCCGTTTTGCAACCTTTCTTTTCTATTAATACCGTAATTGTTTTGTTATTTCTTTTATTCTTTTTGGCAATTCAGTATATGATAAATAAAAAAAAGTGGTCTGTTGAAAAATTTTGGCTTCTATTGTCACTTTTCTATATTTTACCAATTACTTTTATAAATCCACCTTATGAGGTTCCTGATGAACCAAGACATTTTTATACTGCTTATCGGTTGACTCAAATTGACTTTAGTAAAAAAATTCATGAAAATATGGAAAATATGGATTTATTTTTGCCAGAATCGATTGGATGTTTAAATTATGCCGCTATTCAAGTACGAAATAAAGTGGTAAATTTTAATGATGTAAAAAATTGTTTGCAAAATCATACAACTATTAATAAAACAAGTTGGTTTGCTTATGTAGAAGCAAAAATTGCATTTTTGACATCTGCACTTGGAATTAAACTTGCTGATCTTTTTACCGATTCTTCTTTAATTATATTTTATATGGGAAGATTATTTAATACTTTATTTTCTGTTTTTCTCATTTATAAAGCCTTAAAGATAGCACCAAAACATAAAGAACTATTACTTTTGGGTGCTACTATGCCAATGTTCATTCAACAATTGGCTTCCTATTCTTATGATTCTTACTTAAATTCCTTTTGTATTTTTGCTATTGCTTTGATGTTAAAATTAATTTATGATAAGGATAATAATTGGAAAATTATAACTTTATTATTAGCACTATCAGGAATGTATATTGCCAATATTAAAATCATTTATTTACCAATATTTTTACTGCTTTTGTTTATTCCAAATGAAAAGTGGCAACGAAAAGGGGATAAATATATTTATTGTGGAGGAATTCTTTTACTTTCCTATTTATTGAAATCAATAACTTATGCTTTATTCGAAACAGGGGATTTTAAAACAATATTAGCAAGTTTATCTTTAACAATTGTTGTTGGATTATTTATAAAAATGTTATTTAATCAAAAAGCAAATTGGAAACTTGTTTTGCCAATTGTCATTGTTTCAGAAATTATTTTATGTTTTACTAAAGTTTTGTTTACACCCATTCCTATTCTTTTCTATTTACTATTAAAAAATCCTTTTAAAAAAATAAAAAAACAAAATTTAAAATGGTTATGGAAAATTGGAATTCCTATCTTGTTTCTTATCATTTGTGGAGGAGTATTTATTTTATTCAAAATGTATTCGAAAGGACAATTTGATAGTAAATTTATGATTAAAATGTGTACATTGTTCTTTCATCCTTGGGATTCATTGTTACTATTTTATGCAACTTTAAAAATGCGTGGAGTTTTTTATTTAAGAAGCCTGGTTGGTTATTTTGGTTGGTTTAATTTCCATTTAAATGATATTTATGTTATTAGTTATTTTATTCTTTTTATCTATTTAATCAAAAATACTCAATTTGTAAAAACAGAATGGTGGAATAAATGTTTCATTTTTATGGGGATTTTAATTGGAATATTTGGCGTTTTTCTTGCCATGTATGTATACTGGTCACCAGCTGATTTATTTTATATAGATGGTGTTCAAGGTAGATATTTTATTCCGTTTATTATTCCAGTAGCATTTTTACTTATGACCTCAAAAAAGAAAAGAGAAAATAAAAATGTTTCCAAAAACGTTATAAGTTATATTAATATTATTTTATTAGAATATGTAAGTTTATTATTGTTATTCTATTATTAAGGAGTATAGGTATGAAAAAAAATATATTATTGATTATCCCCGCTTTTAATGAAGAAAAAAATATTTTAAAAACTTGGGAAACAATTCAAAATTTTAATAAAAAGAATAAAACTATGTATGATGTAATTGTTATAAACGATGGTAGTACTGATGCAACTGAAGAAATCTTGTTAGAGTATGATATTCCTCATATACGTCTTTTGACCAATTTAGGTATAGGTGGTGCTGTGCAAACTGGTTATAAGTATGCGGCTTTACACAATTACGATATTGCAATTCAATATGATGGGGATGGACAACATGATATTAGGTATATTGATAAACTTATAAAACCAATTGTAGAAGAAAATATTGATATGGTAATTGGTTCAAGATTTATTGACAAAAGAGAAAGTTCTTTTCAATCCTCTTATGCTAGAAGAATAGGAATACATTGCATTTCTTGGATTATTAAATTAAAAACGAAAAATAAAATTTATGATACTACAAGTGGGTTTAGAGCTGTAAATCGTCGTCTTATTCAAGAATTTAGCCATATTTATCCAACAGAGTATCCTGAACCAATTTCTACAGTATATGCTTTAAATAAGAAATATAAAATTAAAGAAATTCCTGTAAGTATGAATGAAAGAAAAGAAGGAAAATCCTCTATTCATACTTGGAAAAAAGCTTACTATATGTTTAATGTAATTTTAACAATATTATTAATGAAAAAGGGTGATAAACATGGTTGTTAATTTAAGATTATTTTTAATACTTTTATCTATTATTTTAGTTGTTATTATTTTACGATTAGTAGAAAAAAATAAACTGCCTATAAAATATTCATTGTTTTGGTTTCTATCCTCTTTAGTGGTATTTTTAGTAGGAGTTTTTCCTGATTTTATTGGAATTTTTACAGGATTGCTTGGTTTTGAAAATTCATCAAGTTTAGTTGTCTGTATAATTATAGGGTTGCTTTTATTAATCACACTTTTATTAACAATAATTGTTTCAGAGCAAAAAAGAAAATTATTACTTTTGATTCAAGAAGTATCTTTATTAAAACAAAAAATGGATCAAAATAAAAAAGAGTAAAATTTTAAAAAATAGTAATTTTATAGTATAATGATTTTATGGAGTAGAGTAAATTATGAAAATATCAATTATTACTGTATGTTATAATGCGGAAGATACAATAAAAGATACTTTAGAATCTGTTTTAAAACAAACCTATAAAAATTATGAATATTTAATTATTGATGGTAAAAGTACCGATAATACTTTAAAAATTATTAAAGAATATGAAAGTCAATTTTTAGGAAAAATGAAAATCATTTCGGAAAAGGATAAAGGATTATATGATGCCATGAATAAGGGAGTTAAAAATGCAACTGGAGATATTATAGGTTTAATTAACTCTGATGATGTTTTATCTCATGATCGTGTGTTTGAAAAAGTTGTCAAAAATATAAAAGGAGTCGACGGAGTTTACTCTAATCTTTTGATGCTTGATGAACATTTAGAAAAACCTTATCGTTTATTTAAAACAAAAACCGTAAGTAAAAAATGGGGTTTTGCTATGCCTCATCCTACTCTTTATTTAAAAAAAGAGGTATATGAAAAATGTGGGGACTATAATACGAATTATAAAATTACAGCTGATTTTGATTTTATGTTAAGAATTATCAAAGGTAATTTTAAATTTAAGTATGTCGATGATTATTTTGTTTACATGCGTTCGGGCGGAAAAAGTACGAATGGTTTAAAAGGATACTATGAAAATTTTAAAGAAAGTTATCGTTGCTTAAAAGAAAATCATGTTTTTTTACCTTTTTTAACGAATGTAAAAAGAACGATTTCCAATGTTTTTATTCAAAAAATAGAATCTAAAAATAAGAATGAACTAGAAATTGCTTTAAAACATAATAAAAAGCCAATGCTTGTTCAAATTAATACTGTATGCAATGGGTCAACTGGTAAAATCATGGGAGATATTCAAAGAAAGGCGATTTTAGATGGTTATAAAACTTTATCTATTTATGGTAGAAGAAAAGGCTATAAAGATTTAAATTGCATAAAAGTAGGGGGATTTTTCTCTTTTTGGTTTCATGTTTTTTTAACAACTTTATTTGATAAACATGGGAGTGGATCTTATTTTAAAACTAAAAAAATTGTAAACATCTTAAGAAAAGAAAACCCTGATATCATTCATTTGCATAATATACATGGCTATTATTTAAATTATAAAGTTTTATTTGAATATCTAAAAAAGGAATATACGGGAAAAATTTATTGGACTTTTCATGATTGCTATCCTTTTACGGGGCATTGTCCTCATTTTGAAGATGTAGGTTGTAGTAAATGGAAAACGCAATGCAAACATTGCCCTAATAAAAAAAGATATCCAACAAGCCTGTTCATTGATTCTTCTAAAAGTAACTATCGAAAAAAGAAAGAAATGTTTACAGGACTTAAAAATTTAACTATTATTACACCATCTGATTGGTTACATGATTTAGTTAAACAATCTTTTTTAAAAGAATATCCAGTTGTAACAATTCATAATACAATTAACAAACAAATTTTTAAACCAACCCGTGATAAAAGTGTATTAAAAAAATATGGAATTCCTATGAATAAAAAAATAATTTTGGGAGTTGCTAGTGTTTGGAATAATCGAAAAGGATTACAAGATTTTATTACTTTATCCCATTTACTTGATTCTAATTTTCAAATAGTTTTAGTTGGATTAACAAAAATGCAAATAAAAAAATTACCTAAAAATATTATTGGAATTGCACGAACGGAAGATCAAGTAGAATTAGCCAAGTTTTATAGTAGTGCTAGCTATTTTGTAAATCCAACTTATGAAGACAATTATCCAACGGTTAATTTAGAGGCTATTGCTTGTGGTACAAAAGTAATTGCTTATGATACAGGAGGATGCAAGGAGCAAATCAATAAAAATAATGGTATAATTGTACCAAGAGGGGATATTCAAAAGATCGCTACATATTTGCAAAAATAAAAAATAAGGATGTGGATGGCTATGAGAACAAAAAATTCTATATATAATATTATTTCCAATTTAGCGATTATTTTATTGCAAACTGTACTTGTTTTTGCAGTACGTATTATTTTCGTACGAAATTTAAATGTTGAGTATTTGGGACTACAAGGTTTATTTAATAATATAATTTCAATGTTGTCTTTAGCTGATATGGGATTATCCATTTCTATTTGTTTTAGTTTATATGAACCTTTGGCAAAACAAAATTATGAAAAAGTTAGTGCCATAATGTCTTTCTTTCGGAAAGTGTATTGGATACTTGCCGCTGGTATTTTAAGTATTGGCTTTCTTTTAGTTCCCTTTATTCATAATTTAGCTAATGGCTATACGATGGGAAATTTAGAAATTATCTTTCTTATTTATATTTTTTCTTTAGTTATTGAATATTTTTTAAATTATAAAGAAATTCTTATTTTAGCAGATCAAAGAAAATACAAATTGGCACGAATCAATATAATTTTTACTTTTTTAATTTATATCAGCCAAATTCTTATTCTCATTGTTTTTAAAAATTTTATTTTCTATTTGTTATCTGAATTTATATTTAAATTAATTAAATTTATTATAACAAATGTGTATATTACGAGATATTATTCTCAAGTTCAATTTTATTCTACTAAAAAAATAGATCGTGAAACGCAAAAACAATTAAAAAAGAACATAAAAGGGTTATTAATGTTTCGATTAGGAGATTATTTAGTAAATGGAACAGATAATATTATTATTTCCAAATTTATCAACATTGGAATTGTTGGAATTTATGGAAATTATTTGTCTGTTATTGCTATTTTAAAAAATATAACAAATAATATTATTAATGGAATTACGGCAAGTTTTGGAAATTTGGTTGTAGAAGAAAATGAAAAGACGCAAGAAAATGTTTTCAATATTATGGACTATATTAACTTTGTTATAGTAGGGTATTTCTTTGTTTGTATTTTGCAACTCTTTAATAAGTTTATTATAATTTGCTTTGGATATGATTATGTATTAAATATGAAAGATGTCATTTTAATTTGTATTAACTTTTATTTAATATCAATTTTGCTATCTATTAATTCTGTTAAGAATGCAGCAGGTTTATACTATGAAGACCGTTATTCTTCTCTTATTCAAGCCATTATTAATTTAACTTTATCCTTAATATTAGTACATTATATAGGTTTAACAGGAGTTTTACTTGGAACAACTTTTAGTTATTTATTATTAATTTCTTGGCAAAGACCTTATATTATTTATACGAAAATATTTAAGACCTCCTTTTTTAAATATTTAGTACGATTTATAGAAAGAATTTTTGTAATTGCTTTTATAGCTTTATTAAATTATTTTATTTTTAAATGGTTGATTTTACCAAATACTATATTTGGTTTTATAATAACTGGTTGTATATGTACCATTATCTATGGAATTATTCTATTTTTCTATAGTAAAAATAAAGTTGAATATCGCTATTTAATGGACAATATTATAAAAAAAATAAAAAGTAAAAAAATAGTAAAGGAGTAATAAACCTATGATAATTTTAAAAATTCAAGGAAGACTAGGAAATCAAATGTTTCAATATGCGTTTGCAAAATCTTTACAACAAAAGTTTTACCAAGATGAAAAAATAATTGTGAACTATAGTAAAAGTAAATTTTCTCAAAAATGTTATTTTTGTGAAAAGAATCCTTTTAATTTTGAAACGTTAGATAGTACATATAAATTAAACTTAAATATTATTCAAACTTTTATCTTTTATAGCTATACTCTTTATAAATTAATCTTTAAGAAAAAAAGTGATATAAAAATGCAATCCTTTTTAAATAAATTTGGTATTTATTATTTACAAGATGATGGCTATTGTGATTTTAAGAAAAGTAAGTTTAAGAATAAATTAATTTATGGTTATTTTGGCTCTTTAAAGTTTTTTTCAAATGTCGAAGAAGAAATAAAGCAAGATTTTCAATTATCTAGTTCTTTTCTTTCCAAGAAAAATAAAATTTTTTTGAAAGAAATTCAAAAATCCAATTCTTGTGCTATATCGATAAGAAGAGGAGATTATACAAATTCAAATATCTCCAATTATTTTTTAGTTTGTGAAGAATCTTATTATAATGAAGCAATTAAAAGAGCGAAAAAGGAAATACCAAATTGTCGTTTTATTGTTTTTTCAGATGATATAGAGTGGGTAAAAGAGAATATAAAACTTTTAAAAAAAGAAAAAGATGTTTTATATGAGAATAAAGATAATGGCACGTTAGAAACTTTTTATTTAATGCAAAATTGTAAAAATTTTATTATTTCTAATAGTACTTTTCATTGGTGGGCACAATATTTGTCTATATATAAAGATAAAAATGTATATGCACCTTCTATATGGAATAATGAAAGAGAGGCATTAAATATTTATTTAGAAAATTGGAAATTGATTGATATTGATAAGTGTAGGAGGAAAGAAAAATGAAAAAACCAGTCGTCAGTGTTGAGGTGATTACTTATAATCAAGAAAAATTTATTATTCAAGCTTTGGATAGTATAACGATGCAAAAAACAAATTTTCCATTTGAGGTTGTTATTGGAATAGATCACTCTCCTGATCATACAGGGGAAATTTTAAAAAAGTATAAAAATAAAAATAAAAATTGTACAATTCGAATTATTGATAGAGAAAAAAATCTGGGCCCAACTCGAAATGAATATGAAACTTTAAAACTTTGTAAAGGAAAGTATGTTGCTTTTTTGGAAGGTGATGATTACTGGATTGATGATCAAAAATTACAAATTCAATATGATTTTTTGGAAAGCCATCCTGAATATAGTGGAGTTGCTCATGATGTAAATGATGTAACAGAAGATGGAAAGCTTATAATGAAGCATAGTGATCACTATAATACACATAAAAAAATTGTAAAATTTAGAAGATTAGAACAAGGACATTTAGATTTTCATACAAATTCTTTATTTGCAAGAAATATATTTTTTGATAAAGGAGCGGATTTTTCAATTATATATAAAGCAAGTCCTATTACATGTGATAAATTAATTCCTATGTTTTTAGTCGACAGAAATCCAATCTATATTATGAAAGAGGTTATGAGTTGCTATCGCTTTTGTGAAAATCGATATCATGATACTTATTTAGAACACACGATGGAAATGTTAGAGTTTTCTAAAAAAATTAATGGATATCCATTAAAAAATCACAAAATTGATTATTCTATTAAAATATCTCGTTCGATTGTTTTATGTCTTTATATGAGAGTATTTAAACCTGAAAAAAATACAGTTTATCGATATCGTCAATTATGGAGTTATATAAATCCTAAAATATTTTTTCTATGTATTTTACAAATTTTTGTGGTTCCAATAACTACTTTATGTCGATTAATAATGAGAAAGGTTAAATCATTTTGCTAATTTATGTAAAGTGTAATATAATAAGTTGAAGAGGAGATGTTTAGATGAAAATAGGAATCATGCAACCTTACTTTTTTCCTTATATTGGGTATTGGCAACTTTTAAATGCTGTTGATAAGTATGTTATTTATGAGGATGTTAACTATATAAAGGGTGGATGGATTAATCGTAATCGTATTTTGATAAATGGTGAAGCAAAGTATTTTAATGTTCAATTAAAGGATGCAAGTCCGAATAAAAAAATTAACGAAATTCATGTCTCAAATGATGCGATTACTAAAAGAAAAATGTTAAATACCCTGGAAATGAATTATAAAAAGGCTCCTTATTTTAATGAGGTTTTTCCTGTTTTAAAAGATATTATTATGCAAGATGAGTTTAATTTAGCTAATTATTTGATTTATTCAATAAGAAAAATATGTACTTATTTAGATATTCATACTGAACTTATTATTTCCTCAACGCTTGATAAAAATAATGATTTAAAGGGAAAAGATAAAGTGATTCATATTTGTGAAATTTTAAAAGCCACTGATTATTATAATGCTATTGGTGGGCAAGAATTATATGATTATGAAACATTTAAGGAACATAATATTTGTCTAAATTTTTTAAAAACAAATCCTATTTCTTATCCTCAATTTAAAAATGAATTTGTTTCCTCTTTATCGATTATTGATGTTTTAATGTTTAATTCTAAATTAAAAATCAAGGAAATGCTTAATGACTATGAATTAATAAATGAATATACAAGGAGTTTAAAAAAATGAAAGAAATAGGTGGTTATTTTGAATTTGGTGGAGGCTTATTTCTTTGTGATTATCATAAGCATGCTTTAAAATTTAATAGTTCACGTAACGCCTTACGTTATTTTGTAAAAAAGAATAACATTAAAACAGTTTATTTGCCTTTCTATTTTTGTGATGTAATTTATGAGGCTTTAAAGAAGGAAAAATGTGTAATTAAATTTTATTCAATTAATGAAAATTTTGAACCAATTCTAAATGAAATAGAAAAAGATTCCTATGTTTATATTATTAATTATTTTGGTATTTTTAGTAATAGAAAATTAAAGTATTTTAAAAAATTGTATAAGAATATTATTGTAGATAATACTCATGCTTTTTTTAGAAAACCTTTAAAAGAAATTTGCACTATATACAATTGTCGTAAGTATTTTGGTGTTCCAGATGGTGCTTATATGTATAGTAATATTAAGAGTAATGATGAATTAGAGGAATATGAGGTATTAGATCAAATGGAACATTTAATTGGGCGACTTGAAAATAATGCTAGTAAATACTATAATGCCTATTCTTTAAATGAGCAAAAATTGAGTAATGCAAAAATTTGTAAAATGTCAAAAGTAACCTCAATTTTAATGGGGGGGGGGTTTGATTATAAAAAGGTATATCATAAAAGAATAAAAAATTATAATTTTTTATATAAAAATCTTTCTAAATATCAAAAATTAAAATTACCACGAAATTTAACTTTTATGTACCCATTGTATATTGATAATGCGAAAGAAATAAGAAAAAAATTAATTGAAAAGAAAATTTATGTTCCACTTTTATGGCCAAATGTTATTGAAAGCATGGCTCCTAGTTCAATTGAATATAAATTTGCTAATAATATTTTGTTATTGCCTTGTGATCAAAGGTATTCATTAGAAGATATGCAAACAATTTGTAATTTTATAAATGAATTTTATTAAAACTGGAGGAAAAGATGAAAAAAATATTAGTAACACAATCTTCAATGCCAACACTTGAAGAATATGTGGAGGAGATAAAAACTTTATGGGAAACCAAGTGGTTAACCAATTATGGAAGCAAACAAGAATTATTAAGAGAAAAATTATGTGAATATTTAAAATGTCCTAATATCTTTTTATTTGTAAACGGGCATATGGCTCTTTATAATGCTATTAAGTTTTTCAATTTAAAAGGAGAGGTCATCACAACGCCTTTTACATTTTCATCCACTACACATGCTATTGTGCAAAATGGTTTAAAACCAGTATTCTGTGATATTAAGGAAAACGATTATACAATAGATGCTGATAAAATAGAGAATTTAATTACTCCAAATACTAAAGCAATAGTTGCTGTACACGTATATGGAAATCCTTGCGATGTAGAAAAAATTAATGAAATTGCTAAAAAACATAATTTAGTGGTTATTTACGATGCTGCTCATGCCTTTGGAGTAAAATATAAAGGAAAATCCATATTAAATTATGGCGATGTTTCCATGTTAAGTTTTCATGCTACTAAAGTGTATAACACTATCGAAGGTGGAGCTTGTGTTTATCAAAATAAAGATTGGGAACAAAGATTTCTTGAATTATCAAATTTTGGAATTACGGATTATGAAAAAGTGGAAAGTGTTGGAATGAATGCTAAAATGAATGAATTCCAAGCTGCTATGGGATTATGTAATTTAAAACATATTGAGGAAGAAATCGAAAAGCGTAAAAAAGTTTTCATGCGATATATAGAAAATTTAAAAGATGTTGAGGGTATTAAAATTCCTATAATAAGGGAAGAGGTAACACTAAACTATGCTTATTTTCCAATAATAGTTAAAAATAATTTTTCTTTAACTAGGGATGAATTGGTTAAAAAATTGAATGAAGAAAATATTTATCCAAGGAAATATTTCTATCCTTTAGTAAGTGATTATGCTTGCTATAAAAATGACTATGATTCTAGTAAAACACCAATTGCAAAGGATATAGCAAATAGAGTCATGACGCTTCCTTTGTATGCAGATTTAGATTTAGAAGATGTAGATTTTATTTGTGAAATTATAAAAAAATGTTCAAATTAAGGAGGATATTGAAATGGAAAAAATTGATTTTGTTATTACTTGGGTAGATGGTAGCGATAAAGAATGGCAAAAAGAAAAAGCAAAATATAAAAAAGTTCCAAGTGGGAATGATGTTAATCGGTATCGTGATTGGGATATTTTAAAGTATTGGTTCCGAGCTGTTGAAAAATTTGCCCCATGGGTTAATAAAATTCATTTTGTAACTTGGGGACATTTGCCTAAATGGCTAAATACAAATAATCCAAAGCTTCATATTGTAAAACATGAAGATTTTATTCCAAAAGAGTGTTTACCTACTTTTAGTTCTAGGCCTATTGAATTAAATTTCCATCGAATAAAAGGATTAGAAGAACAATTTGTGTATTTTAATGACGATTTTTTTATTACGAAACCGGTAAAAGAAACAGATTTTTTTAAGAATGGTCTTCCTTGTGATTCTTTTATTGAAACCGCACTAATGTCAAATGGAAGCCGAGATAAATTTGCTAATGTTATTTTAAATAATATGACGATAAATAATAGTATTTTTAATAAGCGAGATGTATATAAGAAAAATTTTTTTAAAATTTTTAATATTAAAAATGGAATTCAAAATTTTAGAACTTTATTGCTTCTTCCTTGGCCTTATATTTCAGAACTTTATAATCCACATACAGCAGATGCTTATTTAAAAAGCACTTATGAGATTGTATGGAAAAAAGAGGAAAAGTGGTTAATGGATGCATCTCATAATAAATTCCGTGGTTTTGATGATTTATCGCAATACGTTTTTCGATATTATCAATTGATGTCAGGTAATTTTACTCCTCGAAAAATAAACTTTAGTCATTATTTTGAATTATCAAATCAAAATGATAGGTTAGTAAAGGCAATAAAAAAACAAAAATACCATTTAATTTGTTTAAATGATAGCAACCCAGATATTAATTACTTAAAAGTTCAAAAAGAAATAAAGGATGCATTTGATAGTATCTTGCCAGAAAAGAGTTCCTTCGAAAAATAAAGTGGAAAAATTCCTCTTTTTTTATGCCAAAATATGACAAAAAGATAAATAGTATCAAGCTAATATAAAGACTTTAAGAAAAGAGGTCCTTTATGCAAGAATTAGTAAATTCAAATTTAGAAATTGAAAATTTAATTTATGAAATACGTGGGCAACAAGTAATGCTGGATAGTGATTTAGCCAAACTCTATCAATGTAAAAATGGCACAAAATCTTTAAATTTGGCGGTAAAAAGAAATAGTGAAAGATTTCCAAATGATTTTTATTTTCAATTAACAAAAGAAGAATATAAGAATTTGAAGTTTCAAAATGAAACATCAAGTTGGAATAATTATGGTGGCGTAAGGAAATTACCTTATGCTTTTACTGAACAGGGTACAGCAATGCTTGCAACCATATTAAAAACAGAGGTGGCAGCAGAGGTAAGCATTCAAATAATGAGAGCTTTTGTTTCCATGCGAAAATATATAAGTACAAATTTAATTGAGCAAAAATATATCAACAATTTAGTATTAGAGGACAATAAAAGGATCAATGCTTTAGAGGAAACATTCACTAAATTTGAAGAAAAGAAAAGAACAAATGAAATTTATTTCGATGGTCAAATCTATGATGCATATTCTAAAGTAGTGGATATTTTTAAAAGCGCCAAAAAAGAACTTATCATCATTGATGGTTATGCAGATAAAACTGTACTTGATTTAATAAAAAATTTATCTATAAAGATTATTTTAATCGTAAGAGAAAAAGGTTTGCTTCATAAACTTGATATTGAAAAATACAATTTACAATATCATAATCTAAAAGTTTTTTACGATAATACATTTCATGATCGATATTTTATTTTAGATAAAGAAATTATTTATCATTGTGGAACCTCATTAAATCATATAGGAGAAAAAACATTTTCTATAAATTTATTAGAAGATGAAATTGTAAAAAAAGCTTTACTTGATAAAATAAATTGAAATTCCTATTTTTTATGCCGAAATATGACAAAAAGATAAATAGTATCAAGCTAATATAAAGACTTTAAGAAAAGAGGTTCTTTATGCAAGAATTAGTAAATTCAAATTTAGAAATTGAAAATTTAATTTATGAAATACGTGGGCAACAGGTAATGCTGGATAGTGATTTAGCCAAACTCTATCAATGTAAAAATGGAACAAAATCTTTAAATTTAGCTGTAAAAAGACATATAAATCGTTTCCCAAAGAGATTTATGTTTCAATTAACAAATGAAGAATATACTAGTTTGCGGTTTCAAATTGAAACCGCAAATAGAAATAAGTCAAGAACTTTACCCTATGTTTTTACTGAAGAAGGAGTTAGTATGTTATCTAGTGTATTAACAACGCCTGTAGCAGAAAAAATTAGCATAAGAATAATGGATGCTTTTGTTTCCATGCGAAAATATATAAGTACAAATTTAATTGAGCAAAAATATATCAACAATTTAGTATTGGAGGATAATAAAAGGATCAATGCTTTAGAGGAAACATTTACTAAATTTGAAGAAAAGAAAAAAACAAATGAAATCTATTTCGATGGTCAAATTTATGATGCGTATTCTAAAGTAGTGGATATTTTTAAAAGTGCCAAAAAAGAACTTATTATCATTGATAGTTATGCAGATAAAACTGTACTTGATTTAATAAAAAATTTATCTATAAAGATTATTTTAATCGTAAGAGAAAAAGGTTTGCTTCATAAACTTGATATTGAAAAATACAATTTACAATATCATAATCTAAAAGTTTTTTACGATAATACATTTCATGATCGATATTTTATTTTAGATAAAGAAATTATTTATCATTGTGGAACCTCATTAAATCATATAGGAGAAAAAACATTTTCTATAAATTTATTAGAAGATGAAATTGTAAAAAAAGCTTTACTTGATAAACAGTGTTAAGGAGTGAAAAATAAAAACCACTCCTTTTAAAGTGAAAAAAATAACAAAAGAAAAAGAATAAAAAAATT
>CANRPZ010000013.1 GCA_947632625.1 uncultured Bacilli bacterium | reverse complement strand
AATAGAAATAACAAACCAACGGAGCTACAAAGGTATAAGAAAAATACCAAGCAAAAGAAAATTTTAATTGGAACAATACTATTATTTCTATTAATCATCGGCGGTATAAAACTATACCAAACTTTTGCATTGTATAAAGAAGAAAAATCCTTTAATGTATTAAAAGGAATAGTACCAGATTTTCGTACTTATTATAAAGAAAGTATATTAAATGGAGCATATCCAGAATTAAAAGGAGATTTAATACCAGTAACAATAGATAATGAAGGAACAGTAAGAAAAGCAGACATAAACAAACCATGGTATAGTTATGAGAAACAAGAATGGGCAAATGCTATAATCCTTGCTGGAGATAAAACAGGGGATAATTACCAAGATAATGAACAAATACCCGAGAGTGACATCGAAAGTTATTTTGTATGGATACCAAAATACAAGTACAAAATCTTTGATATGGGCAAATATACAAATGCAAATGGTCCCATAAATGAAACCAAGCAAAATAAAGCTATAGAAATCAAATTTGGATTAGAGAATACAATCGATGACGAAAACAAGCAAGAATGTAAAACTCCAAATGTAAGTGGAGAAGATGGAAAATGCCAAGAAGGAAAATGGATGACGCACCCAGCTTTCACAGCATTTAATGGTAGTAAAGGCATGTGGGTAGGCAAGTTTGAAACTGGATACAATCAAAATGAAAATGAAAATGATGTTGTATTGACAGAAAAATGGACCACCGAAGGCGCAAATAAAAATATAGTTGAACTAACAAAAGTTATAATTAAGCCAAATGTATATAGTTGGAGAGAAATTAATTTGGGTAATATGTATCGTATTAGTTATAATTATCAACGAAATTTGGATAGTCATATGATGAAGAATACCGAATGGGGAGCAGTAGCCTATCTTACACAAAGTATTTATGGAACATGTGATATAAACTCTTGTACAGAAATTAGAATTAATAATAGTAGTTATAAAGTTACAGGAGTTTCAGCAATCAATGCTCCTTCTAATAGTGAAGGTCATTATCAAGAATATAGTAAAACAACACCAAATGAGAATAATAATTATTCTTATGTTTATCCAGGAACTCAAAAATCTAGTACAACATTGAATAATACTGGAATTTTTGATATGTCAGGTGGCTCAATGGAATATGTAATGGGAGCAATGACGAGTGTTTCTAACGCTGCAGAAATAAGTTTGGAAAATACGGAATTTAACCAAAGTGGATTATCTAAAAATGATATCGAAGATATAAAATATATAGATTTATATATAACCGGAACAAACGAGCAATATAATAGAAGAATTTTAGGAGATGCAACCGGAGAGATGGGAGCTTTTGCAGAAAATAAAAGTTCTTATTTCAATGATGAAGCATATTTTATTCAAGGTTCTAATTGGTTTAGACGAGGTGGTTATTTTTATTCTGGTATGGATGCTGGTATTTTTTCATTTGCTTACCATAATGGGATGCATATAAACAATTATGGTTTTCGAATTGTTCTTACCCCATAAAGTCAAATAAAAATTGAAAGGAATATTTATCATAAAATTCCTTTTTTTAAATACAATAATTTTTTCTTTCATTTACTAATCTATAATATCCGTGGTAAAATAAATACAAGGTGGTTTTTATGCAAATTCAAATTAATGGTGATTTAATCGATGTTTTAATTGTGTATAAAAACAATAAAAATATTTATCTTCGTTTCAATGACGAAGGAAAATTAATTGCCACTTGTAATCGTTTTGTAAGAGAAAAAGATATTCTAAATTTAATTCAAAAAAATCAAGAAAAAATTATGAAAATGTATCAAAGTATAAAAAAAATGCAAAACGAAGAAAAGTTTTTTCTCTATTTAGGAAAAAAGTACACGATTGTTTATTCTGAAAGTATAAAAACACCAATTTTTGATGGAGATTTAATTTTTGTAAAAAATAAGAAAATGTTAGATAGCTTTTATAAAAAAGAAACGGAAAGAATTTTTACTAGCGAGTTAAATCGTATATTGCCTTATTTTAAAAATATCCCAAAGTTTACTTTAAAATTTCGTAATATGAAAACAAGATGGGGAGTGAATAATCGAAGCAGTAATACGATTACTTTAAATACAGAATTATTAAAAAAAGATTTGGATTTATTAGATTACGTTATCATTCATGAATTGTGTCATTTTTATGAACCAAATCATAGTAATAGGTTTTGGAATCATGTTGAACAATATTATCCTAAATATAAAGAAGCAAGAAAAAGATTAAGGAGTTAAAAGTATGAAAATAGAATCATTAAATAACCCGCATGTAAAAGAATGGTGCAAATTAAAAGAAAAGAAATATCGTGATCAAGAAGGCCTGTTTTTAATTGAAGGGGAGCACTTAATTTTAGAAGCAAGTAAAAAGGGTGTTGTTAAAAAAATTCTATCGAGTAGTATAGAGGTAGATGCAGACTTTTATGTAACGGAAGCAATTATGAAAAAAATTTCTTCTCAAAAAAGTATTCCAAAACGTATCGCCGTTTGTGAAAAATTAAAAGAGGAGAAAATTAAAAATCGTCTTCTTGTTTTGGATGCTATTCAGGATCCTGGAAATTTAGGGACCATGATTCGTAGCGCCGTAGCCTTTGGCTTTACGGATATAATTTTAAGTTTAGATACCGTAGATCTTTATAACGAAAAAACGATTCGTGCTTCTGAAGGAATGTTATTTCATATTAATTTTGTAAAAATAGATTTAAATGATTTTTTAAAACAAATTAAAAAAGACTATCAAATTCTAGCCACCGATGTAAAAAGTGGAAAAAAAATAAGCCGAATTGTAAAAAAGGAAAATGTTGCTTTATTAATCGGAAATGAAGGACAAGGATTAAAGGAAGAATTAAAAAAACAAGCAACTGATTTTGTTAAAATACCGATGCAAGAGAATTGCGAATCTTTAAATGCTGGTGTTGCAGCAGGAATTTTAATGTATGAAATGAGTGATTTAAATGCGTGAATACTTATACATTGGAAAAATTGTAAATACCCATGGCATTAAAGGTGAATTGCGTATTCTATCTAATTTTGAAAGAAAAAATTTAATTTTTAAGCCTGATTTTAAACTTTATATTGGACTAGAAAAAGAAGAAGAAATCATAAACACCTATCGCCCTCATAAAGAATTTGATATGGTCACTCTAAAAAATTATACGAATATTAACGATGTTTTAAAATATAAAGGAAAAATGGTTTATGCCAAAAGAGCCGATTTACATTTACAAGAAAATGAGTACCTATATGAAGATTTAATTGGAATGCGTGTAGTAGAAAATGAAAAAACATTAGGTAAAATTAAAGAAATCGTGTATAATAAATCCAATATCTTGTTATTGGTTTGGGGAGATAAAAAGTTTTATATTCCTCTACAAGATGCATTTATTAAGCAAGTTGACTTAAAAAACAGGATAGTATTGGTGGATAAAGGACGTGATTTAATGTTATGAAAATTGATATTTTAACTCTTTTTCCTAAAATGTTTGAGGGCTTTTTAAATGAATCCATTATTAAAAGAGCAATTGAAAAAAAACGAGTCGAAATCAATATTATTAATTTTCGTGATTTTTCAGAATTAAATAACAGTCAAGTTGATGATACACCTTATGGTGGAGGTAGTGGTATGGTTTTAATGGTGGAGCCACTAGTTCGGGCAATTGAACACTATAAGACGAAAGATGCAAAAGTTATTCTTCTTTCTCCAGAAGGAAAAGTATATAATCAAGAAAAAGCTAGAACCTTAAAAAATGAAAAACATCTTATTTTGGTTTGTGGACATTATGAAGGCTTTGATGAGCGCATCCATAACTTTGTTGATGAAGAAATTAGTATTGGAGACTATATCTTAACGGGTGGAGAAATTCCTGCTATGGCCGTATCCGATAGTATTATAAGACTTTTAGATGGCGTCATTAAAGAAGAATCTTATACGGAAGAATCTTTTACAAATAATTTATTAGATTATCCAACCTATACCAAACCTCGAGAATTTCGAGGACTAAAAGTACCAGAAATTTTGTTAAGTGGCAACCATGAAGAAATTAAAAAATGGCGAAAAAATGAACAACTTAAAAAAACGCAAGAAAAAAGAAAAGATTTATTAAAATAAGGGTGAAGCATATGAACTATTATGTTATTAAAAAGAAAAATAAAAATGAAAAATTAGGAAAATTTAATTTTAAAAATGAAGGCTATGTTTTTAAACCAAACATTAAAAGTAAAGATTTAATTGAAATTAGTAGTCTATCGATTTCCAATCCCGAATTAACGAATACTATTTTAGTAAAAAAATGTGATAAAACATTTCGAAAACTTGCCGCCATGATTTTAAAAATTTTAGAAAGCGAAAATACAACAACAGGAGAAGCTATGTTAGCTCTAACGGAACTAACAAAGGAAAAAAATGTGATACAACGTAAATATAAAGAATATATTAAAAAAGAAGAGCAAGAAAAATATATAAAAAGAATAAAGGTATTAGAATCAAAACTAAAAGAAAAGATCATTCTATTAAATTTAATCGAACAAAAACAATATAGTGAAGAAATGGAAAAAGGACACAGTAGATAAAGAAACACAAAAGATTTGCAATTTCCATTTCTTTTTGGTATAATGAAAACGCTTTTTGAAAGCATGTAATCCGCTGTTAAAAAGAAAATATGATTGCAAAAGAAAAATTTTTTATAGAAAGGATGTACGAAAATGGCTAATTTAGTCGATAGAATTAACGAAAAGCATATGAAACCAAACATTCCTGAATTCCGTGTTGGAGATACAGTAAGAGTCGATGTTTGGGTAAAAGAAGGAAAAAAAGAAAGAATCCAAGCCTTTGAAGGAATTGTAATTGCTAAAAAGGGTAGCGGGGTATCTGAAACTTTTTCAGTTCGTAAGAAATCTGGCAGCGTAGGAGTGGTAAGAGTATTCCCAGTGAATGCCCCAACAATTGATAAAATTACAGTTGTTAAAAAAGGTATGGTTCGTCGTGCCAAACTTAACTTTATTAAAAATATGCGTAAAGAATACAAAGTTAAGGAAAGAAATAGTGTTAAAGAAGCAAAATAAAGCTTCTTTTTCTTTTTATAGACTTTTTCTTTTTCGTTTGTTAAAATTGATAAAAAGAAGGTGTTTTATAAAATGCGTTATAATGTTGTAAAAGGAGCAAATAAAACCATAGAAGATAGCCCTTATGTTATTCAAAATCCTGAAAAGTATAAAAAGAATTGGTCAAGTGTTTTTAAAAATAACAATCCCATTTGTTTAGAACTTGGTATGGGAAGAGGACATTTTTTAATTGAAATGGCAAAATTAAATCCCCATCAAAATTTTATTGGTTTAGAAATTGATCCTTCCCAAACGGCTACAGCTATTAAAAATATTGGTTTACAAAAATTACCGAATTTAAAAATTTTATGCCAAGACGCTAATAATTTAGCTAATTATTTTTCTAAAGAAATCGATACAATTTATTTAACTTTTTCCGAACCATGGCCAAAAAAACAAGATGAAAAAAAACGTTTTACCTCTTTGAATTACTTAAAAATTTACGATCGGATTTTCAAGAAAAATAAACATATTATTTTGAAAACCGACAATAAAATTCTATTTGCCAGTTCCCTTGAAAATTTAAGTGAGTTTTGGTATACTTTTGATAAGGTGAGTTTGGATTTACATCATGATGAAAGAAATATCTATAATGTTATGACGGATTTTGAGATGCAGTATTATAAGGAACATCGACCAATATATTATGTCGATGCTAAATATAAAGATTGAGGTGTAAAATGAATAACCAAAATGAAAAATTATTTAATGCCCTTGTAGATTGTGATAGTAAAATAACTATAGAAAAATTTGCAGTAATTAAGAATCAATATATTTTAGAAAATTGGGAAGATTTTATTGAATTAAAAAATAAAATGATTTCTTTAAATAATCAATATAGTGAATTACAACAATGCCTACCGAATGTTCATTTTGAATATGGCCAACAAAATAATAAACCTTTTTTAAAGAATATGATTAGCATTCTAAATGCCATAGAAGAAAGATACGAAAATAAAAAAGAAAGCTTGGATTTTCTAAAACTAAAAAAATCGATTCGAGTGATAACTATTTACCAAGAATATGAAAATCAAATAGAGAGTGTAAAATATTATTCTAGATTTATTGCTAGTTTAGCAGCACCTACTCAAAACGACATAAACGGAAATGAGGTTGTGGTTGCCGAAGAGAAAAAAGAAAAATTTGAAAATGCTTTGGAACAACAAAAGAAGCTTTTAAAAGTTTATGAAGAAGCAAAATTATTTGTTTTTGGTGTTCCAAGTGAAAACCAAACAGTTTCTAAAGGATTATAAAAGAGCTTTAGTATTTTAACATAAAGTTCTTCTTTTTTTTTTTCATTCATGGTAAACTAATACTAAAAAGAGGGATGAATATGTTTGTAGATGAGACTGTTTTTAAAGCAATAGCAGGAAAAGGTGGAGATGGTTGTACCTCTTTTCGCCGTGAAAAATACGTTCCTATGGGCGGACCCGATGGTGGAAATGGTGGAAAAGGTGGCGATATCATTATTGAGGTAGATAAAGGCCTAAAAACTTTAGTTGATTTACGTTATAAAAAAATAGTGAAAGCCGATAAAGGAACAAACGGAAAAGGTTCTTCTTGTAATGGAGCAAATGCAAGCGATGTTATTTTAAAAGTACCAGAAGGAACAACCGTTTATGATGCAGATACTAACCTTGTAATCGCGGATTTAACCAAAGATAAAGAAAGAGTCGTCGTTTGTGTTGGGGGAAAAGGCGGACGTGGTAATAAAGCATTTGCTACCCATAACGAGCCTGCTCCTAAATTTAGTGAACTAGGAAGCCCTGGAGAAGAAAAATTAATTAAATGTGAACTTAAAGTTATGGCAGATGTTGGATTAATTGGTATGCCAAGCGTTGGAAAAAGTACGATTCTTAGTTTAATTAGTGAAGCAAAACCTAAAATTGCCAGTTATCATTTTACAACCTTAAATCCCAATCTTGGGGTGGTAAATTTAAAAGATGGTCGTAAATTTGTAATGGCAGATTTACCTGGTTTAATCGAAGGAGCAAGTACTGGGGCTGGTTTAGGGCATCAATTTCTACGTCATGCCATGCGTACCAAAGTCCTAGCCCATGTTCTAGATATGGGAGCTTTTGAAGGAAGAAATCCTCTAAACGATTATGAAACCATCCGTAAAGAAATTGAATCTTATAGCGACCAATTAAAAAGAAAAAAGGAAATTATAATAGCCAATAAAATGGATTTAGAAAATGCCCAACAAAACTTACTTGCCTTTAAAAAGAAATATCCGAATGCGTTAGTCTTTGAAATAAGTGCCCTAAACAATGAAGGATTAGAAAAATGCTTAATAGCTTTAGCAGATATTTTAGAAGACGTTAAAACCGATGATTTATTTAAAGAAGAAGACTACGAAAGTTACATCGTATATAAATTTCAAAATGAAAAACCTTATACCATTCGTAATGATAATGGTGTATGGATTTTAGAAGGAAAAGAGATAGAAGATTTATTTCATAGGACTCGTTTTACCGAAGAAGAGGCAGTTTTACGCTTTGCCCGTAAATTAAAGAAAATGGGCGTAGAAGAAGAACTTGAACGTCTTGGTGCCAAAAGGGGAGACGAGGTCCAAATTTTAGACTATATCTTCGAATTCAAAGAATAAAGATTCACCAATTTTTAAAGAATGACTGGTATTTTTAGGTAATTCTAAAATACTAGTTTTTTTAATTGGATGATTAATTTTGATAATTTTATTTTTCGAACAATTTCTTTCTATAAATAAAATTTCATTATTTTCATTTAGACCAATAATATCAATTTCTTCTTTCATAAAA
Source organism: uncultured Bacilli bacterium (assembly GCA_947632625.1). Lineage (GTDB taxonomy): Bacteria > Bacillota_I > Bacilli_A > RF39 > UBA660 > MGBC108787. The sequence continues at coordinate 12,648 of CANRPZ010000013.1, read as the reverse complement.
AAAGTATGAACGCTATTGCATCTTGGAAATAACATGCCATAACAAATATTTTCTTTTCCCATAAATCCCATCAAGCGTTCTTTAAAATGACTAGCCACCACGATATTTATTTTTTGTTTTTCTAATTGTAGTTTCAAAACGATCACCTACTAAATCATATCATAAAAAGATTTTTTAATTCTATAATTTAAAAAGAATTTGTCAAATTTCAATTTTTAAAGATAGTATTTCCGTAATTTTTGCTTTATAATAATATAGAGGATAAGATAAAATGAAAAAGAAAAAATTAAAAAAAAGAATAAAAGTTTATGGAATTATTTTTTTTCTCTTATTATTAATAGTAATTGGTTTTAATTACTCAAAACTAGAAATTGCTACCGATTTAAATTTTAATCTAAATGAAACGGTAGAAAAGAATGATTTAGTAAAAAAAGTAAAACATGGCGAACTATTAGGAAAAGAAGAGAGCATTGACACGAGTACATTAGGAGAAAAAAACATACCTCTTCAATTTAAAACGATATTTGGTTTTAAAAAAACTTATAAAGTAACTATTCAAATCAGCGATACAGAAAAACCACATATTTCCTATAATCCTATAAAAAATTCAAAACTAAATCAAGAAATTGATTTAACAAATGGGGTTAGTGTAAGTGATAATTCTAATGAAAATATTAAAGTGCAAGTAGAGGGCGAGTATGATATCCATAAATTAGGAGAATACAAACTTTATTATATAGCAAAAGATTCTAGTGGCAATGAAGCACGTGAAGAATTTACTTTAAATATTGTTTCAGATAGTAGTGTAAGTAAAAATGAATCTTATTTTACAACATCGAAAGGATTTCAAGGCGTTGTACGTGATGGGGTAACTTATATAGAGGATACTTTAATTGTAAACAAATCGTATTCGCTTCCTTCTACATTTGGTAACGGTCTTACGAATGAAACACTTGCCTCCTTTAAAGAATTGCAAGCCGCCGCTTTATTAGATGGATTAAATATTTATATTGCCAGTGGTTTTCGTTCTTATGATCGTCAAGTGACTTTATACGATAACTATGTTAAAAGAGATGGAAAAGAAAAAGCCGATACTTATTCCGCAAGACCCGGGTATTCCGAACATCAATCCGGTTTAACTTTTGATGTAAATGAGGTAAGTGATAAATTCATTAACACCCCAGAAGCCAATTGGTTAAGTGAAAATTGCTATAAATATGGTTTTATATTACGATATCCAAACGGAAAACAAGACGTAACCGGATTTAAGTATGAAGCATGGCATTTTCGTTATGTTGGAAAAGAATTAGCTGAAAAACTATACAACAATGGGGATTGGTTAACTATAGAAGAATATTTTGGTATTGATAGCGTTTATCCAGATTAGAGATTTCTAATCTTTTTTTTAAAAAAATTGACTTTCTAATTTTTTTCCATTATATTTATGGTAAGAGTAGGTGATGAAATGGTTCACAATAAGCGAGGACAAGCCCTAGTCGAATACGTCTTAATTGTTGCTCTTATAAGTGTTATTACCATTGCTTTAGTAAAATATTTTGGGGGTTATTTAAAGGATTCAATTACGAAAACATCCTGTTCTTTAGTAGATGAAGAATACGTTAAAGGCCCTAAACCTGGTCTTGGAACTTGCCAAGAAAAAGAAACGGTAAATACTTTGCAATAAACTTTATTTATGCTATAATAAATACTAGTTAATAAAAGGGTAGTGATGAGATGCTAGAAAATAAAAATGGCCAGGCATTGGTTGAATTTGTTATTCTTTTACCCATCTTTGTTTTTATGCTGTTTATGGCCGTCGATTTTGGTAGAATTTTATATAATAAAACCGATTTAGAAAGTAAGATGGATACTGTAATAACGGATTATCAAAATAGTTACTCGAAAGAAAAAATCCAAGAACGATTAAAATTAGAAAATGAAGAAATTTTACTTGATGTTTCAAATGAAAATAGTACCACCGATTTTTATTTAAAAAAAAAGATTGCTATTTTAACTCCTGGTTTAAACCTTATTTTAAAAAATCCTTATGAAATCGTGGTGAAAAGAGTGATTTATAATGAATAATCGAGGCCAAACGTTAATCATTTTTATCCTTCTTTTGCCTCTTGCCTTTTTACTAATGGCCTTTATAATTGATACTAGTTTAATCGTAATGGAAAAAACAAAACTAGAAAGTACGACAAGAACGATTTTAAAAACAACCTATAAAATGAAAGAAGATTCTGATTACGAAACAAAAGTTATAGAACTTTACCAAAAAAATGAAATTCCAATCGATAACTTAATGATTGAAAATAAAGAGCAATCCTTAAAAATTACCAATACATATGAAAAAGAAAGTATATTTGGAAAAATCATTGGAATTGCATCGTATAAAATAAAATGTACATTACATATGGATGATACATTAAAAATAGAAAAAGAATAGAGGGAAATATATGTCAAAAACCAAAGGAAAATCTATGTGTATTTTTTCTTCCAAAGGTGGAGTAGGAAAAACGATTACTACCATTAACTTGGCAGGAATTTTTGAACATTTAGAAAAAAAAGTTTTAATTATTGATTTAGATTTGTCAAGCGGTGGCATTAGCATGGCTTTAAACCGTCCTTTTGAAAAAACGATCTTTAACTTTGTTGATGATTACAACAACAATCGTTATGAAGAATTTAAAAACTATACAATTTCCTATGATGATTTTATTGATATATTACCTTGTCCAAAAGACCCACGCCAAAGCAATAAAATTGATGCCAAATACATGGATATTTTAATTGATAAAGCCGAGTCAAATTATGATATTGTACTAATAGATACCAATCATGTTTTAAATGAAATGAATATTTTTACATTGGATAAGGTAGATACCATTTTGTTTGTTCTAACCAATGATCCACTTGATTTAAAAAACATGAAATCTCTTATGAGCATATTTAAAGATTCTGGAATTACCAATTATAAAATCCTTTTAAATAATAGCCGTGATCCATACAAAGATTATTTTTCGCTTTTTGATATAAAAAATATCATCAAAGCCAATATTGATTATACGTTGTCATCTAGTTTTTATATTAAAAATATGGATAGTTATGTAATGAATGGAGAAATTATTACTTTACAAAATAAAATGGCGATCACGTTTAATAAAGATTATGAAACGTTAATGACCATCGCCCTTGATATGATAGATGAACATGAGACGAAAGAAATAAAAGAGGGTGAAACACATGAGTAAAACGAGTTTAATCGATGTTTTTAATATTGAAAGAAAAACACCAAAAATTGAAAATATCTCTGACTATGAAATATTTCCCGATAAAAAGTTATTAGATGAATTAAGAACGACCATTATTGAAAATTTAATCGATAAAGAAATTCCCAAAGATAAAGTTTTAAATGAGTTTATTAATGAAGAAATCGATGCAGCAGTAGAAGGACATGATTTAACGAATTTGGAAAGAAGCCATTTGTTTAATTTAATTGAAAATGAAATTAATGGCTATGGACCTTTAACAGAGGTTTTAGAAGATAAAAATATCACTGAAATCATGGTAAATAGTCCAAACGAAATCTATATCGAAATCGATGGACGCTTAATTAAAGATGAAAGTATTTCTTTTATAAATGATGAACATATCATAAGAACAATTGAAAGATTAATTGAACCTTTAGGTCGTACCATTGATGCTGCCAATCCCATGGTGGATTCTAGACTTTTAGATGGTTCTCGTATTAACGCTGTAATACCTCCACTTTCAACAAAAGGACCGGTAATAACTATCCGTAAATTTAAAGAAACAATGGCAAGTATTGAAGATTTAATTCGTATTGGTACTCTTACACCTTATATGGCTCGTTTTTTAGAAGCAGCTGTAAAAGGAAAGCTAAATATAATTATTTGTGGAGGTACCGGTAGTGGAAAAACAACTCTATTAAATATTTTAAGTAGTTTTATTAATCCTCAAGAAAGAATTATTACAATAGAAGATGCCGCCGAGCTTCGTTTACATCAAAAACATGTTATTTCTTTAGAAACAAGGGTAACGAATTATGATCAAGATAGTGAAATAACCATTCGTGATTTAGTAAGGAATTCTCTTCGTATGCGTCCCGATCGTATTTTAGTGGGAGAGGTTCGTGGGAAAGAAGCCTTTGATATGTTACAAGCTATGAATACAGGACATGATGGATCTATAACAACTATGCATGCTAATGGGGCAAGTGATGCATTAAATCGTTTGGAAACCATGGTTTTAATGAGTGGGTTGGATATTCCTATCAAAGCGATTCGTGAATATATTACGAGCGCTATCGATTTAGTCGTTAATATTGAAAGAATGAACGATGGTAAAAGAAAAATAACCTCCATTTCCGAAATAGAAGGCTTTCAAGAAGATCGTATCAAACTAAAAGAAATATTTAGTTTTAATCAATTAGGAATTACAGAAAATGGTGAGGTCGATGGCGAATTTATTTTACATGACTTTATACCATCCGTTTATAAAAAATTAAAATCTCGTGGTATTTATGAACTTGAAGATATCTTTAAGGAGATAAAAAAATAAAAAGAAAGGAGCAAAATTTATGTCAATCTCTATATTCTTACTTTCTATAGCTTTAATACTGGGAACGCTACTTTTAATCTTTATTATTTATAGTGAATCACAGAAAGTAAAATTAGAAAAACGTTTTGACGCTTTTAGTTTACGGGTTGCTGAAGAAAATATTGTTTCCTTTTTAGATAGTTTCGAAACCCGTATGAATATCATATTAAAAAAGTTTTCTAAAATCTTGAAAAGAATTCCTTTTTTAAAACGATACGCCCAAGTATATGAAAAATATATTGTTTTTGAAGAAAGAAATACAAAAGATGGCTTTCAGTTTATCGCAACTAAAATCCTAATCGGTCTTACTTTTCTATTATTAAGTATCTTAATTTCATTTATAAAGACGAAACAAATTCAAGGTTTATATGTCATGATGTCCTTTGTCGTTGGCTTTTTTGTTTATGATATCTTTTTAGGAATTCAATTTCATCAAAAAAAACAAAATATTGAAAATGATTTAGTTCGAGCCATTATGATTATGAATAACTGTTTCAAATCTGGTAAGAATATCATGCAAGCCATTATTACCGTTAAAAATGAATTAGATGGTCCGATTTCGGATGAATTTAAAAAAATTTATTTAGACATTACGTATGGTTTAAGCCTAGAAATTGTTTTCAAACGTTTTTATGATAGAGTAAAATTAGAAGATGTAAAATACATTGCTTCTTCTTTAACTTTACTAAATAAAACAGGTGGAAATATTATAAACGTTTTTGAAAGTATAGAAAAAAATTTTTATAATAAAAAAAGATTACAAGACGAGTTAAAGAGTTTGACTGCTTCTAGTATGTTTGTATATCGAGTTTTAGTTGTTTTACCACTTTTATTTGCTTTCTTTATCTATTTTCTAAATCCTACTTATTTTGCTCCTTTCTTTCAATCCTTTATTGGTATTTGTCTTTTCCTTTTCATTGTTCTTCTCTATTTTAGTTACATTTTTATTATTAAGAAAGTATTAGAGGTGAAGATGTAATGAAAAATCGCAATATATCTTATTATATCTATAATAAAAAAACGATTGAAAGAATCAAAACGAAAGTAAATTATTTAGGATTAGAAAAAAATATCGATACCTTTTCCTTTTTAAATTTTCGTCTTATCAGTTGTATTCTTTTATTTATTATTCTCTTATTTTTTACAAAGTATGGAGCAATTCTATCTCCTATTGGGGTAATTGTTTACTATATAGCCATTGAAAAAATACTTTTAGATGCCCAAATAAAAAAAAGAAGAAAACGTCTTGAAGAAGAATCCATTTTCTTTTTTGAAATTTTAAGTTTAACTTTAGAAACAAATCCATACCTAAAAGGGGCTTTGGAATTAACGGTACGAAATATTGACAGTAGTTTATCAAACGAATTTAAAAAAATGCTTCTAGATGTTAAATTAGGAAAAAGTTTTTCAGAAAGTTTAATAGACTTAAAAAAGAGTATTCCAAGTGATGCTATCAATACCATTATATTAAATTTAACCGAAGCAAGTTTATTTGGAAATTCTATATCGGATAGCTTAAAAAATCAATTAAATTATTTAAGAGAAAAGAAAATTCTTGAAATAAAAGGGGAGATTTCTAAATTACCTACTAAAATTAGTGTTCTTTCGGTTTTATTTTTTATTCCGATTATGCTTCTACTAATTTTGGCTCCGCTCTTACTAGAATTTATAACTTAAACACTTGAATAAAAGTGTTTTTTAGTTGAATTTTAACTAAACCCCTATTATAATAAGCGGTAGGTGAAATTTTATGGTTTTAACAGAGGAACAAAAAGAATATAGAGAAAAATATAATTACATCCCGATTTCGGATGAACAATTTGTTTTGCTTTTTAATAAAGCCCAAAAGCAAATGGACTTACAAGAAATGCTACCTAAATATTTAATGAATTATTTAGAAAAGATTATGAATAGCCAAATCCTTTTAAACTACATCCATTCTTTACATCTAAAAGTAGAATTGCCTGAAGAACAAATAGTTGCAAAATTGGAAAGTTTTTTTCAATTACTACAAGATTGTAAATACATTTTAAATGAAGACGATGTGACAGCACTTTTGGATTTACCCGTGATTGAAAAAATTTTTGAAAAGATAAGTACAGAGGAAAACTTTCTAAACGCCGGTAAATTTAAGAAAGATAGCAATTACCTTATGCTTATGGATGCCTACAATAGTCTTTTTAATACTAGTAAAGTAGAGATTTATGATGAAAATCTTCTAGGGGCATTTACTACGAATTCTGCTAATGATTATATAAAAGAAATTTGTAAATATTCCGTTTTAACTCCAGAACAAGTAATTGATTTATGTAAAAAAATAGAAAAAGGGGATCAAAATGCCAAACAGGAACTCATCAAACATAATCTTCGTTTAGTGGCAAGTATTGCCAGGCGTTTTGCTAAAAGAGATAATTTATCAGATTTAATCCAAGAAGGTAATCTTGGCCTTATGATAGCCGTTGAAAAATTTGATTATCGTAAGAATTATAAATTTTCAACTTATGCTACTTGGTGGATTAAGCAAAGTATTACGCGTTCTATTGCCAATCAAGAAAGAACGATTCGTCTTCCTGTCCATGCTTTAGAAACTTTAAATAAAATATTAGCGATTCAAGCAAAGTTAACATTAGAATTACATCGCGAACCAACAGTAGAAGAAATCGCTAAAAAAGCAAATCTCTCTGTAAAAACTATAAAAGGCTTACTAAAATATAAATTAGAACCAGTTTCATTAGAAGCACCGATTGGAGAATATGATGATACACCAATCTCTGATTTAATCGCTGATACAAAAAGCGAAGAACCAGAGCAAGCATTTATCAAAAATCAAGTAAAAAAAGATTTAGAAGATGCATTAAGCGTTCTTACCCAAAGGGAAAGATTTGTTATAGAACAACGTGTTGGCTGGGAAGATAATACGCCTAAAACTTTAGAAGAGATAGGCCAAATAATGGGGGTTACTAGAGAAAGAGTGCGCCAAATAGAAAAGAAAGCCCTAAAAAAGTTAAGACAACCTTATAATAGTTGGAAAATTAACAATTATCTTTCGGAAGCGAACAACGAAGATTATATTCATAAGCAAATGATACCTCAACGTAAAAGTGAAAAGAATAATTTCGAAATGGATTTGTTCGATTTAATAGACAAATATAATATTATAAATAAGAAAGTTATAAATAAGAAAGTTTGGAACTTGTTAATTTCTTCTTTAAACGATATTCAAAAAAAGATTATTTATAAAAAGCATGGCATGAATTTATCAGAAAACTATTTACTACCAAAAGAAGAAAACCAATTATACCAATTAACAATAAATAATCTTAAACGTGACTTTGAACGCAATTTTGGAACTTTGCCTAAAAATATTGCGTTAAATCAAAATGAATTCAATTTATTGACTTTCCTTTTTACTATAAAAGATACGAATATCCTTTATGAGGACATTGCTAAAAATATTAAGATAAATATTAAAAAATTGGGAACTGTCAAAAGAAACGTCATTTTAAAAATTCGTGCAGCCTTTTTATATAACGCTTTAGATGAAGAAGAGGGCTTAATCTTAATGTATTATTTTGCTATAGGCAAAAGAAATTTAAAATCAATAAAGGAAATTGCCAATATTTTAAATCGATCAGAAGAAGAAATTTATAAAAGAGGACAAAATGCTTTAATGAAACTATATGCTCTTTCAAATACCACTATAAAAGAAGCAGAAAAAGATGACAACCTTTTACTAGACTTAAAAAAGGCATATCCAAATGTTTCTAGTACAGAATTCAAAAAAATTGTTGAAAGTTTATCTATGAACCAAAAAAAGGCCATTTACTTAATTCATGGGAAAAATTTAGATCAAAACAATACAATTTATCTAGAAGACGCTACATGTACTTTAGAAGAAAAAACGCAATTTTTAGAAAGTTATTATCAAGGCTTGACGGCAATTAAAAAAAGATTAATCGAAAAAAATATTGATAAGAGTAAATACTTAACCGATGAAGAATATGAAATTTTATGCCTTGCCTTTGGTATTAATAAAGATCGTATATGGAATAATAATGAAATTGCTACTAAATTAAATTTAACGTTAAATCAAGTCGTATATATAAAGAGAAAAGCAATTAAAAAATTACTAAATGATGAAACCATTTGGTATAAGAAAAATAATAATATAGAAGATCTTAAAAAGATTATTGCTATAGAAAATGAGAAAGTACCAAAATTATTCTTATTAATGAAAAAACATCCGGAATTGACGTTGGAAGCATGGAAAACAAAAATAAAAGAATTGCCTGAAATTTACCAACAAATTCTTTATCTTCGTCATGGAGAGTCTTTAAAAGAAATCATTAAATGGCCAACTATGAAAAGTGGAACTTACTATTATAACATTTATTTAAGAGCCATTAAGAATTTAGAAAAAACATTACAAAATCAAGAGGATTTAACCTTATTTAAAGTAAAAGAAGATTTAAAAACGGATAAAATCAATTTATTAAAAGCCGAATTGTATAACAAATTTACCAACCAAATTCGTATATTACCCCATGAAATTCTCATAGAGATTCTTAATCAATTTTTAGTAAATTTAAATTGTTCCAAAGAAGAATATGAAAAACTAGTTGAAAATAAGATTTTAGAATATTTAAAAACTCGTTACAAGAAAAGTCAAAATAGGCTAGAGAAACAAGAAATATTAGAAGAGGTAAATTATTATTTCATTGGACCTTTTTTAGAAAAATGGCCAACCCTAACCGTTGATGAAATAAAATATAAGATAAAAGAATGCTTTGAAACTGATAGCGATAATAAAGATTTTCAAGAAAACCTTTTATTACGTTTACATATTAGAGGTACCAGATAGTTGGTACTTTTTCTTTTTGTTGTTAAACTTTTAAAAGTATGCTACAATAATTATCAATCGAGGAAAAAATTTATAAAAACTAGAAAAATATTAGAATTTTGTATAGAAAATACTTGATTATTTTGGGAGGTTTTAGTATGAATTCAAATGTACAAATTATAATGACAAAGAACTTTGATTTTTTTATAAAATTAGTAAATCTAGGGATTATTGACAAAGAATTAGGTTGTAATACTGTTATTGAAATTAAGAAAGCTGAATATATTTATAAATTTGCTAGAGATATTGAAGGCGCGAATGTAAAAAAATTAGAGAATGCAATCATTCAAACTCGTGATGCCGAATATATTTATTATTTTGCTAGATATGTCAAAGTGGCAAATATAGAAAAATTAGAGAATGCAATCCTTCAAACTCAAAATGCTGAATATATTTATTTTTTTGCTAGAGATATTAAAGGAGCAAATATTGAAAAATTAGAGAATGCACTTATTCAAACTAAAAATGCTCAATATATTTACTATTTTTCTGTAAATATCAAAGGAGCAAATATAAATAAATTAGAAGATGCAATTCTTCAAACCAAAGATGCTCAACAAATTTATTATTTTGCTGCAAATGTCAAAGGAGCAAATATCGAAAAATTGGAGGCAATCATTCAAACTCATGATGCTGAATATATTTATTATTTTGCCAAAGATATTAAAGGCGCAAATATAGAAAAATTAGAGAATGCAATTATTCAAATTCAAAATGCTACATATATTTACAAATTTGCTAGAGATGTCAAAGGAGCAAATATAAATAAATTAGAAGATGCAATCCTTCAAACTCAAAATGCTTATTATATTTATGAATTTGCTAGATATGTCAAAGGAGCAAATATCGAAAAATTGGAGGCAATCATTCAAACGTGTGATGCCGAATATATTTATGATTTTGCTAGAGATATCAAAGGAGCAAATATAGAAAAATTAGAGAATGCAATTATTCAAATTCATGATGCATCATATATTTATTTATTTGCTAATGATGTCAAAGGAGCAAATATAGAAAAATTAGAAGACACCATAATTCAAATTCAAAATGCTGCATATATTTGTAAATTTGCTGAAAATATTAAAGGAGCAAATATAAATAAATTAGAAGATGCACTTATTCAAACTCAAAATGCTGCATATATTTGTGAATTTGCTGTAAATGTCAAAGGAGCAAATAGAGAAAAATTAAAACAAGCATATCAAAATTTGCGTGAAATAGAAGAAAGTGAAAAATTAGATCATTTAATTGAATTATTAAAAGCAAAAAAATATGAAAACATTATTGAAAATAAAGATGAATACTCTAAATTATTTATAGAGGATACTGATTCAATGGTAAGAGAAAGAATTTTAAAATAATATAAATTCTTTTTGTTGTTAAACTTTTAAAAGTATACTAGAATAATTATCAATCGAGGAAAAAATTTATAAAAACTAGAAAAATATTAGAATTTTGTATAGAAAATACTTGATTATTTTGGGAGGTTTTAGTATGAATTCAAATGTACAAATTATAATGACAAAGAACTTTGATTTTTTTATAAAATTAGTAAATCTAGGGATTATTGACAAAGAATTAGGTTGTAATACTATTATTGATATTAAGAAAGCTGAATATATTTATTATTTTGCTAGAGATATTGAAGGCGCGAATGTAAAAAAATTAGAAGATGCAATCATTCAAACTCATAATGCTGAATATATTTATTGTTTTGCTGTAAATATCAAAGGAGCAAATATAGAAAAATTAGAGAATGCAATCATTAAAACTTGTGATACTGAATATATTTATGCTTTTGCTAGAGATATTAAAGAGGCAAATATAAATAAATTAGAGAATGCAATTATTCAAACTCAAAATATTGGATATATTTATAAATTTGCTAGAGATATTAAAGGCGCAAATATAAATAAATTAGAAGATGCCATAATTCAAATTCAAAATGCTGGATATATTTATTATTTTGCTGCAAATGTCAAAGGAGCAAATATAGAAAAATTAGAAGATGCAGTCATTCAAATTCAAAATGCTCAATATATTTATATATTCGCTAAAGATATTAAAGGAGCAAATATAGAAAAATTAGAAGATGCAGTCATTCAAATTCAAAATGCTCAATATATTTATATATTCGCTAAAGATATTAAAGGAGCAAATATAGAAAAATTAGAAGATGCAATCATTCAAACTCAAAATGCTGGATATATTTATTGTTTTGCTGTAAATGTCAAAAGAGCAAATAGAGAAAAATTGGAGAATGCAATCATTCAAACTCAAAATGCTGGATATATTTATTATTTTGCTGCAAATGTCAAAGGAGCAAATATAGAAAAATTGGAGGCAATCCTTCAAACTCATGATGCTGAATATATTTATTATTTTGCCAAAGATATTAAAGGAGCAAATATTGAAAAATTAGAGAATGCAATTATTCAAATTCAAAATGCTACATATATTTACAAATTTGCTAGAGATGTCAAAGGAGCAAATAGAGAAAAATTGGAGAATGCAATTCTTCAAACCAAAGATGCTCAACAAATTTATTATTTTGCTGCAAATGTCAAAGGAGCAAATATGGAAAAATTAGAGAATGCACTTATTCAAACTCAAAATGCTGAATATATTTTTGAATTTGCTAAAAACATTGAAGGCACGAATGTAAAAAAATTAGAAGACGCCATAGTTCAAACTGAAAATGCTAAATATATTTATGAATTTGCTGAAGATGTCAAAGGAGCAAATATCGAAAAATTAAAACAAGCATATCAAAATTTGCGTGAAATAGAAGAAAGTGAAAAATTAGATCATTTAATTGAATTATTAAAAGCAAAAAAATATGAAAACATTATTGAAAATAAAGATGAATACTCTAAATTATTTATAGAGGATACTGATTCAATGGTAAGAGAAAGAATTTTAAAATAATATAATTCTTTTTTTGTGTTAGAAGATTTATGAGCTTTATTATAAAAAATATATTCAGAACCATCTACAAAAGTATAACCTTAACTTTAATTTAGCTAGTAAAATACTTTTCATTAAAATATGTTACGATTCACAGCTGAAATAAAAAGAAAGTAGAAAAAAGAAAGAAATTCTAGTTTTTTAAATGTCAAAAGAAT